>NZ_JAZIFY010000001.1:332500-665000 GCF_036634195.1 Streptomyces sp. P9-A4
GCCTGTTTCATCTCGCGGTAGTCGTGCTCGATGCGCCAGCGGAGCTTGGCCAGGCGGACCAGGGTGGTCAGCGGGGTGTCGGCGGGCAGGTCGGACAGCCAGAACTGGACGGGTTCGGCCTGGTCGGCCGGCCACTCGGCCAGGAGCCAGCACTCGGGCAGCTCCGGGCCGTCAACGGCCTGGCGGACCTCGCGTCCGGCAGGCCGGATCCGCATGGTCACAAACCGCGAGTACATCCGTTTCAAGCCGCTGCGGCCGGTGCCGGGCCGGGAGCCCTCGCGCCATTGCACCGGCTTCGCCGCCTTCCGGCCCGCCGCGATGACCAGCTGTTTCACCAACTGTGGCTTGTCCGGGTACTTCGCAACGGGGGGCCGTCCGTTCCCGCGGTAGGGCTCGGCCACCGGCACTGCCTTGCCGGGCTGGGCCGAGAGGGTGGTCGAGATCCCCACCACGTAGTTGAGGCCGCGGGCCTGCAGGCCGTGCCGGAAGGCCGCGGCGTCGCCGTATCCGGCGTCCGCGACGGCCAGTGGCACGTCGATACCCCATGAGCGGGTCTCGTCGAGCATGTCGAGTGCGAGTTGCCACTTCTCCACGTGCCGGACGTCGTCGGGGATGCCGCATGCAGTGCGGCGGGCAGCCTTGTCGGGGTCCGCCTTCGGCGACGCGGGATCCCAGGTCTCGGGCAGGAACAGCCGCCAGTTGACCGCCGCCGAGGCATGGTCGGACGCCAGGTGCAACGAGACCCCCACTTGGCAGTTGGTGACCTTGCCCGCGGTGCCGGTGTACTGCCGGGACACGCACGCCGAGGCGTTGCCGTCCTTGAGGAACCCGGTGTCATCGAAGATCAGCGCACTCGGCCGGATCGCCGCTTCCATTTTCCAGGCGAGCCGGGCCCGCACATGTGCCGGATCCCACGGGCTGGTGGTGATGAAGTGGGCCAGGGCCTGCCGGTTCCCGTCCTCACCCAGCCGGGCCGCCATCGGCTCGACCGACTTACGCTGCCCGTCGGTCAGCAGCCCACGCAGGTAGACCTGCCCCCACCGACGCTGATCGTTCCGCGCGAACGGCTCGAAAACCTCCGCCGCGAAATCCTCCAGATCACACCGCACCGCGGCCAAGTCCTCAGGCGTCACATCCGATTCAACGGCACAACCACTCATCTGGACACGCCACCAACGACTGAACCTGACCAAGCCCTACTAGGGCCTGTCGTCAAATTCCCGTCGTCGCCCGAAGGGCGGCCCTGCGGCGTCTGGTGCGTGCTCTCGGCGTGCCGGGCGGAAGCCCTCGTACTGGACCGTACTTGGGCTTTCGCCCGGTGCGGCGAGAGCGCGTGCCAGGCGTCGTGGGGCAGGCGGGAGTTTGACGACAGGTCCTAGCCCGACAGGCCGAACTCCCGTACCGCCCCGAGGAACGCGTCCCGCCGTGTGGTGTGGACGAGGTGTCCGGCGTCCTCGATCGTGACCAGACGGCCGTCGGGAACGTGCTCGGCCAGCCACGTCAGGTGCTCCTGGGGGACGTGGCTGGCCGGGCCTCCCGCGAGGACCAGGGTGGGGGCCCCGATCGCCGGGACCTCCGCCCGCCAGGCGGGGTCCGGGGCGTTCAGCTGGGCGTCGGTGGCCGGGACGATCTCCCAGTCGAAGCCGAGCCGCCCCTCGGGCCGCTCGGCCGGCGGGCGCGGCGGGTCGAGCGGGAAGAAGACCGGGGGCTCCTCCAGGACGAGCCGGCCGATCAGTTCCGGTGCGCGCTGGGCGAGGAGGTACGCGGCGGCGGCGCCCATCGAGTGGGCGACGACGGTGGCGCGGGCGAGCCCGAGGGCCTCGATGAAGCCGCCGAGTTCGTCGCGGAAGGCGTCGAAGCCGTAGCGGCCGGGCCGGTCGCTCAGTCCGTGGCCGCGCAGGTCGACGGCGTACACCCGGTGGTCGGCGGCGAGTTCCGCCGCGACCTCCGCCCACGTGGTGCTGTTCTCGCCGCGCCCGTGGACCAGGACGACGGACGGGGCGCCCTCGGAGCCCCGTACCCGGTAGGCGAGGCGCACGCCGTCCACCGTGACCGTACGCACCTCGGGGTCGAGGAAGGCGGCGACGGGGCGGACGAAGGCGTCCGCGTCGTCCACCCACGGGAAATGCCCGGCGCCCGGCTGGACGACGAGTTCGGCGTACGGGAAGCAGGCGGCGGCCTCGGCCGCCTTCGCCGGGGTGGGACCTGCGTCGTACTCCCCCGCCAGGACCAGGACGGGAGCGGTGAGCGCGGCGAGCGCGCGACGGGTCCGTTCCGGGTCGTACGCGCCCTCGCCGTGGTGGGCGTCGGCCGCCCGGTGGCTCCGCCGCTCCTCTTCGGTGGTCCCGACGCCGAGCGCGCGGCCCGGGGAGGCGACGAGGACGAGCGAGCGGATCCGCCCGGGGTGCGCGGCGGCGTACAGGGTGGCGAGGTCGCCGCCCGCCGAGTGGCCGAGGAGGTCGATCCGCTCCGGGCCGAGGTGGGCGCGGAGCGCCTCGACGTCGCCGGGCCGCCAGTCGCAGCGGTACGTCCCCGGGTCGGCCGGCGCGGCGCTCGCCCCGGTGCCAGGGGCATCGAGCAGGACCAGGGTGCGGTGCGCGGAGAGTCCGCCGAGGTGGTCGGCGTCGCGCGGCGGGCCGCCCGCCAGACACACCAGCGGCTCGCCCTCCCCGGTGACCCGGTAGGCGAGTTCGGTCCCGTCGTACGTCGTGAAATGCGGCATGGCAGCGATCCTCAACGGCCCGGGGCGATCTCCGCAATCGGTTTCGGCGGGAGGCGGTACGGTGAGCGGACCGTCCCCGATCAGCGAAGGAACCGTTCCACCGTGCCCGAGACCCGGGAAGCCGCGCTGCGCGGCGATTGCGCGAACTGCTTCGGCCTGTGCTGCGTGGCGCTGCCCTTCGCGAAGTCCGCCGACTTCGCCGTGAACAAGGCCCCCGGCGAGCCCTGCCGGAACCTGCGGGACGACTTCCGCTGCGGCATCCACACCCGGCTGCGGACGAGCGGTTTCCAGGGCTGCACGGTGTACGACTGCTTCGGCGCCGGTCAGCAGGTGTCCCAGGTGACCTTCGGCGGGGTGTCCTGGCGGGAGGCCCCGGAGACCGCGGGCCGTATGTACGACGTGTTCCATGTGATGCGGCAGCTGCACGAGCTGCTGCGCTATCTGACCGAGGCGGTGGGCCGTCCGGCCGCCCGCCCGGTCCACGCCGAGCTGCGGACGGCGCTCGCCCGTGTCGAGGAGCTGACGGCGGGCTCGGCGGACGCGCTGGAGCAACTGAGCGTGCCCGAGGTCCGCGCCGATGTGAACCGGCTGCTGCTGCGGACGAGCGAGCTGGTCCGCGCGACGGCCGGCGGGAGGCCGAAGAGCCGGCGCGGGGCGGATCTGGTCGGGAAGCGGCTGCGCGGGGCGAAGCTGCGGGGCACCGACCTGCGCGGGGCGCTGCTGATCGCCGCCGATCTGTCCGGGGCCGATCTGTCGCTCACGGACCTGATCGGCGCCGACCTGCGGGACGCCGATCTGTCGGGAGCGGACCTCACCGGCGCGCTCTTCCTGACCCAGCCGCAGCTGAACGCGGCGCGCGGGAACGCCGAGACCCGCCTCCCGGAGGGTTTCGAGCGCCCCGCGCACTGGACGTCCTGACCGCCGCGGCGGCTTCCCCGTACGGCTACGAGGAGGGCGCCGCGTTGCGCCAGACCGTCACGTCGAGCGTCAGATAGGTGCTGGGCGACTCCTCCGGGGAGATGCCCTTGACGGTGACGAGGCCCATGTGGCCGGTGCCGGTGGTGACGCAGAGCTGGCGGCCCTGGGAGAGCTTGTTCACGTAGACGTTCTGCGTGAAGCGGGTCTCCGCGCGGCAGACGGCGAGGGAGCCCCGCTGCCCCGGATCGAGGAGCACCAGGTTGCCGCCGACGCTCTCGGCGTCGAGGTACCCGCCGGTGTCGTAGGACAGTTCGTACTCGCCGTCCTCGCCGTCCTGGGGCCGTACGACCTCGTCGCCGAGGGTCAGGTGGTAGCCGGCGGTGAGGTTGATGTTCCGGAAGTCGGCGGGCGTCGGTTCGGGCCGGGTCGAGGGCTTCTCGCTCGGGGTGCCGGCGGTGGCTCCGGTTCCGCCGGTGGTGCCGGACGTGGTGGCTCCGCCCGTGCCGCTCGGCTTGTCGTTCTCCGACGCGGTCGGCTCCCCCTTGCCCTTCAGGAGGGCGTAGGCGGTCACGCCGCCGACGACACCGAAGGCGAGTACGGCGGCCAGGGCGACGAGCAGGACGCGCTTGGCGGAGCCGCGCGGGGCGCCGGGGGGCGTGGGCATCGGCCGGCCGGGGGCACCGGGGTACTGGAAGTGCGCCGCGGGGACCGGGCCCTGCGTGGGCGCGTAGGCGTGGGCCTGCGCGGGGTGGGGCTGTCCGGGGTACGGCTGTCCCGGGTGTCCCTGTCCCGGCTGCGGCCCGCCGGTGTACGGCTGTCCCGCGGGCGGCGTCGGCGGGCCGTACGGTCCCGGCCGGTGTCCGGCGGCGGGCGGTCCGTACGCGCCGGGCGGGACGGTCGGCGCGGCGACCGGCGGGGTCGGACCGGAAGGGGCGGTCGGGGCGTAGGCCACGCCGGGGGCGGCCGGCCCGGCCGGAGCGGTGGGCGGGTGACCGGGGGCGGTCTGCGGGGGCGGCGGCGTCTGGAGGGGCGCGGGGGCCGCCGCGCGCGCCGTGATGTCGGCGGAGACGGCGCCGGGCAGCCAGTCCTCGGGCCTGCGGAGCACCGTCGCCGCGTTCGCCGCCTGGCAGAGCGCGATGACCTCGGGGATCGAAGGACGCGCCTCGGGGTCCTTGGCGAGGCACCGGGTGACCAGCTCGGTCAGCCGCTCGGGCACGGCACCGAGGTCCGGCTCCTCGTGGACGATCCGGTACAGCACGCCGTGCGAGGTTCCCTCGCCGAACGCGGGGAGGCCGGTCGACGCGTACGCCGCGACCTGGCCGAGGGCGAAGATGTCCGTCGCCGGGGTCACCTTGCGTCCTGCGGCCTGTTCGGGCGCCATGAAGGACGGGGTGCCGATGGTGACGCCGCTGCCGGTGAGCGAGGTGGCGTCGGCGGCGTGGGCGATGCCGAAGTCGATGACGCGGGGCCCGTCGGCGGCCAGGAGCACGTTGGACGGCTTGAGGTCGCGGTGGACGATCCCGGCGCCGTGGATCACGTGCAGGGCCTCGGCCATCCCGGCGACGAGCAGCAGCACCGTCTCCACGGGCAGCGCCCCGTGGGTGACGACCGCGTCGGCGAGCGAAGGGCCCGGGACGTAGGCGGTGGCCAGCCAGGGCTGCGCGCCCTCGGGGTCGGCGTCGATCACGGGGGCCGTGAACAGCCCCTGCACGCGCTGAGCGGAGCGCACCTCCTGGGCGAACCGGCGGCGGAACTCCGCGTCCTCACCGAACTCGGGCCGGATCAGCTTGATCGCGACGGGCCGTCCGCCGGGCGTGTACGAGAGGTACACCTTCCCCATGCCGCCGGCCCCGAGCCTGGCGGCCAGCCGGTACCCGGCGACCGTGGTGGGATCGTCCGCCGCGAGCGCCTGGAAGACCTCGCCCGCGCCGCCCCGATCCGACTGCTGACCACCCATGAACCCGTGTCTCCCCACGCAGACCTCAATTACCGGACGGCACCCTACCGTTCCCGCGCGGCCGGCCGGTCCCATGGGCGAGGGCCCCGCGCGCCCGGCACGATCCGAGGGACAGGCCCTAACCGCCGTACGTATAGGGAGTGGTGGTCGTGAGCGTCAGGAAGCCGAGGCGGTGGAGGATGGGCCGGCTCGTGTCGGCCGCGTCGACCTGGACGTAGCGGTGGCCGCGTTCGGCCGCGATGCGGGCGCGGTGGGAGACGAGGGCGCGGTAGAGGCCGCGGCCCCGCCAGCCCTCGACGGTGCCGCCGCCCCACAGCCCGGCGAAGTCGGTGCCGGGGCAGAGTTCGAGGCGGGCCGCGCTGACGGGTTCCCCGGCGGCGAGGGCGACGACGGCGGTGACGGTGTCGGGGTCGGCCGCGAGCCGGTCCAGGAGCTGGCGTCCGATGTGGGCGCTGTCGGTGCCGAAGGCGCGCTCGTGGACCTCGACCACCTGGCGTACGCCGGACTCGTCGGTGACGGCGCGCAGTTCGACGCCCTCGGGCAGCGGGACGTCACCGGGCAGCGCGGCGGCCTCGGCGACCATCAGGGTCTCGGGGTCCTCCGCGGTGAATCCGGCGGCGAGGAGCCGGTCGCCGAGGTCGGCGGGGGTGTCGTGGGCGTACAGCTTCCACTCGAAGGACAGCCCGGCCGCCCGGTAGTGCTCGATCTGCTCGGCGACGGCGCGGTCCGCGTCGCCGTCGCCGAGGCCGGACCAGAGCACTCCGTTCCAGGCGTGTGCGGGTCCGGTCTGGCGGACGACGTCGCCGACGCGTTCGATCCGGCAGCCGGGGCCGTCGGGGCGGGCCTCGCGGCGCAGCTGACGGTCGTACAGGTCACGGAGGTGCTGGGGTTCCATGCGGGTCACTCCAGCACCGGGGGCGGTGGCCGGGCAACGGGATTACCGGGCCGCCGGAACCTCCGTATCCGCTTCCGCACCGGCCGGTGTCCGCCCCGCCCGGCCCGCGTCGTGCCGCAGCGGGGTGATGGCGGCGGCGAGGCCTGGAACCGCATGCGCACGGGTTCGCCGGTGGGGTTGGCGAAGGCGTGCGGGCAGCCCGGCGGGAGAAGGTGACGTGCTGGGCGGCGGTGGTGAAGGTCCTGCCGTGGCCGGGCGGCACGATGAGGCCGCCGCCCGGTCCGGTCGCGGTGGCGGTGACGGGGTTCGCGCTCCTCTCACCAGATGACCGGGAGGGTCTCGGGGCCGCGGATGAGAGCTCCGCGCTGCCAGCGCAGCTGGTCCTCCGGGACGGCGAGGCGGAGGTCCGGGAAGCGGGTCCACAGGGACTCGACGAGAATCTCGGACTCGATGCGGGCGAGGGCGGAGCCGGGGCAGTAGTGGGGGCCGTGGCCGAAGGCGACGTGCGGGTTGTAGCCGCGGTCGAAGTCGAGCCGTTCGGGGTCGGGGAAGACGGCGGGGTCGCGGTTGGCGGTCAGGTAGGAGACGTAGACCGGGTCGCCGGACGGGATGGTGACCCCGCCGACCTCGACGTCCTCCAGGGCGATCCGGGAGAGGCCCACGGCGTTGCGGTGGGGGATGTAGCGGAGGAGTTCGTCGACGGCCTGCGGTACGAGCCCGGGTTCGGCGCGCAGCCGGGCGAGGTGTTCGGGGTGGGTGAGCAGCGCGTACACCATGTTGGCGCTGTTGTTCCGGACGGCGTGGGCGCCGCCGATCTGGATGAGCACGGCGAGGCCGACGGCCTCGTGCTCGGTGAGGGTCTCGTCGTCGACGGCGTCGGCGAGGACGGCGGCGAGGGTCTCCTGGCCGGTGCCGTGGTTGCGGCCGACGAGTTCGGTGAAGTAGCGGCCCATGTCGGCCTTGGCCCGCTCGCCGGCCTCGCGTCCGGCGCCGGCGGAGAGGAGGGCGTCGGACCAGCGGGCCATCAGCGGCCGGTCGCCCTCGGGCACGCCCATGAGTGCGCTGACCATGACGAGCGGGAACGGCCGGTTCACGAGTTCCATGAGGTCGGCGGGGGCCCCGTGCTCCTCGACGCGGTCGAGGAGGCGGTCCATGACGTCCTGGGCGTGCTCGCGCAGGGAGCGCAGGGCGCGGACGCTGAAGGCGCGGGCGACGACGCCGCGCATCCGGGTGTGGTCGGGCGGGTCGGCGAAGCCGACGGCGCCCTCCATCGGGATGAAGTGGGGGGCGACGCGCGTGATGGAGCGGCCCCGGACGGCATGGCGGCTGAAGCGGGGGTCGACGGAGACGAACTTGACGTCCTCGTACCGGGTGACGAGCCAGGCGTGGCCCTCACCGTGCGGCAGCCGGACCCGGGTGACGGGGTCCTCGTGGAGCAGCTTGGCGAGCAGCGGGTCGAAGTCGAGACCGGTGAGGTCGGGCACGGCCCAGAAGTGGACCTGGGGGGCGTCGGCGGTGCCGGGTACGTGTGTGTCGAGCATGCGGGGGACCCTGTCTCCCTGACGTCGGGGGCGCTCCAGTCCTTCCCTCCGTGACCGGTGCGGCCGACCGTACCCGCCGGAAAGCACACAAAGGCGTGATGTCGGAGTGAATGCCGTGGTCCGCGCGCGTGGACCGGGCTCCGGACCGATATCCGGTGCACGACCCCTTGCCAACCCCCGGGTACCTCCGGTTTTACTGATCCCGAACGGACTACCGAATGATCGGTCGTCCGTTTTACGACCGTGGAGGAGTGGCGCGATGACGGAACTGCTGGACAGCGGCGAACGGCTCGGACGCGAGGAGCTGGCGGTCCTCCAGCTGGAGCGGCTGCGCGCCACCCTGCGGCACGCGTACGAGAACGTGGACTTCTACCGGCGGTCCTTCGACGCGGCCGGGGTGACCCCGGACGACTGCCGTACGCTCGCGGACCTGGCCCGCTTCCCCTTCACCGCGAAGGCGGACCTGCGCGACCAGTACCCCTTCGGGATGTTCGCCGTCGACCAGTCCGAGGTCCGGCGCATCCACGCCTCCAGCGGCACCACCGGACGGCCGACCGTCGTCGGCTACACCGAGGGCGACCTCGACATGTGGGCCGACATGGTGGCCCGGTCCCTGCGCGCCGCGGGCGCCCGCCCCGGGCACAAGGTCCACGTGGCGTACGGGTACGGCCTGTTCACCGGCGGACTCGGCGCGCACTACGGCGCGGAGCGCCTGGGCTGCACGGTGATCCCCGCCTCGGGCGGCATGACGGCCCGGCAGGTGCAGCTGATCCAGGACTTCCGGCCCGAGGTGATCATGGTGACGCCCTCGTACATGCTCACCCTCCTCGACGAGTTCGAGCGGCAGGGGGTGGACCCCCGGTCGACCTCCCTGAAGGTGGGCGTCTTCGGCGCCGAGCCGTGGACGGAGGCGATGCGGAAGGAGATCGAGGAGGCCTTCGCGATCGACGCGGTCGACATCTACGGCCTGTCGGAGGTGATCGGCCCCGGTGTGGCGCAGGAGTGCGTGGAGACCAAGGACGGCCTGCACATCTGGGAGGACCACTTCTACCCGGAGGTCGTGGACCCGTTCACCGGCGAGGTCCTCCCCGAAGGCGAGGAGGGGGAGCTCGTCTTCACCTCCCTCACCAAGGAGGCCATGCCGATCGTCCGCTACCGGACCCGGGACCTCACCCGGCTGCTGCCGGGGACGGCGCGGGTGTTCCGGCGGATGGAGAAGGTCACCGGACGGAGCGACGACATGATCATCCTGCGCGGGGTGAACCTCTTCCCCACCCAGATCGAGGAGATCGTGCTCCGCACTCCGGCGGTGGCCCCGCACTTCCAGCTGCGGCTGACGCGCGAGGGCCGCCTCGACGCCCTGACCGTCCGTGCCGAGGCCCGCCCCGGGGCGACGGACGAGGACCGCGAGCAGGCGGCCCGGACGATCGCGGCGGCCGTCAAGGACGGCGTCGGGGTGTCGGTCGGGGTCGAGGTGGTCGACCCCGAGACACTGGAACGCTCGGTGGGCAAGATCAAGCGCATCGTGGACCTGAGGGACCGCGGCCCCGAGGGGGCGTCCGAGTAGGACGCGCGCCCTCGGTCGCCCACCCGAGGGGCGGTCGGGTTCAGATCTCCTCGCGGAGCCCCCACGGGGAGCCGTACGCGCCGAGCAGGTCGAGGAACGGGCGGGGCGGCAGCGCCTCGGGGCCGAGGACGCCGCTCGCCTTCCACGTACCGTTGGCGATCAGCTCCAGGGCGATCACCGGGTTGAGGGCGGTCTGCCAGACCACGGCCTGGGAACCGTACTCGCGCATCGTCCACTCGTTGTCGACGACGTGGTAGAGGTAGACCTCGCGCGCGGCGCCGTCCTTGGTGCCCTTGACCCAGGTGCCCGCGCAGGTCTTGCCCTTCATACGGTCCCCCAGCGTGGCCGGGTCGGGCAGGCAGGCGGCGACCACGTCGCGCGGGGAGACCTGGACCGGCCCGTCCGCGCCGGCGACGGTGACCTTCGCCGTCGAGTCGAGGCCCAGCTCGCGCAGGGTCTTCAGCTTGGCGATGAAGTCGTCACCGAGCCCGTACTTGAACGTCACCCGGCCCGCGTCCACCCAGCGGGGCATCAGGAGGACCTCCTCGTGCTCGACGTTCACGCACTCCACCGGGCCGATGCCCTCGGGGAAGTCGAAGACCTCCGGCTCGCTGAACGGTGCCGTGGTGAACCAGCCGCGGTCCTTCTCGTAGACGACCGGCGGGTTGAGGCACTCCTCGATGGTCGTCCAGATGCTGAAGGAGGGCGCGAAGTCGTAGCCCTCGACGGTGAGGTTGGCGCCGTCACGGACGCCGAGCTCCTCGATCTCGTCGAAGAGCTCGTCGGCCGCGTAGCGGGCGAACACGTCCGACATGCCCGGCTCGACGCCCATGCCGACCAGGGCCAGGCGCTCGGACTTCTCCCAGGCCTCGGCCTGGGAGAACTGCTCGTCGCCGAGCTTGACCCCGCACTGCTCGTAGGGCGCGGTCGGGTGCGGCACGGACAGCGACATCGCCATGTCGACATAGTGCGCGCCCGCGGCCAGCGCCGCGTTGAACAGCGGCATCACGAAGCGGGGGTCCGTCGCGTTCAGCAGCACGTCGCAGTTCTGCTCGATGAGGAGGCGACCGACCGCCGCCTCGTCGGAGGCGTCCACGCGGTGGGCGCTGAACCGGCTCTCCTCCTCGCCGAGCGCGGCCACCGCGGCCTCCGCGCGGGCGAGGTCGTAGTCGGCGACGACCATGTGGGCCAGGAAGTCGCGACGGGCCGCGATACGGGTGACGGCGGTTCCGACGCCGCCCGCACCCACGAGAAGTACACGCATGTCACACACCATTTCGTCGAGTCCGTCCCGGCGGAATGCCCGGGAACGCCTCGATGGAACACGACTCCGGCGGTTAAGGTCTACGGCGTTGGCATAAGGACCGGAGAGGGTGGCGGGATGCCGAAGAAGGTGGTGCCGGAGACGGAGCGGCGCAGGCGACGGCCGACCCGGCAGGGCACCGTCCTGTCGGAGCGGCTGATCGTGCGGACGGCGCTGCGGATGCTGCGCGAGCACGGGAGCGCCGGGCTGACCGCGCGCCGGCTCGGCGCCGCTCTCGGCGCCGACCCGAGCACCGTCTACCGGTACTTCGCCGGCCTGGACGGGCTGACCCGGGCCATCGGCGAGGAGCTGATGGGCCGGGCCCTGGACAGCTGGACGGCCACCGGGGCGTGGCGTGCCGACCTACGCGCCCTGGGGCTCGCCATCCACGCCTCCTACCTCGCCCACCCCCAGGCCGCCCTGCTGACCGCCAGCCGTGTCACCGGCCGTCCCCGGGAGATCGAGGTGGACGAGACGATCCTCGGCGTCCTGCGCGGGGCCGGCTTCGGCGACGCGGACGCGGTGGGCGTCTACCACGCGTTCATCGACCTGGCACTGGCCTTCGCGGCCCTGGACGCGGGCGCGCTGGCCATCAAGGACGAGGTCAGGGAGGCGGACGAGGAGATGTGGACCTCCACGTACGCCCGGCTGCCCGCCGAGACCCATCCCCACATCGCCGCCACCGCACCGCTGCTGGCGGACCGGATGAACGACAGCGCCTATCCGGTCGTACTGGACACACTGCTGGGCAGAGCGGAAGGTCTCCTGGCCGCGGGGCGGAGGCCCGGGGGCGCGCCGTGACGTGAGGGGGACCGATGTCGTGTCAGGCCTCTGCCAGGCGGTCGCGGAGTTCGCGCTTGAGGATCTTGCCGCTCGCGTTGCGCGGAAGTTCCGGGGTGAAGTGGACGCGCTTCGGGGCCTTGAAGTGGGGCAGGTTCTCGCGCGCGTGGGCGAGGAGTTCCGCCTCGGTGACATCTCCGCGCGGGACGACCACCGCCGTGACCGCCTCGATCCAGCGCTCGTCGGGGAGGCCGATCACGGCCACCTCGGCGACGCCGGGGTGGGTGTAGAGCGCGTCCTCGACCTGACGTGAGGCGACCAGGACTCCCCCGGAGTTGATGACGTCCTTCACCCGGTCGACGATCGTGAGGTAGCCCTCGGCGTCGCGTACGGCGAGGTCGCCCGAGTGGAACCAGCCGTCCCGGAAGGCCGCCTTCGTCTCCTCGGGCTTGCGCCAGTAGCCGTCGCACAGCTGCGGTGAGCGGTACACGATCTCGCCGGGCGTGCCGTCGGGCACGTCCTCGCCGTCCTCGTCGACGACCCGGGCCTCGACGTGCCGGACCGGCCGGCCGCAGGAGTCCATCCGGCCCTCGTGCTCGTCGGGGCCGAGGACGGCGGCGAGCGGGCCGATCTCCGACTGGCCGAAGCAGTTGTAGAAGGCGAGTTCGGGCAGCCGGGCGCGCAGCCGTTCCAGAACGGGCACGGGCATGATCGAGGCCCCGTAGTAGGCCTTGCGGAGCGCGGACAGGTCGCGGTCCGCGAAGCCGGGGTGGTTGGCGAGGCCGATCCAGACGGTCGGCGGGGCGAAGAGGCTGTCGGCTCGTCCGGCCTCGATCAGGTCGAAGAGGACGGCGGGGTCGGGTCCGTCGACGATGGTGTTCTCGGCGCCGACGGCGAGGTAGGGCAGCAGGAAGACGTGCATCTGCGCGGAGTGGTAGAGCGGCAGCGCGTGCACCGGCCGGTCGTCCTCGCTCAGGTCGAGGGCCTCGATCGCGCTCGCGTACTCGTGGGCGAGGGCGAGGTGGGTCATCATCGCGCCCTTGGGGAGTGCGGTGGTGCCCGAGGTGTAGAGCAGCTGGGCGAGATCGCGGGCGTCGCGGTCGGTGAGGTACGTCTCCGGTTCGGCGAGCGCGTCGAGCAGCGAACCGGGCGCGTCCCGCAGCGCCTTGACCGGGAAGCCGTCGGGGACGCGGTCCGCGAGGGCGGGGTCGGCGAGCACGAGCGAGCTGTCCGACTGCTCCAGGAGGTACGTGAGGTCGTCGCCGGTCAGGTGGTGGTTGACCGGAACGTGGACCAGTCCGGCCCTGGCGCAGGCGAGGAACGCGATGAGGTAGGCGTCCGAGTTGTGGCCGTACGTCGCGACCCGGGCGTACTCCGGCAGGGCGAGTCCGTGCCGCCGCTCCCGCAGGACGGCGGCGGCGGTGGAGACGGCCGCGTCCAGCTCCGCGTACGTCCAGGTCCGGTCGGCGTACCGGACGGCGATCCGGTCGGGCACGCGCCGGGCACTCGCGCGCAGGACACCGTCGACGGTGCGGCTGAGGAGTCGTTCCATGCGGTGATCCTCTGCGCGGACCGGGCGGGAGGTCAAGTAGCTTGCGGCGCGCCGCACCTGCCCGGACCTCGGATACCGAACGGCATGTTGACAAGGGGGCGCGCAACTGCGTGCATGTTCCAACCCGCAGTGTTCATCCATTCGTTGGGAGGCACGTTGCACCTCCGCACCCGCCTGAGACACCTCGCGCTCGCCGGGGCCGCCCTCGCCGTGGTCACCGCCACGCTGCCCGGCGCCGCCGTCGCCGACTCCGGGGGCCGGGACCACCACCCGTCCGACCGGGGTCTTTCGGCCGTCATCCGGTACACCGAGTACGGCATCCCGCACATCGTGGCCAAGGACTACGCGAACCTCGGCTTCGGTACGGGCTGGGCCCAGGCCGCCGACCAGGTCTGCACGCTCGCGGACGGCTTCCTCACCGTGAACGGCGAGCGATCCGGCGCCTTCGGCCCGGACGCCGCCCCGGACGGCTCGCTCTCCTCCGCCACCACGAACCTCTCCAGCGACCTGTACTTCCGCGGCGTCAGGGACGCCGGGACGGTCGAGGAGCTGCTGCGGACGCCGGCTCCGGCCGGGCCGAGCCGCGACCTCAAGGAACTCATGCGGGGCTGGGCGGCCGGCTACAACGCCTGGCTGCGGAAGAACCGGATCACGGACCCGGCCTGCGCGGGGGCCGACTGGGTCCGCCCGGTGACCGCGCTCGACGTGGCCCGGCGCGGCTTCGCCGTGTCGGTGCTCGGCGGTCAGGGCCGGGCCGTCGACGGCATCACCGCCGCCCGGCCGCCGGCCACCGCCCCGGCCGCCGCGCGCGCGGGAGCGGCGCCGGAGATCCCCGACCCGGAACAGGCCGCCGAGGCCGCCCGCGCGCTGTTCGCGCCCGAGAACGCCACCATGGGTTCCAACGCCGTCGCGTTCTCTGGCGCCGCGACCGCGAACGGCCGCGGCCTTCTCCTGGGCAACCCGCACTACCCCTGGCAGGGCGGCCGCCGCTTCTGGCAGTCGCAGCAGACCATCCCGGGCGAGCTGAACGTCTCGGGCGCCTCGCTCCTCGGCACGGCCGTCGTCAACATCGGCTTCAACGACAAGGTGGCCTGGAGCCACACCGTCGCCACCGGTGTCCCGCTCAACCTGCACCAGCTGACGCTCGCCCCGGGCGACCCGACCTCCTATCTGGTGGACGGCAGGCCGGAGCGGATGACCCCGCGCCGGGTGACGGTGGCGGTCAAGGGCGGCGCGCCCGTCGCCCGTACCCAGTGGTGGACCCGGTACGGCCCCGTCGTCGGCGGCCTCGGCGCGCAGCTCCCGCTGCCGTGGACGACGACCACGGCGTACGCGCTCAACGACCCCAACGCGGCCAATCTGCGTGGCTCCGACACCGCGCTCGGCTTCGCCAGGTCGCGGTCTACGCAGGACATCGCCGACACCCTGAAGCGCACCCAGGGACTCCCCTGGGTCAACACGATCGCGGCGGACTCGGCGGGCCACTCGCTCTTCTCGCAGGCGCAGGTGCTCCCCCGGATCACCGATGAGCTCGCCGCGCGCTGCTCCACCCCGCTCGGCCGGGCCACCTATCCGGCCTCGGGCGTCGCGGTGCTCGACGGCTCCCGGTCGGACTGCGCGCTCGGCTCCGACCCCGACGCGGTGCAGCCGGGCGTCTTCGGCCCGGCGAAGATGCCGCTGCTGCGGGACGCCCCGTACGTGGAGAACTCCAACGACAGTGCCTGGCTGGCCAATGCCGAGAGGCCGCTGACCGGCTACGAGCGGATCTTCGGAACGGTCGCGACGCCGCGTTCGCTGCGTACCCGGGGCGGTGTCGAGGATGTGTCGGCGATGGCGGCGCGCGGCGGTCTGACGGTGACCGACCTCCAGCGCCAGCAGTTCGCCAACCGGGCACCGGCCGGTGACCTGGCGGCGGCGGACGTGGCACGGGCCTGCCCGGCGGCGCTGCCGGACGACACCGAGGCCTGTCGGGTGATCGAGGCCTGGGACCGTACCGTCAACACGGACAGCCGGGGGGCGCTGCTCTTCGACCGGTTCTGGCGGAAGTTCACGGCGACGGTGCCGTCGGCGCAGCAGTGGCTGGTGCCGTTCTCGCCGGCCGACCCGGTGCGTACCCCGCACACCGTGAACACCGCGGCCCCGGGCTTCGCGAAGGCGCTCGCCGACGCGGTGGCGGAGCTGCGGGCCGCGGGCATCCCGCTGGACGCACCGCTCGGCGCCCACCAGTTCGTCGTACGGAACGGGGAGCGGATCCCGGTCAGCGGCGGCACCGAGTCGCTGGGCATCTGGAACAAGACGGAGCCCGTGTGGAACGCGGCGGGCGGCGGCTATGTGGAGGTCGCGCACGGCACCAGCCATGTGCAGGCGGTGGGCTGGGACGGCGGGCGCTGCCCGGTGGCCCGCACCCTGCTGTCGTACTCCCAGTCCTCGAACCCGGCGTCGCCGCACTACAGCGACCAGACCCGGCTGTACGGGGCCGAGCGCTGGGTGACCTCCCGGTTCTGCGAGAAGGACATCCTGCGCTCGCCGGCCCTGCGGGTGGTGGTCGTCAGGGGCTGAACGGGGCCTTCACTGGCTGAACAGGTCCGTCACGGGCTGAAGGACAGGAAGATGAAGGCGGCGAAGATCGCGAGATGGACGCCGCCCTGGAGGAGGGTGGCCCGTCCGGGCACCACGGTCAGCGCGCTCACCACACCGGTGAGGACGAGCAGGACCATATGGAGCGGGCCCAGGCCCAGCACCAGGGGCCCGGAGAGCCAGATCGAGGCGAGCGCGATCGCCGGAATCGTCAGTCCGATGCTGGCGATCGCGGAGCCGTAGGCGAGGTTGAGGCTGGTCTGTACGCGGTCCCTGCGGGCCGCGCGGACGGCGGCGAGGGTCTCGGGCAGCAGCACCATCAGGGCGATGACGACACCGACGACCGCCTTGGGGAGGCCCGCCGACTCGACGCCGTCCTCGATGGTCGGCGAGATCAGCTTGGCGTTGCCGACGACGGCGACGAGGGCGACGACGAGCAGGCCGAGGCTGGTCCAGGTCTCGCGCAGGGTCGGCGGGTCGGCGTGGTCGTCGTCGCTCTCGTGGCCGGGGCGCGGGACCGGGAGGAAGTAGTCGCGGTGCCGGAAGGTCTGGACGCCGACGAACACGCCGTACAGACAGAGGGAGGCGACGGCGGCGAAGGCCAGCTGGGCTGAGGAGAACTCGGGGCCCTGGTGGCTGGTGGTGAAGGTCGGCAGGACCAGCGTCATGGTGGCCAGGGTGCAGACGGTGGCGAGCGCGCCGCCCGAGCCCTCGGCGTTGAAGACCGCGACGCGGTTGCGGAGCGCGCCGACGAGCAGGGACAGGCCGACGATGCCGTTACAGGTGATCATCACGGCGGCGAAGACGGTGTCGCGGGCGTAGCTGGAGGTCTTCTCGCCGCCTCCGGCCATCAGTGTGACGATGAGTCCGACCTCGATGACGGTGACCGCCACGGCGAGGACGAGCGAGCCGAAGGGTTCGCCGACGCGGTGGGCGATGACCTCGGCGTGGTGGACCGCCGCGAGGACGGCGGCCATGAGGCAGAGCGCGATGAGCCCGACGGCGAAGCCGGGGAGGTCGCGCCCCCAGGCCGCCACGAGCGCAAGCGCCGCCACCACCGGCCCCCAGGTGGTCCACTGCCGTGTGATTGACGCCGTGCTCGAACTCATGATCCGTATCCTGCCACAAAGAGCGCTTTGGCCTGTTTTCGTTCAGTCGTCAGGGCCGGCGAGCCCGTGCTCGTACGCGGCGAGGGTCCCGACGAACATCCCGCGTTCGGCCGGGCCGAGGGGCGCGAGGGCCGCGCGCCAGGCGCCGGCGCTCCGGCCCAGCCGGCCGCCGATCGCCGGGCGGTGCTCTTCGGCGATGGAGACGATCTTCCGCCGCCGGCCGGCGGGGTCCTCGGTCGCTCCAGGACGCCCTTCTCGGCGAGGTCGCCGACGATCAGGCTCACGGTGCTCGGGGCGGCCTCCGGCCGGGCCGCCGGCTCGTTGACGCCGAGCGGTCCGTCGAAGAGCGGGTAGGCGCGGAGGGAGGGACGGCGCGGCGCGAGGGTGAGGGCCGAGGTGACGGAGGGCGAGGAACGGGACCGGCTGTACGCCGAGCAGTGCGACCGGGTTCCGGCGTTCACCGCCTACCAGGCCGGCACGGACCGGCTCACGCCCACGAGGAGTCCCAGCTGCTCCCGGCCCTGGCACCGGAGCCGCGCCGGCGCCGGTGGCGCGGCCGGGAGCCGCGCTTTCCCCGATGATGCGGTCGGCGACCCTACAGCGGGCGCTCGTGGCCCTCCCAGTACGGGTCGCGCAGACGTCGCTTGTACAGCTTGCCGTTCGGGTCGCGGGGCATCAGCGGGACGAAGTCCACCGACTTGGGGCGCTTGAAGCCGGCGAGGCGGTCCTCGCAGTGGGCCAGGATCTCGGCGGCGAGCGCGGGGCCGGGCTCGTATCCCTCGGCCGCCTCGACGACCGCCTTGACCTCCTCGCCCCAGTCGGCGTGCGGGATGCCGAAGGCGGCGGCGTCCGCGACCGACGGGTGGGCGAGCAGCGTGGCCTCGATCTCCGCCGGGTAGATGTTGACCCCACCGGAGATGATCATGTCGATCTTGCGGTCGCGCAGGAAGAGGTAGCCGTCCTCGTCGAGGACTCCGAGGTCCCCCACGGTGAAGAAGTCCCCGATGCGGTTCTTCGCCGTCTTGGCCTCGTCCTTGTGGTACTGGAAGCCGCCGGTGTTCATCTTCAGGTAGACGGTGCCCAGTTCGCCCGGCGGCAGCCGTACGCCGTCGTCGTCGAAGACCGCGAGTTCGCTGATCGGCCAGGCCCGGCCGACCGTGCCGGGCTTCTTCAGCCACTCCTCGGCGGTGGCGAACGCGCCGCCGCCCTCACTGGCCGCGTAGTACTCCTCGACGCACCGCCCCCACCAGTCGATCATCGCCCGCTTGACGTGCTCGGGGCAGGGCGCGGCGCCGTGGATGGCGTGGCGCATCGAGGACACGTCGTACCGCTCCCGTACGTCCTCGGGAAGGGAGAGCAGCCGGTGGAACTGGGTGGGGACCATGTGGGTGTGGGTGCAGTCGTACCGGTCGATCAGCCGCAGCATCTCCTCGGGCGTCCACCGGTCCATCAGGACGAGCGGGTGCCCGATGTGCAGGGCGGCGGCGGCGAACTGGAGCACGGCCGTGTGGTAGAGCGGCGAGCAGACCAGATGGACGTTGCCGTCTCCCGGCCGGATGCCGAAGATGCCGAGGAATCCGCCGAGATGGGTCTCCTCCGGGAGCTTCCCCGGGAGCGGGCGGCGGATGCCCCGGGGCCGGCCGGTGGTGCCGGAGGTGTAGTTCATGACCCAGCCGAGGGTGCGGTCGGCGGGCGGTCCCGCGTCCTGGCCTTCGAGCAGTTCCGCGTACGGGCGGAAGCCGGCGATCGTACCGACGGCGTACCGTCGGCCGGCGGCGAGACCGGCCTCGTCGGCGGCGAGGGTCACCGCCTCGGCGAACCGCTCGTGGGCGAGCAGGACCTTGGCTCCGGAGTCGGCGACGATCCAGGCGATCTCGGGGCCGACGAAGTGGTGGTTGACGGGCACGAGGTAGAACCCGGCCTGGGTGGCGGCGAGGTGGGCGGTGAAGAACTCGGGGCCGTTGGGAAGGACGACGGCGAAGGCGTCACCGCGCTCGAGACCGGCGGCGCGCAGGCCGTGGACCAGCCGGTTCGCCTCGGCGTGCAGCCGTCCCGCGGTCCACTCCTCGCCGTCGGGTGCGACCAGGACCGTACGGCCGGGGTCCTCTGCGGCCTGCGCCCAGAATCCGCCGGGCGCCTGACGCCCGGCCGTGGTTCCCGCGCTCATGACTCGCTCCGTCCGGCGATCCGGTCGATGCGGTCGACGGCCTTCTCGAAGCCCCGGGTCAGCTCGTCCACGACCTGCTGGACGCTGCGCTCGGAGTTCATCCGGCCGACGATCTGGCCGACCGGGGTGCCCAGGAGCGGTTCGACCTCGTGCCGCTGGATACGGGAGACGGCCTCGGCGACCAGGAGTCCCTGGAGCGGCATGGGCAGCGCGCCGGGGCCGGCCGGGTCGTCCCAGGCGTCCGTCCACTCGGTACGGAGCTGGCGCGCGGGCTTGCCCGTGAGGGCGCGGGAGCGGACCGTGTCGCCGGAACCGGCGGCGAGCAGCTTGGCGGTGAGGGCCCGGGAGTGCAGCTCGGCCTCGGTGGTGGTGAGCCAGATCGAGCCCAGCCACACGCCCTGCGCGCCGAGGGCGAGTCCGGCGGCGATCTGCTCGCCGCTGCCGATGCCGCCGGCGGCGAGCACGGGCAGCGGGGACACGGCGTCGACGACCTCGGGGGTGAGGACCATGGAGGCGATCTCGCCGGTGTGGCCGCCGGCCTCGTACCCCTGGGCGACGACGACGTCGATACCGGCCTCGGCGTGGTGGCGGGCGTGGCGGGCGCTGCCGGCCAGGGCGGCGACCAGGACGCCGTGGTCGTGGGCGCGGGCGACGACGTCCGGGGGCGGCGAGCCGAGGGCGTTGGCGAGGAGTTTGATCGGGTAGTCGAAGGCCACGTCGAGCTGGTTGCGGGCGACCTGCTCCATCCAGCCGGTGATCCGCCAGCCGGAGGCCTCGCCCTCGGCGAGTTCGGGCACCCCGTGCTTGGCGAGGGTGGCACGGACGAACGCCCGGTGCTCTTCGGGGATCATCGCCTCGATCTCGGCCTCGCCGACGCCTTCGACCGCCTTCTTGGCGGGCATCACGACATCGAGGCCGTAGGGCAGGCCGTCGGTGTGCTCCTGCATCCAGTCGAGGTCGCGGGCGAGGTCGTCGGGGGCGGTGTAGCGGACCGCGCCCAGGACTCCGAACCCGCCGGCTCTGGTGAGTGCGGCGGCGACCGCGGGGAAGGGCGTGAAGCCGAAGATGGCGTGCTCGATCCCCAGTGTGCGACTCAGCTCCGTCTTCATGGGCGGCAGGATGCCGCAGCGGCGCGCCGGAGGGAAGAGGTTTTCTGATGCATCGTCAGATTCTTTGTCGGACCGCCCTCGCCCGCCTGTCGCGGTTCCGGGGGCGCCGGGGGTGGGGGAGGGTGGAGGAAGTACACGTCGTGGGAGGTGGCTGGGGTGGCGATGGGGGCCGGGTCGGAGCGGGGGCCGGGACCGGAGACCGGGGCAGGGGGCGAGGCCGGGGGCGAGGGCGGGGCCCGGAGCACAGCCGGGGCCGGGGGCGAGGGCGGGGCCCGGAGCACAGCCGGGGCCGGGGGCGAGGGCGAGGCCCGGAGCACAGCCGGGGCCGGGGGCGGGGACGGGTCGCGGCGGACCACGCTCCGGTGGGGGTCCGCCCGTGAGGCCGGGCTGCTGACCGCTCCCCTTCGCCGGCTGGTCGCGGAGGCCGAGTCCTTCCTCCGCCCCTCCCCCGACCACCCCTGGTACGCGGGCGCCGTGCTGCTCGCCGGGCGCGGCGGAACCGTCGCCCTGCACCGGGCGATCGGCACGGCCGTGCGGTACGCGGCGTACGACGAGAGGACGGACACCGGCGTCGAGCTGCCGCCGGAGCGGCGGATCCCGGTGACCGAGGACACCGTCTTCGACCTGGCCTCGGTCTCCAAGCTCTTCACCTCGATCCTCGCGGTGCGGCAGATCGAACGCGGGGCGCTCGACCTGGAGGCGAGGGTCACCGCGTATCTGCCGGAGTTCGGCGGCGGCGGGAAGGAGGAGGTGACGGTCCGGCAGCTGCTCACCCACACCTCCGGGTTCCGGCCCGAGATCCCGCTGTACCGGGAACCGACACGGGAGGGAAAGCTGCGGCTGCTGTGGCAAGAGGCGCCTGTGCACGCGCCGGGTTCCGCGTACCTCTACTCGGACCTGAACCTGATCTCGCTCCAGCTGCTCCTGGAGGAGATCACCGGTCACGGTCTGGACACCCTGCTCCACGACGAGATCACCGCTCCGCTCGGGATGCACCGCACTCGGTTCGGTCCACCGCTCTCCTGGCGCCCGGAGATCGCCGCCACCGAGGACGCCCGGCCGCCGTGGTCCGGGCTCGACCGGGGCATGGTGTGGGGCGAGGTCCACGACGAGAACGCCTACGCCCTGGGCGGGGTCGCCGGCCACGCCGGGGTCTTCTCCCGCGCCCGGGACCTCGCGGTCCTCGCCCGCACCCTGCTCAACGGCGGCGCGTACGGCCCCGCCCGCATCCTCTCCCCCGCCTCGGTGGAGCTGATGTTCACCGACTTCAACACCGCCTTCCCCGGCGACGCGCACGGGCTCGGCTTCGAGCTCCAGCAGTACTGGTACATGGGCGCGATGGCCACGCCACGGACGGCCGGACACACCGGCTTCACCGGTACCGGTCTCGTCCTCGACCCGACGACCGACACGTTCCTGATCGTCCTGGGCAACTCCGTGCACCCGGTGCGCTCCTGGCGTTCCGGTTCCGCGCCCCGGGTCGCCGCCGCGAACCACCTGGCCAGAGCCGTCGCCGTACGGCCGCCCCGGGGCCGTACCGCCTGGTTCTCCGGCATGACGCCCGGCGCCACCGGCACGCTCACCCTGCCCCCGGTGCCGGGCGCGGCGCGTGGGGAGTGCGCGCTGTGGTGGGACACGGTGCCGGGCGCGGGCGCCGTCCTCCTGGAAGCCTCCCGCGACGGCGGGGCGACGTGGGAGCCGCTGCCCTTCGTGACCGACCGCCCGGGAGAGGCGCCGGAACCGCACCCGTCGGGGGCGGTCGGCGGCTGGTCGGGGCGGGTCTGGCACCGGCTGACGGCCGAGGTGCCGAAGCCGCTCGCCACCCCCGTACGGCTCCGCTGGCGGTTCACGACGGCCGGGCGGTACGTCGGCCGTGGGGTGTACATCGCCGGGATGCGGCTCCTGGACACGGACGGACGCCCGCTCTTCGACGAGGCCCGCCCGGCGGACGGCGCCCGGGTCGAGGCGGTGGGCTGGATCCGCTCGGCGGACTGACCCGCGTCGCCGGGCGAGGGCGCGCGCCTGGAGAGGCGCCGGACACCTTCCGCCGGTCAGGGCCGGGCGAGGTCAGGCAGATGCGCCCGCGCCCCGCACGAACCGGGCGCCCCACTCCCGTACATGCGCGGCGAACTCCGGCGGCCCCAGCACCTCGAACTCCGCGCCCAGGTTCCCCAGCGCCTGCGTCGGCCAGTCGAGGGTCGTCGACGTCATGGTGAGCCGGCAGCTGTCCTGACCGAGCTGTTCGACCGTGCCCCAGTGGCCGACGACCTGCCGCACCCGCGAGGAGGGCGCGTGGACGAGGACTTCGACCGTGTACGGGGCCGGGGCGCCGCTCGCCGTCCGGACGAAGGCCACGGCGTCCTCGGCCGGGAGCGCGCGTGGCCGGAACCGCGCTCCGGTCGCCCTCGGACCGGTCAGCCGGTCGAGACGGAAGCTGCGCCAGTCGTGCCGGCCCAGGTCGTAGGCGACCAGGTACCAGCGTCCGCCGAGGGCGACGACGCGGTGCGGTTCGACCTCGCGCTCGGCAGGTGCGGCGCCCCGGGCCGCATAGCCGAACCGCAGCCGCTCCTCGTCCCGGCAGGCCTGGGCGACCGCGGTGAGCACCCCCGCGCCGACGACCGGCCCGGACGTGCCGGCGGAGACGGTCACGGCCCGCAGGGCGTCCACCCTGGTCCTCAGCCGGGGCGGCAGGACCCGCACCAGTTTGGTGAGCGCGCGCAGCGAGGCCTCCTCCATCCCCGCTATCCCGCTCTGCGCCGCGTCGCCGACGCCCACCGCGAGGGCGACCGCCTCCTCGTCGTCCAGCAGCAGTGGCGGCAGGACGGCGCCGGGCGCGAGCTGGTAGCCGCCGTCGGTGCCCCGTGCGGCACCGACGGGGTAGCCGAGCTCGCGAAGCCGCTCGACGTCGCGGCGCAGCGTCCGCTCGGAGATCCCGAGCCGGTCGGCCAGTTCCAGGCCCGGCCAGTGCCGATGGGTCTGCAGCAGCGAGAGCAGTCTGAGGGTCCGTGAGCTGGTGTTCGCCATGCCGACATCCTCCCCCGGCTTCCGGCCGGAAACTGACCGGAAGCCTCCCTAGAGTCGATCTCGACGGACGCCACCGAAGCAAGGACCGACACATGATCACCCGTGAGATCCAGCTGACCGACCGGATCACCGGCACCCCCGCGCTCGAAGACTTCACCGTCGCGACGACCGAGGTGGACGGCGAGGTCCTGGTGCGCACCGACCGCGTCGGGCTCGCCGCGACCTACCTGGAGCTGATGCGGGCCGACTGCACCATCCCGGTCCCGGCCTGGCGGCCGGGGCAGCGGGTGGGGGTCGCGGCGATCGGGACCGTGGTGCGGTCCGACAGCCCCGACCTGGCGGTCGGGGACCTGGTCCGGTCGATGACCGGGTGGAGCGAGTACTCGGCGGGTCCGGCCGGGGCGTACCGCAGGCTCGACCGCGGTCTCTTCCCCGACCTCGGCCATCACCTCGCGCAGGGCCCGACGGCGTACTACGGGATGGCCGAGGTGGCGGGCGTCGGTGAGGGTGACGTGGTCTTCGTCTCGGGTGCGGCGGGCGGGGTCGGCTCGCTGGCCGGGCAGATCGCCACGTGCCTGGGCGCGGCGCGGGTGATCGGAAGCGCGGGCAGCCCGGCGAAGGCCGCGTACCTGGTGGACGAGCTCGGCTACGACGCCGCGTTCGACTACCACGACGGTCCCACGGCCGACCGGCTCGCGGAGCTCGCGCCCGACGGCATCACGGTCTTCTTCGACCTCGTCGGCGGCGAGCAGTACCGGGGCGCGCTGAGTGCGGCCCGGCCCGGAGCGCGCTTCGCCCTCTGCGGATCGCTGTCGAGCCAGCTGGGCGACGCGGCGCGGCGCTTCCCGCAGCCCGACCGCGCGGCGGCGCAGGCCCGGGGCGTCGAGCTGCTGCCGTTCTCCTGTCACCACACGCCGGACCAGATCGCGGCCTGGAGCGAGCACTTCGGCCGCTGGCTGGGCGAGGGCCGTTTCGTCTACCCGGAGACCGTGGTCGACGGTGGCATCGAGGACGTGCCACAGGCGTTCCTCTCCCTGCTGGGCGGTGCCTACCGGGGCAACGTATCGGTGCGGCTGTCGTGACCGCCCTCTCGCACCGGGCCCTGAACCGGGCACTTCTGGAACGCCAGTTCCTGCTGGGGCGCACCGATCGCACTCCCCTGGAGGTGATCGGGCGGCTGGTCGCCGTGCAGGCGCAGGAGCCCAACTGGCCGTACGTCGGGCTGTGGAGCAGGATCGACGGTTTCACGCCGTCCGGGCTCACCGCGCTGCTTGAGGACCGGCGGGTGGTCCGCTCCGGTCTGCTCCGCAGTACCCAGCACCTGACGGCGTCCGAGGACTTCCGTCGGCTGCGGCCCCTGCTTCAGCCCGTGCTCGACCGTACGGCCGGCGCGCCGCACTTCACCCGGAACAGGACGGCCCTGGACCCGGCGGCCCTGGTGGCCGAGGGGCTCGAACTGCTCGGAGGGGGGACGCTGTCGCGCAAGGAGCTGGCCCGGCGGCTCGCGGGGCGCCATCCGGGCCGCGACGGCCGGATTCTGGCCGGGGAGGTGGAGCTGCGCACGCCTCTCGTCCACGACGTGGCCACCGGCGACTGGGGCTCGTGGGGGAACCGGTCGGCGGTGTCGGTCACGCCCGCCGAGGCCTGGCTGGGACGGCCGATGGTCCCGCCGTCCTCCGCCGAGGGCTCGGCGGCGGCGCTGATCCGCCGCTATCTGGCCGCGTTCGGCCCGGCCGGGGTGAAGGACGTCCAGGCCTGGTGCGGACTGACCCGGCTCGGTGAGGTCGTCGCGGGGATGGCGGCCGAACTGCGCCGGTACGCCGGTCCGGACGGCAGAGAGCTGATCGATCTGGCCGACGCCGAGCTGCCGGACCCCGAGACGCCCGCTCCCGTACGGCTGCTGCCCGCCTTCGACAACGTCCTGCTCGGCCACGTTGACCGGACCCGGATCATCGGTGACGAGGACCGGAGGAGGGTCATGCCCGGCCAGGCACGGGTGCTGCCCACCTTCCTGGTGGACGGCCGGGTGCGCGGCACATGGTCCCTGGCGGCGGGGACGCTCCGGCTGACCCCGTTCCGCCCGCTCGGCGCGGCCGACCGGGCGGCCCTGGTACAGGAGGCCGACGCGCTGCTGCCGTTCGTGGGAGGAAAGACGGTGGCCTACGGGGACACCGGCGGGACGACCGTCTGAGGGGCTGCCGCCGTGCGCAGTTCGGCGAGGAAGGGGCTGATCAGGGGGTGTTCCTCGGCCCCTCGCCGTACCGCCGCGAACACCCGCCGGGTGGGTGCCACCCCGTCCACCGGGCGGATCTCCACCTCGCTGAGGTCGGTCCCGCGGAGGGCGGAGCGCGGGACCAGTGCCACTCCGGCGGCAGCCGAGGCGAGGGCGACGACGGCGCGGAAGTCGTCGGAGACATGCGCGAAGCGAGGGGCGAAGCCCGCGTACTCGCAGGCCAGGACGGTGACGTCATGGCAGGGGTTGCCGGTGGACTGCCCGATCCAGGTGTCCTTGGCGAGGTCGGCGAGCGCGACCCGCTCGTCCCCGGCGAGGGGGTGGCCGGGGGGCAGGACCACGTCGAACGGTTCGGAGTAGAGCGGGAGGCGGGTGAGCCGGGCGTCGTCCTCGCCGGGGGCACCCCGGTACTCGACGGCGACGGCCACGTCCACCTGCCGGTCCAGGACCATGAGCAGGCTCTCGTCGCCCTCGGCGTCCCGCACCCGGACCCGGATGCCGGGCGCGGTACGGGCCAGGGCCCGGAGGGCGGGGGCCACCACGAGGCCGATGCCGGTGGCGAAGGCGGCGACCGTGACCGTACCGGCGTCGCCGGAGCTGTAGGCGGCGAGTTCGGACTCGGCGCGCTCCAGCTGGGCCAGGACCGCGTTGGCGTGGCTGAGCAGGATCTCGCCGGCAGGGGTGAGGCGTACACCGCGCGCGCTGCGGTCGACGAGCCGGTGGCCGGTCTCCTGCTCCAGGGCGGCGAGCTGCTGGGAGACGGCGGAGGGGGTGAGGTAGAGCGCGGCGGCCGCCGCCGTGACCGTGCGGTGGTCGGCCACCGCGCGGAGGATGTGCAACCGCCGTGCTTCGATCATCTACCCATTTTCGCAGGCCGTGGGGCCTGCCTCGGCCGAGGCAGGCCCCACGCGCGCGTGCGCGCTGTCGCGTCGGTCGGACGCTCAGGCGCTCAGACCATCTGAGGCTCGGGCGCTCAGGCGCTCAGCCCCTCGGTCGCTCAGGCGCTCAGCGCCGCGCGGGCCGCGACGAAGGCGTCGACGGCCCGGTTCACGTCCTCCGTGGAGTGGGCGGCGGAGAGCTGGACGCGGATGCGGGCCTGGCCCTGCGGCACGACCGGGTACGAGAAGCCGATCACGTACACACCGCGCTCGAGGAGCAGCTCGGCCATGCGGCCGGCCTCGGACGCGTCGCCGATCATCACGGGGGCGATGGCGTGGTCGCCGGGGAGGATGTCGAAGCCCTCCGCCGTCATCCGGGTCCGGAACAGCTCGGTGTTGGCGCGCAGCCGGTCGCGCAGGTCGCCGGCGGACTCCAGGAGGTCGAGGACCTTGAGGGAGGCGGCGGCGATCACCGGGGCGAGGGTGTTCGAGAAGAGGTACGGGCGGGAGCGCTGGCGCAGCAGGGCGACGATCTCGGCGCGGGCGGCGACATAGCCGCCGGACGCGCCGCCGAGGGCCTTGCCGAGGGTGCCGGTGATGATGTCGACGCGGTCCATCACGCCGTGCAGCTCGGGGGTGCCGCGCCCGCCGGGGCCGACGAAGCCGACCGCGTGCGAGTCGTCGACCATGACCATGGCGTCGTAGCGCTCGGCCAGGTCGCAGATCTCGTCGAGCGGGGCGACGTAACCGTCCATCGAGAAGACGCCGTCGGTGACGATGAGCTTGCGCCGGGCGCCGCCCTCCGTCGCCTCCTTCAGCTGCTGCTCCAGGTCGGCCATGTCGCGGTTGGCGTAACGGAAGCGGCGGGCCTTGCAGAGGCGGATGCCGTCGATGATCGAGGCGTGGTTGAGGGCGTCGGAGATGACGGCGTCCTCGGGGCCGAGGATCGTCTCGAAGACACCACCGTTGGCGTCGAAGCAGGAGGAGTAGAGGATCGTGTCCTCCTGGCCGAGGAAGGAGGACAGACGCGCCTCCAGCTCCTTGTGCACCTCCTGCGTCCCGCAGATGAAGCGGACGGACGCCATGCCGTAGCCCCAGCGGTCGAGCGCCTCGTGGGCGGCGGCGACCACCTCGGGGTGGTCGGCCAGGCCCAGGTAGTTGTTGGCGCAGAAGTTCAGCACCTCGCCGGGGCGGCCGCCCGAGGTGACCTCGACCGTGGCGGACTGGGGGGTGCCGATCACGCGCTCGGGCTTGTGCAGCCCGGCCTGCCGGATCTCTTCGAGGGTGGCACGGACGTCGTCGCGTACGGAATCGAACATGGGTCAGGCTCCCGTGGTCCAGTCGAGGATGATCTTGCCGCTCTTGCCGGAGGCGGCGTCGTCGAACGCGGCCTCGAAGTCGGTGTGGGCGTAGCGCCCGGTGATCACGGGGGCGAGGTCGAGGCCGCCCTCCAGGAGCACCGACATCGCGTACCAGGTCTCGAACATCTCACGGCCGTAGATGCCCTTGACCGTGATCATGGAGGTGACGATCTTCGCCCAGTCGACGGCGAAGTCCTCGCTGGGCAGGCCCAGCATGGCGATCTTGCCGCCGTTGGTCATGTTGGCGACCATGTCGCGCATCGCGTGCGGGTTGCCGGACATCTCCAGACCGACGTCGAAGCCCTCCTTGAGCCCGAGGGTGCGCTGTCCGTCGGCGATGGTCTGTTCGGCGACGTTGAGGGCAAGCGTCACGCCCGACTTGCGCGCCAGCGCGAGGCGCTCCTCGCTGACGTCGGTGATCATGACGCTGCGGGCACCGGCGTGCTTGGCGACGGCGGCGGCCATGATGCCGATCGGGCCCGCGCCGGTGACGAGGACGTCCTCTCCGACCAGCGGGAAGGAGAGCGCCGTGTGCACGGCGTTGCCGAACGGGTCGAAGATCGCGGCGACGTCGAGGTCGACGGGGACGCGGTGCACCCACACGTTGGACGCGGGCAGGGCCACGTACTCGGCGAACGCGCCGTCGCGGCCGACGCCGAGGCCGACCGTGGCGCGGCAGAGGTGGCGGCGGCCGGCCAGGCAGTTGCGGCACTTGCCGCAGACGAGGTGGCCCTCGCCACTGACCAGGTCGCCGATGCCGATGTCGCTGACGTCACGGCCGACGGAGACGACCTCGCCGACGAACTCGTGGCCGATGGTCAGCGGCGTCGCGATCGTCCGCTGCGCCCAGCCGTCCCAGGAGCGGATGTGCAGGTCGGTCCCGCAGATACCGGTCCGCTTGACCTTGATCAGTACGTCCCCGGGGCCGGTCTCCGGCTCGGGCACGTCCGTGAGCCAGAGTCCCGGCTCCGCCTTCAGCTTGACCAACGCCTTCAATGCAACGGCTCCCGACGTGCGTGTCCTGTGATGTGGGGGTGCGGGCACGACTGTGCGCCCAAGATCCCTGGAAGAGAATCTTCCGTACGGAGAGCTCGCGGTCCATCGAGGATTTCTTAAGCGCGCTCGTAGATCAGCTTCACACCGCAGGCGGGGGCGCGGCGACGTCAACGCGTCCGCACGGGGAGCCGCCCTGGTGGCCGGGGGCGCGCGCGGCCGGCCGCGCATCGCCGGGGGCGTCGGTCGGCGGGGCGTCGCCGGGGGGCCGTCCTAGGGCCTGTCGTCACACTCCCGTCGTCGCCCGAAGGGCGGCCCCGCGGCGTCTGGTGCGTGCTCTCGGCGTGCCGGGCGGAAGCCCTCGTACTGGACCGTACTCGGGCTTTCGCCCAGTGCGGCGAGAGCGCGTGCCAGGCGTCGTGGGGCAGGCGGGAGTGTGACGACAGGCCCTAGCGGCCGAGGGCCGCCATCGCCGCGTTGTGGCCGGGGATGCCGCTCACTCCCCCGCCCCGGACGGCGCCCGCGCCGCACAGCAGCACATTGGCGTGGCCGGTCTCGACGCCCCACCGGCCCGTGCCCTCCTCCGCGTACGGGAAGGAGAGGTCCCGGTGGAAGATGTGGCCGCCGGGGAGACGGAGTTCGCGTGCGAGGTCGAGCGGGGTCTTCGCCTCGATGCAGGGTCGGCCGTCCGCGTCGAGGGCGAGGCAGTCGGTGATCGGCTCGTCCAGCTGGGCGTCGAGCTGTTCGAGGGTCGCGGCGAGGAGCGCGGCCCGGGTGCCGTCGTTGTCGGCGGCGAACAGCCGCGCGGGGGTGTGCAGACCGAACAGGGTGAGCGTGTGGTGTCCCGTGGCGGCCAGTTCGGGGCCGAGGATCGTGGGATCCGTCAGGGAGTGGCAGTAGATCTCGGAGGGCGGTGCGGAGGGCAGCTGCCCCGCCGCGGCCTCGGCGTGGGCGGTGGCGAGCTGCCCGTACCCCTCGGCGATGTGGAAGGTGCCGGCGAAGGCCTCGTGCGGGTCGACGCTCCGGTCGCGCAGCTTCGGCAGCCGGGTCAGCAGCATGTTGACCTTGAGCTGGGCGCCCTCCGGGGCGGGCGGGGGCGTCTCGCCGAGGAGGACGGCGAGGTCGGTCGGGGAGGCGTTGACGAGGACGTGGCCGGCGTCGACGGTGCCCTCGCCTTCGGCGGTGCGGTAGGTGATCGCGGCGCGGCGGCCGTCGGTCTCGATCCGGGTGACCTCGTGGCCGGTACGGAGGTCGGCGCCGGCGGCGCGGGCCGCCCCGGCGAGGGCGTCGGTGAGAGCGCCCATGCCGCCGACCGGCACGTCCCAGTCGCCGGTGCCGCCGCCGATCACGTGGTAGAGGAAGCAGCGGTTCTGGAGGAGCGTCGGCTCGTGGGCGTCGGCGAAGGTGCCGATGAGTGCGTCGGTGAGGACGACCCCGCGCACGAGGTCGTCGGCGAACTCCCGCTCGACGGCGACCCCGAGGGGTTCCTCGAAGAGCATCCGCCAGGTGTCGGCGTCGTCCACCCGGGCGCGGAGCGCGTCACGGGTGGGCAGCGGCTCGGTGAGGGTGGGGAAGACACGGCGGGCGACCCGGCCGGTCCGGGCGTAGAACGCCTGCCAGGCCTCGTACTCGCGGTCGGAGCCGGTGAGCGCGGCGAAGGAGGCGCGGGTGCGGTCGGGGCCGCCGCCGACGAGGAGGCCGCCGTCGCCGCGCGGGGTGTACGAGGAGACGGACCGCTTCCGTACGGCGAAGCGCAGTCCCAGCTCGCGCACGATCTTCTCCGGGAGGAGCGAGACGAGGTACGAGTACCGGGAGAGCCGTGCGTCGACCCCGGCGAAGGGCCGGGTGGACACGGCCGCGCCGCCGGTCGACCCGAGCCGCTCCAGCACGAGCACGCTCCACCCGGCCCGCGCCAGATAGGCGGCGGCGACGAGCCCGTTGTGACCGCCGCCGACGACGACGGCATCGTAGGAGGCGGAGCTCGCGGCGGAGGCGGAGGCGGACGGTCCGGGAACGCCGGGAAGGGGCGCGGGGTCGGTCATGGCTCATGCTCACACGGGGCCGCCGGACCGGGAAGCCCCTCGACTCAAGGGCCGCCGGACCGGGAAGTCTCTCCGCTCAAGGACCACCGTTGGCCGGGAAGCCCCCTCGACTCAGGGGCCGCCGGACCGGGAAACCCCCCAGCCTCAGGGGTCGACCGACATGGCCGCCTTGAGATGGAGGGCGGCGGCCTCGGTCGGTCGGCCGAGGCGTTCCAGGCAGTGGGCCTCGTCGTCGAGGGCGGCGAGGGTGTCGGGGTGGGCGGGGCCGAGGACACGGGTGCGGGCCGCGCCGATCGCGCGGTACGCCTCCAGCGCCTCCTCCTCGCGGCCGTGCCGCCCGAGGGCGACGGCGGTCTCCCGGCGGCTCAGGAGGGTGTCCGGGTGGTCCGGCCCGAGGACCCGCGCCCGGTCGGCGTGGACGCCCTCGGACTCGGTGCGTGCCTCCGCCCAGCGGCCCAGCCGGCCGAGGTTGACGGCGAGGGCGTGGCGCGCGCGCAGGGTCTCGGGCCCGTCGGCGCCCTGGGCGCGGGTCCGGGCGGCGACGAGGTCCCGGCAGACGTCGAGGGCGTCCGCGGCCTGGCCGAGCCGTCCGAGGCAGACGCCGGTCTCGTAGCGGGCGGCGAGGGTGTCCGGGTGGTCGGGGCCCAGGGTCGCGGCGCGCGCGTCGGCCAGGGCGCGGTACTGAGCGAGCGCCTCCTGTCCGCGCCCGAGCCGCCCGAGGGTGTACGCCACCTCATGGAGGGTCAGGAGGGTGTCGGGGTGGTCCGCGCCGAGCAGCCGTGCCCGCGCCTCCGCGACCTCCTGGGCCGTACGGTGCGACTCCTCCAGGCGGCCGAGGCGGCCGAGCGTGAACGCCAGGTTGTGGCGGCAGCGCAGGGTGTCGGGGTGGTCGGGCCCGACGGTCCGCTCGCGGGCGGCGAGCACCGTGACGTACCCCTCGTACGCCTCGGGGTGACGGCCGAGCCGCCCGAGCGCGTACGCCCGCTCCTGCCGGGCGGCCAGCGTGTCCGGGTGGTCCTCGCCGAGGACGCGGGAGCGGGTCCCGGCGACGCGGTCGAAGACGCGCAGCGCGTCGGCTGGGCGGTCGAGCCGGGCGAGGGCGAAGCCGACCTCGTAGTGGCTGGCCAGGGTGTCGGGATGGTCCTCGCCGAGGGCGGCGGCACGGTGCTCCGCGACGGACCGGTGCACGGACTCGGCCTCGTCCCAGCGGCCGAGACGACCGAGGCCCATCCCCGCGCGGTAGCGGCCGGCGAGCACCGCGACCAGCTCGGCGGAGGGAGCGCCGGGGGCGGGGGTCCGGTCGGTCGCGGGGGCCGATGCGATTCCCGTGGAAAGGGCCGCCCCGGCCCCGGTGGTCACCCCGCTCCCCGCAGCCGGCGGGGTCGCGGTGGTCGACGGGGCCGCCGTGGTCCATTCCGTGGTGAGTACGGCCGCGGTCGGGTCGTGGGAGACCGGCCGGGTCACGGCCCCGGCGTCCGTGGGCCGATGTCCGCCGGTGATCCCCCGGGCCCACGCGGGCGCGGGTGGGGGCGCGTGGGGGCCGGGCCCGGGGACGACCAGGGGCGCGACGGGCGTCGTCGAGACGCGGCCGGACACGATCCGGCGGCGCAGGTCGCCCGCGTCCGCGGGCCGCTCCTCGGGCACCTTGGCGAGCAGGTCGACGACGATCCGGTCGAAGTAGTCGGGGAGTTCGGCTCGGTGGGCACGCGGCGGACTCGGCACCGTGTCCCGGTGCCCGATGAGGATCGCCCAGGAGTCGCCGAGGTCGAACGGCGGGGCGCCGGTGGCCAGCTCGTACAGCACGCACCCCAGCGAGTAGAGGTCGCTGCGGTGGTCGATCTCGCCGCCGCCGATCTGCTCGGGCGACATGTAGTGGGGCGTGCCCATGGCGATGCCCGTCCCGGTGAGCTTGGACGTGAACCCCATGTCGGTGCCGAGGCGGGCTATCCCGAAGTCGCAGATCTTCACCGTCCCGTCCCGGAGCCGCATGATGTTCGCGGGTTTCAGGTCGCGGTGCACGATGCCCTGGCGGTGGGTGTACGCGAGGGCGTCCGCGACCTGGTCGGCGATCTCGACGAGGTCGTGGACGGGCAGCGGGTGCTGGGCGTTGGCCGTGAGGAGCTGGCTGAGGTTGCGCCCTTCGAGCAGTTCCATGACGAGGAAGAGCACCCCGTCGTACTCGCCGAAGTCGTGGACCACGGTGATGCCCCGGTGCTGGAGCGCGGCGGCCACCCGGGCCTCGCGCCGGAACCGCTCGCGGACCACGGTGAGGACCTGGGGGTCCTGCTGCGGTCCGAGCGGTTTGAGGCACTTCACGGCGACACCCCGCCCGAGTGCCTCGTCGGTGGCGCGCCACACCTCGCCCATGCCGCCGCGGCCGATGACCTCGTGCAGGCGGTACCGGCCCTGAATGAGTCTGGACTCCCCCATCGTGTGCTGTCGCCCCCGTCGATCTCCTACGCCTTCCCCGGCTTCTCCAGTATGGACGCCTCCTCGGACAGTGGGTACGGGGCGGGGTACGCGTACGGGTCGGGCCTGGTGTCCGGGCCGAGCCGGTCCATGGCGCGGAGGATGTGCCGGGGCGGCAGCCGCCAGCGCAGCCGGGCGGGCACGCAGCGGAGGAGGTTGGCGGTGGCGACGAGCCGGTGGGTGACGACGTCCGGCGGCGGGGCGGGTTGGCCGTAGAGCGCGTGGGCGTACGGGGGCAGGGTGTCGTACGCGAGTGCCGTCACGCGCCGCCAGATCACCTCGCGCGCCGGTACGAGCGCGGGTTGGACGGGCGGGCGGCGCAGGAAGTCCTCGACGGTACGGGCGTCGGGGCCGGCGGCGAGCCGTGGGCGCACGGAGTCGAAGTAGGCGGCGAGTTCGGCGACGGACCCCGGAACGCCCGCCGGGTCGAGCCCGACCAGCCGGGCCGAGGTCCGGTGCTCGTCGATGTACCGGTCGGCCAGGGCATCGCTCAGCGGGATGCCGGAGCGCCGTGCGACGGCGAGGTAGGAGTCGGTCTCGGCGCAGTGCACCCAGAGGAGCAGTTCGGGATCGTCGACGCCGAGCCGCCGGTGGATCCCCCGCACCCGCGCGCCGGCCGCCTCCGCGGCTTCGGTGGTCCCGTAGCTGAGGGTCCCGACGAAGTTCGCGGTCCGCATGAGCCGGCCCCAGGGGTCCTGACGGAAACTGCTGTTGATCATGACTCCGCGCACGGCGACGGGATGCAGCGCCTGGAGCCAGAGGGCCCGCACGCCCGCGATCCACATGACGGGATCGCTGTGCAGCTGCCAGGTCACGGAACGGGGCCCGAAAAGCCCGGGATCGGCGTCCTGTCTCATGACGAATCCTCCCTCGCGGCGCCCAGGCTACGCCGGGAACCGCCCGGTCGGGAGGGTGACGGCGGCGAGGATCACCGCCACGGCCAGGGCGAGCCGGAACCGGCGCCGTCGTGGCGCCGGTGGACCGGACGCCGTCCGCGGTGATCTGCGGGTTCAGGACCGGGAAGGTTCCTCCAGCTGTGGGTGGGTGGGGCAGGGTCAGCAGCCGCCGGAGGCGGGCGGGGCTCCGGCACCGATCTGCAGCACGGTCGGGGGCGCGGCCGGGGGCGCGGCCGGGGGCGCGGCCGGGGTCGCGCAGCAACCGCCGCCGTCGGTCGTGGTGTCGGCGGGCTGGTCGAAGAGGCCGGCGCCGCCGCAGACCCCGGTCTCGGGGAGTACGAGCTCGACGCGCTCGGCGGACTCACGGTCACCGGCGATGGCGGCGACGACCGAGCGGACCTGCTCGTAGCCGGTGAGGGCGAGGAAGGACGGCGCGCGGCCGTAGGACTTCATCCCCACCACGTACACGCCCTCCTCCGGGTGCGCCAACTCCTTCACACCGTGCGGGTGGACGGTGCCGCAGGAGTGCTGGTTCGGGTCGATGAGCGGAGCGAGCTCGACGGGAGCCTGAAGGCGGTCGTCGAGCCCCAGACGCAGCTCGTCGAGGAAGGTCAGGTCGGGGCGGAAGCCGGTCAGGACGATGACCTCGTCGACCGGTTCGAGCCGACGGCCGTCCTCGGCGACCAGGACCAGGCGCTCGCCGTGGCGCTCGATCGCGTCCGTACGGAAGCCGGTGACGGCCTCCGCGTACCCCTGCTCGACCGCGGCCTTCGCCGCGAGTCCGAGGGCGCCACGCGCGGGAAGCTGGTCGGCGCTCCCCCCTCCGAAGGTGGCACCGGAGACGCCCCGGCGCAGGATCCAGGCGGTACGTGTACCGCTTCCGTCTTCGGACGTGCCGAGGGCGGCGAGCGAGGCGAGCGCGGTGAAGGCGGAGGCTCCGGAGCCGATGACGGCGGTGCGCTTGCCGGCATATCGGGCACGCTCGGTGTGGTCGTTGAGGTCGGGAACGCGGTAGGAGATCCGGTCGGCCGCCGCGCGCTCGCCGAGGGCCGGGAGTCCGTCGCCGCCGGCCGGGCTCGGGGTGGACCACGTACCGGAGGCATCGATCACGGCCCGGGCGAGGACGCGCTCCTCGCGTCCGTCGCCGTACCGGATGTGCACGGTGAAGGGCTGCCGCTCGCGGTCGGCGTCGACGACACGGTCGCGTCCGGTTCGGGAGACGCCGGTGACCCGGGCGTCGAGCCGGATCCTGTCGCCGAGGACGTCCGCGAGCGGCTGAAGGTAGTCGGCCGCCCAGTCGCCGCCGGTCGGGTACGAGTCCGCGTCGGGCTTCACCCATCCGGCAGGGGCCAGCAGCTTCTCGGCGACCGGGTCGACGAGCTCGCTCCAGGCGGAGAAGAGCCGCACGTGGGACCACTCCTGTACAGCTGCTCCCGCCCGGCCGCCGACCTCCAGGACCAAAGGCTCCAGGCCCCGGCCGACGAGGTGCGCGGCGGCGGCCAGTCCGACGGGCCCGGCTCCGACGACCACGACGGGCAGCTGGTCGGTGACGGTGACGTTCACGGATCTTCCCCTTTTGATTCGACGTTCGTCGATCTCTCGCACCTTCACCATCCCACCTGATTCGACAAGCGTCAACATAGACACTTATCGAATTCGAGAGCGACCGCAGGGGCCGCGCGCTCGGTGGGCGGGCATCGCGAGAGACGAGCCCCCGGACCCTTGGTTCGATGTGTGTCAACATAGATACATGTCGAACGCGAAGGTGCTCCCGGTGCTGGAGCCCGAGATAGCGCCCTGCTGTCCGCCGCTGAACGAGCGACCGCTGACCGCCGAGGAAGCCGAGCGGACCGCCACCATGTTCAAGGCGCTGGGCGATCCGGTCCGACTGCGGCTCTTCTCCTCCGTCGCCTCGCACGAGGGCGGCGAGGCATGCGTCTGCGACATCTCCGACGTGGGGGTTTCCCAGCCCACGGTCAGTCACCACTTGAAGAAGCTGAAGGAGGCCGGGCTGCTCTCCTCGGAGCGGCGCGGCACCTGGGTCTACTACCGCGTCGAGCCCGCGGTCCTCGCAGCCATGGGAGCACTTCTCACCAAGGCCGCCTCGGTCTGAACCCAGCCCGAAGACGACCGGGTCGTACGGGAGCACGGTCGAGTACGCCGACAGACCGAGATCGGGGCGCACGGCTCGTTGCCCACGGGGTGCCGTGGCGTTCCCCGCGGTCGTCGCGGTCCATCAGGCCGGCACGGGATGTCAGGAGACCTGAGCCGTCAGCGGCGCTTCTCCCCGGCCGACCTTCTCGTTGCCGGCGAGAAAGGCGCCCAGCGAGGCCAGAATTCCGGGCGCCGGACGGTAGTACACCCAGGTGCCGCGCCGCTCGGAGGTGAGCAGGCCCGCCTCCCGGAGCTTCTTCAAGTGGTGACTGACCGTGGGCTGGGAAACCCCCACGTCGGCTATGTCGCAGACGCACGCCTCACCACTGGGGTGTGAGGCCACCCTGGACAGGAGGCGGAGCCGTACCGGATCGGCCAGCGCCTTGAACATCGCCGCCATGATCTCGGCGTCTCGTTCGGACAGCGCGGCGGCCGCGATGGGCGGACAGCAGGCGCCGGCCGGTGCGCCGGCTGCGCGAGGGGTCGACTCGATCAAGGGGGCCGGACCTCAGACGGAGGCCGCGGGGCGACCCATGACGGCGTCGGCGGCGCTGGGGAAGCAGGCCACGCAGGCGACGTTGATGGAGTAGAGCATCGACGTTCCCCGGCGCTCACGCCGGACGAACCGCACGCCGGCGAGCAGCTTCAGGTGGTGGGACACCGTCGACTGTCCGACGCCCACGCGTTCCACGATCTCTCCGACACTCATGGGCCCGGTCGCCAGCGCGAGGAGGTTGAGGATCTGCACGCGGGTGCGATCGGAGAGAGCCTTGAACCAGGTGGCGTAGGACTCGGCCACGCTTCGGTCGATCAGCTGGGCATTCATCACACTACTCATGATTCATCGATGCTATTCGATGACTACCCACGACGACAAGGCTCACCCCGTACGGAGAAGCACTCCGAGAGGCCTCCCTCAATCCACCTATAAGCGCGGCTACTCAAAGGCTACAGCGCGACCGGCAGGACGCGGCCCCCCGGCCTCGAAGCCCATTGCCGGACCCCTTATTGATCGTCTATCATCGATATTCGATAAAGGGGATGCCGATCGAGCCTCCCCACGCGGCTCGCCACGCCCCCGTACGTCCCTTTTCGGCGCCGCTCCCCTCATGTGTCACCGTCTCAGAGAGGTTCACCTGTGGACGAACTGCGGGCCCTTGGCCTGTTCATCCTGTTCGAGGTGCTGCACTATCTCCCGTGGTTCCTGGTCGCCATCGTCCTGGGGATCGCCGTACAGCGTCTGTCGATCGACGTGGTCGCGCGCCGCAGCTTCGCCCACGGACGCAGGGGCATCCTCGGCATCGCCATCGTCACGGCCATCGGAGCGTTCAGCCCCTTCTGCTCCTTCACCGTGATCCCGCTCATCCGCCGCTTCCTGATAGCCGGCGTCCCGCTCTCGGCGGTCATGTCGTTCTGGATCGCCTCCCCCTCCATGGACCCGGAGATCTACGCGCTCTCCGCCGCCCAGCTCGGGCTCCCGATAACAACGGCCCGCCTCGTCGGCGCCCTGGTTCTGAGCTTCGGCGCGGGCCTCATCGTCCTGGCGCTCGAACGTCGCGGGCGGTTCGCCGATCCGCTGCTCGACTCCGCCGAGGAGAAGACGCCCGCGAAATCCTGCTCCCAAGAAACGGTGGCCGCTCCCGAGTCGGCGTGCTCCACGGCGAAGGCGACCGTCCCGCAGCCCGTTTCCGTCGGTGGCGGCGGGGCCGGGAGCGGTGGTACGTCCGAGGGCGGCTGCGGGGGCGCCGCTCAGGAGTCCGCACCCGAGGCCGGTGGCTGCTCCACCGCGGCGCGGAACGACGCGGACGACGACGGCACTCCGTGGCGTGTGCTCGTTCGGCGTGACATCAGGAATCTCCGCGCCGGCGAGATCCTCAAGGAGATCGTCAGCGACTCGCTGATCCTGGGCAAGTGGCTGCTGCTCGCCATCGTCCTCGAAGCCCTGATCGTCCGATACGTGCCCACCGATGTCGTCTCGGGCATCCTCGGCACGGACGGCTTCCTTTCCGTCCTGGTCGCCGGGCTCATCAGCGTCCCGCTGTACCTCAACGGCGTCGGTGCCATCCCGGTCGTCGAGGGCCTTCTGGACCAGGGCATGGTCGCTGCCGCCGGTGTCACCTTCCTCCTCGGCGGCGCCATCACGACGATCCCGGCGATGGTGGCCGTCAAGAGCGTGGTCAAGGCGAAGGTCTTCGTCTTCTACCTCGCTGTCGGTCTCCTCGGTAGCGTGGGCATCGGCCTCGTCACGCTGCCTCTGCTCTGACCCGGAAGCTCCCCCACACCCCCCACCCACGCTCCTGTGGCGGCCCGTGCCGCCACAGGAGCGTCGCCGTACCCGGCCCCGTGCGCGCCTACCGGGAGCGCACCTCGGAAAGGAGCAAGCATGGCCACACCACCCCCGCACACCGGATTCGTCCTCGTCCCCATGGCCGACGACCACGCCCCCTCCGTCATGGCGATCTACCAGCAGGGCATCGACGAGGGAAACGCCACGTTCGAGACCGCCGCCCCGCCGTGGAGCGCCTTCGACACCGCCAAACTGCCGGCGCACCGGCTCGTGGCGCTCGACGGGCGACAGCGGGTCGTCGGCTGGACGGCGGTGTCCCGCGTCTCGGCCCGCCCTGCCTACCTGGGGGTCGTCGAGCACTCCGTGTACGTCTGTCCCACGGCGCGCGGAGCGGGCGTGGGACGGGCGCTCCTGGAAGCCTTGATCGGCTCCACGGAGAAGGCGGGTATCTGGACCATCCAGGCGGGCATCTTCCCGGAGAACTCGGCGAGCCTCGCCCTGCACGAATCCGTGGGGTTCCGCGTTCTGGGCCGCCGGGAGCGCGTGGCCCGCCACCACGGCGTCTGGCGCGACGTCGTGCTCGTGGAACGCCGTAGTCCGGTGGTCGAATGACCGCGTGAACGTGCAGGTCGTGGCCGATCCGTCGGGCGAGCCGCTGTGGATCTCGCCCGCGCTGCCCGGCCGTACCCATGAAGTGATCGCGGCCCGCATCCACCGCATCATCCGGATCTGCGAACGTCAGGGCGTTCTCGTCCTCGCCGACCGCGCCTACATCGGGGCCGGTGCCTGGGTGACCACACCGGTCAGACGCATTCCTCGCCGGGACCACACCACGACCCCATACGGACGTCGCGTACCTCAGCCCCTGCGGCGGCAAAGAGATGATCAAGGATTCGCTCGCTTTGTCCGTCAGTGAGGTCTAGTGCAGCGTTCGCGGAGTTTTTTTGATCTTCACGCGCGGAACCTGACGTGGCATCGTCGCGGCGTAAGCGGCAGCCGCGTCTCGTGGGGGGAGGGGCCGAGCACGCAGGCATTGTCCTGCCCCGATGCTCCATGGCGGCCCGTGACCCTCATAGCCGATGCTGCCGAACAGTCGTAGAGATCGGCAGACATAGAAGTGCCATGGGTTCGAGGCGTCGGCAGACGCAGACATCGCTTCAGAAGCCTGGTGGCCCGAACCACCAGCGCCACAGCCCTCCTCACCGCCTCGGCCGTACTGACCGGCCTGGTCCAGGCCGTACCGGCAGCGGCCGACACGGTGCCGGAGGAGGACACCGGCTGGATGCGCAGCAGCGTCGGCTACCAACGGCGGGTCGATCGCTGTCTGGCCGGGGAGGCGCTGCACTACGGCGGTCCGCTGCAGAAGGCACGCGCCATCCAGGGGTTGACCGGCACGCAGGAGGAGCTCCGCGCGACCGTCATCAGCGCGGACACGATCGGGTACGGGCCGCTCGGCCAGGCTTTCGGCGAGGACGGCCGCGCCGCCCAGGCGTACAGCGACATGGTCGTGGGCCGGGGCCTCGCGCTGCAGAGCGCCAATGACCCCTACGTCCGGTCGGCGTGGGAGAGCGACGCCATGGAGTGGCACGTGCCGGCGTTCGGCGCCGACGTCACGCGCTTCACCCTCGAGACCCAGGCCAGGATGTCGAATCTGGGCTCGGACGAGCACAGCGTCGCCAGCCCCGAGGCGATAGCCAAGGCCAAGGAGGTGGCCAAGGAGAACGAGGGCAAGGACGCCTTCCACGACATGACGTCGGGCTGGATGCTCTCGGACGACCAGATCAACGTCAGGGGCTACGCGTACGGGACGACCGCCACCGACGTCGCCGCCTACCTGAAGCGCGGCGGATTCCCGGCCCTGGCCCCCCTCAAGGACTCCGCCGAATACCGCGTCGAGGTCGAGGACCAGAAGCAGGCCTGGTCCGCCTGTGACAGCCAGAACCCGTTCGACCCGCGCCGCGTGCTCAACGAGCCCGTGATGACCGCCATGGTGGAGTGGGAGCTGGAGTACGCCGGCCAGTCCGGCCAGCGCGCGAAGATCATGCACGCGGACGCGGATGCCGCTGCGGCGACCCGCGAGGCCACCGACGACATGATCGAGGCGATCGGCCAGGCATGGGCGGTCGACCAGATCCTGACCTGGCGCAAGTACTGGACGGACAAGCTCGCCCGGGACCCGAACACGATCTTCGAGAAGCCCGACCAGGCCTTCTACGACAAGGCCGACGCCGACCTCGCGCGCTACCGGTCGAACATCGCCGCCCTCGTCACGTCGGCACAGGCCCACGCGGGCACGGCGGCCACGGCCGCGCAGACGGCCGTGACCGCGCAGCAGGAGGCCTGGGCCGTCGCTGACACGACCCATGTGCCGCGTGGCCGCGGTCTGATGTACGCCCAGCAGTCGGTGCAGGTCGCCCGCGCTTCCGCGGCCGCCGCCACGGCCGCCGCGAAGGCGACCGAGACCGCGCTCGCCGCGGCCAACGCGTCCGTCGCCACCAGTGACGCGCTGCTCGCCAAGGCACAGACCGAGTCGCACGCGGTCGGCGCCGAGTTCCGGCGGGTGGCGGCTCAGGAGGCCGCCGCGCAGGCGAAGGCCGCCGCGGACAGCGCCGAGGCCAACGCCACGGCCGCCGCCGAGAGCGCGCGGACCGCGAAGGCCGCCCGTACGACGGCCGAGCAGAAGCGCGACAAGGCCGCCACCGCCGCCTCTTCGGCCGCCACCGAGCGGGCCAAGGCCCAGACGGAGCAGGCCACGGCCGTCGCCGCGCGGGCGAAGGCCGCGACCGAGCGTGCCAAGGCGCGGGAGGCCGAGGAGCGGGCCGCGGCCGAGCAGGCCTCGGCCAAGAGCGCCGACACGGCCGCTGGGACCGCCGCCACCGAGGCGGCGACGAAGCGGAAGCTCGCGAGCGAGAAGGCGAAGGCCGCCCAGGTCGATCGGGAGAGGGCCGTCGCCGCGGCGCAGGCGAAGCAGGCCACAGCGGCCCGTGCGGCGGCGCTGGAGGCCGCTGCCGCGGCTGCCGAGGGCACGGCAGCCGCCGCGGAGACCCGTGCGGCCGCGACCGCGGCCCGTACGGCAGCCACCGAGGCCGCACAGGCCGCCACCGCCGCGCAGACCGCCGCCGACCAGGCCACCGCCGCCGCCGTCAGCGCCCGTTCAGCCGCCACCACCGCGGAGGGCGCGGCCAAGCGGGCCGAGGCCGCCGCGAGCAAGGCGTGGTCGGCGTACTACGCCTCCATCAGCGCGGCGTCCACCGCGTGTGCGGCGGCCGCCACCGCGCTCGACGCGTCCCAGGACGCGGCGATCCGTGCGGGCAACGCCGCCACGGCGTCGAAGAACGCCGACGAGCTCGCCAAGAGGGCCCAGCAGGAAGCCGCCGCCGCCGAGAGCGACGCCACGGAAGCGGTGAAGTCGGCGGGCGTCGTGGTGGGCCGTGCCCATGCGGCCGGCCAGGCGGCACTCGCTGCCCGAGACGCCGCCACGAGCGCGGTCGCCGCCGCCGACGAGGTCCTCGCCATCGGTTCCCCGTACAAGGAGAAGGACTCCTCGGCGGCGTTCGCGATGCTGGTCGGCCAGTCGTCGAGGACGATCGCGGAGCAGCAGGCCACCGCGGCCGAGGCCAAGGCCACCGAGGCGGCCAAGGCCGCGGAGTCCGCACAGCGGACCGCCGCCCAAGCGACGGGCGACGCGAAGCTCGCCGCCGAGGCCGCCGCCGCGGCGGCGACCGATTCGGTGCGCGCGGTCGAGGCCGTGACGCGCGCCCAGGCATCCGCGGCCGAGGCCTCCGAGGCGCGGAAGGGCGCCACCGCCGCCTCCGAAGCCGCCGCGGGCCACGCCGAACAGGCAGGGGCCGACGCGGTGAGCGCCGGCCTCATCGCGAACGCGACGAGCAGCACCGCCGCCGAAGCAGACCGTGAGGCCACGGACGCCGAGCGGCACGCGGCCGAGGCGGACGAGAAGTCCGGGCGGGCGGGCGAGGCCGCCGAGGAGGCCGCGAACAAGGCGGCCGGGTCCGAACGGGCGGCCCAGGACGCCGAGTCGAAGGCATCCGACGCCACCGGCGACAGCACGGCCGCCGAAGAAGCCGCCGCACAGGCGGAACAGGCGCAGCGGACGCGGAACGAGGCGGCACACAAGGAAGCGCTCGCCGAGGGCATCACGCCCATCAAGGGCGGCGCCTCCAACTGGCCGGTGCTCGGGCAGCGCGAGGAGCAGATCCTCCTCGACGCCTGCGGCCAGACCTGTGTCGACGACTACCGGAAGGGCCTCGCGGCCGTTTCCGTGAACGTCGTCGAGTGGGCGACCGTCAACGGCGGGCAGATCCTCTTCGAGCAGCTCGACCCCGTCAAGGTGAAGGAGTGCCTGCCGGCCTCGGGCATCGAGCAGTGCCTCTGGTCGCTGGTGGACGTACCGTCGTCCTCCGTGATCGTGGGCCGTATCCCCGCGCTCGCGCAGGCGATCGAGAAGGTCTCCGACGGCATGCGGACGATCTTCCGCGACGCCGACAACGCGCTGCGCCGGCTCAACGAGCTGACGGCCGTCATCCGTGACGTCCGCAGCACCCCGCGTCTCAACCGGTGCCTCGTGGGTGTCGCCCTGCACGCGGGCGGCGCGAACATGAAGGCCAGGGCCATCGAAGCCCTGACCGGTACGAACGACGACCTGCAGGCGGTCGTCGGCGATGTCGACTGGATCGGGTTCTTCCCCTTGGGGCAGGCCTACGACCAGGACCGGCGGGCCGGTTACGCCTACCGGGACGCCTTCGCGGCACGTGAGGCCCTTCTGGAGGACGCCAACCGGCCGTACGCGATGAGCTCGTTCGACGACGGGATCACGCTGCACGCACCGCGGTTCGGCGCCGATGTCCTTGAGTTCACGCTCTCCACTCAGCCGAGGGTCTCCGCACAGCTCGGCTGGGACGGTCACACCAACGCGAGCCCCGAGGCGGTCGCCAGGGCCCGGGAGATCACCGAGCAGAACCGCGGCAAGGACCCCTGGCGCGACTTCGCCGCGGACTTCATGCTGCTGGATTCCAGTGTGACCAGGACCCAGCACGCGGGCGGCACCACAGCCAGCACCGTCGCGTCCTACCTGCGGCACGGTGGCTTCCTCGACAAGAAACCCGTCGAGGGGACGCCTGAATTCCGTGTCGAGGTGGAGGACCTCAAGCAGGCGTGGTCCGCGTGTGACCACGCGGACCCGGTCGACCCGCGCAACGCCCTGAGCGAGGCCGTCTCCCAGGCCTCGGCCGAGTGGGAGGCGGAGTACGCGGGCCAGGCCGCGTCGCGCGCCGTCATCATGCGGGCGGAGGCCGACGCCGCCGCCGCGACCCGGTCCGCCACCGATGCCATGGTCGAGGCCATCGGCCAGGCCTGGTTCGCCGACCAGATCCTGCGCTGGCAGAAGTACTGGCACGATCAGCTGGAGGCCGATCCGGACAACATCTTCAAGCCGGAGCAGGCTCTCTTCGACAAGGCGAAGACGGACCTGGCGAAGGCCCGGGGCAAGGTCCAGGCGCTGGTCACGGCCGCCAAGGAGCAGGCCACCGCTGCCAACGCCGCCGCGCAGCGCGCGGTGTCGGCCCAGCAGCAGGCCTGGACGATCGCGGACGCGGCCCAGGTGCCGCGCGGCCGGGGTCTGATGTACGCCCAGCAGTCGGTGCAGGTCGCCCGTGCTTCGGGTGCCGCCGCGACGGCCGCTTCCAAGGCGACCGAGACGGCGCTGAACGCGGCGAACGCGACCGTGTCGACGTCGGAGGCGCTGCTCGCCCTGGCGCAGACCGAGACGCACGCGGTGAACACCGAGTTCCGCCGTATCGCCGCTCAGGAGGCCGCCGCGCAGGCGAAGGCCGCCGCGGACAGCGCCGACGCCTACGCGGCCTCGGCGGCGGCGAACGCCGCCACCGCGAAGAAGGCCAAGGAGACGGCCCTCGCGGAGGAGCAGGAGGCGAAGAAGGCGGCGGCCGACGCGCATGCGTCGCGTGCTGTCGCCGAGCTGGAGCGCGCCAACGCGGCGGCCTACCGGGCCACCGCGGAGCGCGAGCGGGACAAGGCGGCGGGTCATGAGGCCGACGCCGTCGCGCAGGGCCGGATCGCGAGTGAGGCCCGTACCTCGGCCGAGGCGGCGGGATCCACGGCCGCCTCCAAGCGGGCCGTCGCCGAGCAGTCGGAGCGCGACGCGGTCGCCGCCCGCGACAAGGCCCTGGAGGCCGAGCAGCGGCGGGACTCGCTGAACGCGAAGGCGGCGGCCCTGGAGGCCGACGCCGCGGCCGACGAGGGTACGGACGCGGCCGTCGCGTCCCGTGCCGCGGCGACCACCGCCCGTTCCGCCGCGAACGAGGCGACCACGGCGGCCACCAACGCGCGCGCGTCGGCGAACGCGGCCACGGCCGCCGCCACCAACGCCCGTGAGGCGGCCACCAAGGCGCAGGGCTCCGCGTCCCGCGCCAAGGCGGCGGCCGACAGCGCCTGGGCGTCGTACTGGATCGCGGCCGGTTCGGCCGCAGCGGCCCACGCGGCGGCGGCCGAGGCGATCGACGCCTCGCAGGCGGCGGCGGCCGACGCGAAGGGTGCCAAGGAGCAGTCGGAGAAGGCGACCGCGGCGGCCAAGGTCGCCAAGACGGAGGCGGCAGCCGCCCGTTCCGAGGCGACGCAGACCGCCGCCTGGGCGGCGACCACCGCGGGCAAGGCGCTCGCGGCCGTACGGTCCTCCCTCGCGGCCCGTGACTCCGCCGCCGCGGTGACCAAGCCGGCGAACGAGGCGATCTCGCTCGGCGGCCCGTACCAGGAGGTCGACAGCTCCGCCGCGTTCGCGGTGCTCACCGGCCAGCAGTCACTGACGATCGCACAGCAGCAGGCCGCCGCAGCGGCAGCCACCGCGAACCAGGCCGAAGGGTTCTCCGCCGAAGCGAAGGCCTTGGCCGAACAGGCCGCCGCGGACATGAAGCTCGCCGCGCAGTCCTCCGCCGCCGCCGCTGCCGACGCGTCCCGCGCGGCCAAGGCGTACCTGCGGGCCCAGGAGTCGGCCGCCCAGGCGACGAAGGAGGCCCAGGAGGCCCAGGCGGCGGCGGGCCGTGCCGACGGCTACGCGATGGCGGCCGGCACGGCCGCCCTCAAGGCATCGTCGGCCGCGTCGGACGCCGAGGCGGACGCCAACGCGGCGGACGCGGCGGCGACCGAGGCGGAGAAGGACGCCGCCAACGCCCGCACCGTGGCCACCAAGGCCGAGAAGGACGCCGCCGGCGCCCGTGCCACCGCCACCCAGGCGGAGACGGACGCGACGGCAGCCGAAACGGCCGCCGCCGGCGCCAGGGAAGCGGCGGAGGAGGCCCAGGCCGCCGCCGACCGCACCGAGACAACTGGCAACAACGAGCAGATCTCGCAGGGTGTCACCACCGGCATCGGCGGCGTGTGGGCGGTCCTCGACCACATCGAGTACATCGGTGAGCCGAAGAACGTCGTCAAGAACAACTGCAACCCGATCATCCACATCGGGGACTGCAAGATCACGGCCGACATCACCTACAAGTCGCACGTCGACCTGTACATGTGTGGGGCCCTGCCGGACAGCTACGTGGCCACCTGCCCGCAGGCGGACACGGTCTACCTCGGCCCCGAGGTGTCGGATCCCAAGACGGAGCGGCTCACCATCACGCTGTCGATGGTCGAGTTCAACTCGGGCATCGACCCGGTCGACATCCTGCTCGGCGACTTCATCGGCTGCGCCAAGCTGATCACCCCGGGTGTGTCGGGCGGCAGCTGGGGCGACTGCGCCTGGGCGGCCAGCTGGTTCGTCGCGGGCCCGCTCTTCAGGGCGGGCAAGGCCGCGGTGACCGCGCTCGACGCTGCCATGAGGACGGGCATCGGGTTCATGGACGCCTTCAAGGCGCTCCGCACCGTCGGCCTGACCGAGGCCGCCGTCCAGGGCATCATCAGCCGGATCTTCCGGAAGGTCGGCGAGGCGTGCGAGCTCGCGGACACCGCGCCCCTCAAGCTCGCGGCGTTCTCCACCGCGTCGGCCGACGAAGACGTCGTCAAGAAATGCCAGGAGGTCCTCAAGGACATAGCCAAGGACGGCGATCACGTCGTCCTCGGAGTCAACCCCTACTCCGACGAACTGGCCAAGTCCATCGGCGGCGCCGCGGACACATTCAACAACAAGGTGTTCGGCACCGAAATGCCGGCCAGCATGGGGATGGGGACTCGTGCCCTGTGGACGGTGGGAGTGGAGCGAGCAGTGGTCAATCCCAACGTGAAGATCTCGGTGTCTCTGGACGGTGTCGCGGGCGCCAAGGACGCCGACGAGGCGCTGAACCTGCTTCTGCAGCGAGGGGAAGGGATAACGCCCGGCGACTGGGACGCGATTCAGAAGGGTGGCTTCGGAACGGCATGGGAGATGACCAGACTCCGCGCGGCCACCCGGATGGAGTACCGCACCTGGGACTCCATCGAGTGGTGGATGACCAACGCGGAGGGCGAGGTCGTGCGCGTCTACCCGAAGCGCTTCACGTACGCCAACGGAACGCCGGTCGACTGATGGGGAGATGCCGGAGATGAAGCCCGGCGGAATCGGGACACGTCAGCTGACCGTCTGCCGCCTGAGTGAATGAGGAAGGGGGCCTTCCTGGTGCACCGCGCACCGGGAAGGCCCCCTTCTTTCCGTGTACGGTCCTTCGCCCGTCGGCTCAGAGCCGGCCTCGACCACCGCCTTGGTTTGATGCCGCGCCTCCACACAAGACCGCGGTACTTGTCGAAGTCGTCACCGCGGTCGGCGTACAGACGCCGGGGCTTGCGGCGGGGGCGGCCGCGCAGGCCCCGGATCGGCGGGATGGCGTCCGACAACGGGAGAAGCTGCGTGACGTCGTGACGGTTGCCGCCGGTGACCGTGACGACGAGCGGGGTGCCATGGCGGTCGACGATCAGACGGTGCGAGCCGTGGATCTCCGGCACACCCACGTGATGGGGTCGCCGTTCGGGCGGGGCGGGCCCGGGCTTTCGCCGCGGGCCCGCCCTTGGACGGCGTCTAGGACTTGGCGTCCGAGGCGCCCTTGCCGCCCTGGTTCAGCATGCCGCCGAGAGCGCTGAGGTTGCTGGCACCTCCGGCGCCACCGGTCACGAGCGGTGCCGCCTTGCCGGCGGCGTCGACGGCGATCTGGGCCATCTTCTGCAGGTGCTCGGTGGCGGTCTTCAGGGCCTCCTGGGCGCGTTCGCCAGCGGCCTTGTCGTTGCCGGCGGCGGATTCGATGCCCTTGGTGAGCACCTGGCTCATGTTGCTGAGGCCGCTCATGTCGCGGAACAGGTTCGCGGTGGCGATGGCCTGCGCCGCCTGCAGGGCCGTCGGGTCGGGCATCGCCGCGAGCGGCGTGAACTTCGCCTGGGAAGCTCCCATGCCGGCCGCTGTGACGTCGAGGTTCTGCGCCCGCGTTCCGGTGGAGACCGGTGCGATGTCGGCCGGCGTGATCTGAATGGGCGAGTCCTTCCAGTTCCAGAAGCGGGTGAGGTCGATCTTCTCCGCCGAGTTGGCCCGGCCCAGTACGGCCTCGGCGAAGACCCCCTTGGTGGCGATGGCGATGGTGTTGGTCACCGGCGCCCCGAACGTGGCATCGCCCGGCTGACGGGCCTTGGTCCACGCCTCTCGTTCCTGCTCGCTGCTGAAGTTCCACCGGAAGCCGAGGTAGTTGCCGGTGGCGGCGATCGGCTTCGGATCCAGCAGCGTGCCGAGGAGAACCGGCGCGGCGTTCGAGCCCGCCGGCGTGTACGAGTAGTTGGCAAGGATACGACTGAGCGTCAACTCGTCGGCGTTGGCCCACACGGCCTGGCTGTAGTGGCGGCGGTTGTCGTTCAGGTGGTCCAGGACCGCCTGCGGCACGTTCCCACCACGCACGTGGAAACCGAGCGACGCGAGGTAGGAGCGGGTGCCGGACTTCACCGTCGAGCCGAACAGCCCGCAGATAGCCGCACCGCCGGCGTCCTCGGTCAGGTCCGGCGCGACGGTGGTGGTCGCGGCGATCCCGAAGTTGACCACGCCCGAGGTCATCGTCAGGCGCAGCCCGGCGAGGCTGCCGCGGGCGGCCGTGCCGGACCAGGCGTCGACGGAGAGCAGTTTGTCGGCGCCTGCGAACGTGTGGGACGCGCGCTGCTGCACGCCGGAGCCGCCGGTGTCGCCGCAGCGGAAGGTGTGGCCCGGGAAGACCACCTGGATGCTGCGGATCCCGAACTCGTCGTACCAGACGTCGATCTTGGACGCGTAGGGGGAGTCGGCCTTCGAGGGGACGTCGAAGGGTATCGGCGTCTCCCGCACCGCGGTGAGCAGCCGGAGGACGTGCCCGGTGTTCACGAGCGCCCAATAGTCCCCACCGACGGAGGAGACGACATCCACGATCCCGGGGACCCCGGAGAAGTACTTGGGAGCAGTCCAGGTCGTCGCGCCGGCCTCCACCACCAGGGCCTTGCCGTCGGCGGTGACGCCCCAGAGCGTGCCGTCGAGGCCGGCGGACAGGCGCTTTACGTTCGGCGCCGGGGTCCGCTCCGTCCAGGTGGTGCCGGTGCGCTCGAAGGTCCGGCCCTCCCGGCAGTGCCAGAGCTTGTCCCGGCCGACGGCGGCGACGTCGTCGGCCTTGGCGTTCAGGCTGTGGATTGTGCCGTCCGGAGAGCGTTGCCCGAGTGAGTTGTCCCCACCGACGAGGTAGAGCGTGCCGTCCTGGCCGCATGCGAGGGCAAGGGCCCGCCAGGTGTGGGGGTGGCTTCGCCAGGTGGTCCCGTCGAACTGCATGAGCATGTTGTCGGTCCTGAGCGCCCAGACGATGTCCTTGCCCGGTGCGATGCGGGTCAGGTCTCCGTCCAGTCCGGTGGTGGGCAGAGGATTCCACTGCCGGCCCACCGGATCGAAGCGGACCGGGGTGCCGTCGTACCTGCGCACCCCGTACACACCCATGGCCGAAGCGGCGATGTCGGCCAGATCCACACCGTCGAAGACCTGGGGGATCGACGGTGCCTCCGGCGCGGTGCACGCGTCGAGCTTGCGCACGGCGGTGTCGAAAGGGTTCGCAGACCGGATCTTCGCCGCCCAGTCGGCCGGCGCCACCGACGCGAGCACCTCCTTGTACCGCTGCAGGCTGGTGTAGTTGAAGTTGAGCTCCTGCAGCGGGATGAACAGGCAGCGCTCCAGCTTGGTCGGTTTGGTCGTCACGTTGTAGACTTGGACGACCTCGTAGTACTGCACCGACATCGCGTGCATGTGGTTGTAGTTGGTGACGACCCGGGTGACGACCTGGTCCTTCTCCGACTGCGTCGTCTCACGCACGACCGTCATGTTCCGGCTGCGGGCCGCGGTCGCCAGCTGCTGGGTCCGCGCGCTGATACGCTGCGCCGCCTCCTCCGCGACCGACTTCACGCCGGTGGAACGCGACACCGCGGTCGTGAAGCCCGTGTTCGACGACTCGCCCCAGTTGCCGCCGGCCCCCATACCGAATAACGCGACGCCGATGCTGCCGCCGGAGCTGGACGACTTGCTCACCTGGGACGCCTGGGACGTGCCGAACTGCTCCTCGCGGGCGATCGCGTTCGCGACCTCACTGATCGACCGGTTCTGGTCGGTGGTGCCGGACAGCGCTTCGGCTTCGGAAGCCGTCTCGGAGCCGGTGGCCTTGGTGCTGCGCTGCCAGTCGACGACCGCCACCTTGGTGCTCTCGCCGGGTGCAAGCGCGAGGCTGTGCAGCAGCCGGCCGAGCGTGACGCCCTGGGCCGACCAGCTCTGCTCCGTCGTGACGATCATGCCCTCGGCCGGCCGGTCGTAGAACGGCAGGTTCTCCTCACCGAGGTCGATGGCACCGGTCAGCTTGCGGGCGGCTTTCGCTCCGGGGATGTCGGTGAGCACCACCGAGCGGTACCGGACGATCTCCACCGGGTAGTTGCCGGTGGTCGGAAGCAGGTCCTTCGGCGTCGGACCGTCGAGCATCGCCTTGTCCACCGCGAACTGCGGCGGCGTACTCGCCGGGGCCGTCGCGCTCGCGGGAGACGTCGCTGGTGCGGTGGCAGGTGTTCCGGTGCTCGGGGTGGTCATCGCGATTCCCGTCTGCGAAGAAGATGAGGGAGACGCTGGTATGGCCACCAGGACGCGGAGCGCCTGGCCCACAGCCGGATGACGCCCCCCGGATCGCTCGAATCTACACAGATCGAACACAACAGCGTCACACTTCGAAGAACTTGGCCAGAATCAGCGCCCCTCCCGGCCGCCCTCCCGCATCGCCCGCTGCAGGGTGCCGTTCACCCGAGCACCCGGGTGCCGAACCTTCGCTGAGAAGACCACCTGCCCGCCGAAGTCACGGCGAGGCAAGATGAGCGGCCCGGCGTCCTCCAGGACCAACAGGACCGCGCCGTGGTCGCACGTCACAACGCCTTGCCGTCCGGAACAGAGCCCGCGCGGCCATCAGGTCCCGCTCGGTCGGGGCGGCAGCACCTGCCCTTCGGAAGCCCCGATTCTCTTTCTGAAACGATCAGCAAGTCGGCGACACGGCCGGTGGCGACGGCCTTCTCCAGGGCGGGCGTGTCGAGGGTGGAAGCGGTCAGTCGGTCAGGGGGCGCGACCGCAGTTCGACCAGGGTGGGCGCGGCCTCCACGTCTGCCGTCACCTGCTCGTGGTCCTCGCCAACGGCGATGACGTAGCCGTACCGGTTCATGTACGCCCGGGGCGGGAGGGCAAGCCGGGTTCCCGGGCCGGCCGTCGCGACCGCGCTGTGCACCGTGGGCCCGAAGAGGTCGGTCCGCACGGTCACGTCGACGACCTCGCAGTCGCTCTCCGGGTAGAGGAACCTGATGGCGGCGGTCTTCCGTGCCTTCGGCGCGGTGTCCGGGGCGAGTCCGGCGGCCACGTGGGCGGCGGCGACGGCCGGATCGGTGCCGGTGGCGAGCATCCCGATGAGGGGGATGAAGTCGCCTCCCAGGCGCGCGTTGATCTCGACGAGGCGGGGCCCCTTGGGCGTGAGCTTGAACTCGGTGTGCGTGGCGCCGTGTTCGAAGCCGAGCGCCTTGTGGATGCGGTCCAGCTGGTCGAGGAGCTCGGGGTCGCCGAGGAGGAGGTCGGAGGCGTCCACGGTGTGGCCGGTCTCCTCGAAGTACGGGTCCATGCCGACCTGCTTGCGCGCCACGGTCATGGGGGTGCACACAGCGTCGGCCACGACCGCGTCGACGCTGATCTCGGGGCCGGTGAGGTACTCCTCCACCAGGACGTCCGCTTCGTAGCGGGGCACTCCGGGCCAGTTGGCGGAGCTGGCCGCCTCGAAGGCCGCTTCGACGGCGTCACCGTGGTCGGCCCTGACGACACCGAGGCTGCCGGCGAGGCCTCGGGCCTTGACCACCACGGGGTATCCGGTCGCGTCGGCCGCGCTGCGGGCCTCGGCAGCCGTGGAGACCGGGGTGCACGTCGGCTGCGGTACGTCGGCGGCCGTCAGCCGCGCCCGGGTGGTCGCCTTGTCGCGGCAGGCGAGCACCGCGTCGGGCGCGCTTCCGGGCAGGCCGAGGGCTTCGGCCAGCCGCGCGGCGGCGTGCACGAGGGACTCGTCGTAGGTGAAGACCCCCGCGACGGGGAGCTGTTGCATGACCTTCTTCGCCTCGGCGAGGAGTTCGTCGAGGTTCTTGGTGTCGAGGAGCGAGGTCCCCTCCACGTACGGCAGTTGCCAGCTCGGCTCGTGTGCGTCGAGGAGCCACAGCCGGAAGTGACGGGCGACCGCCGCCACGATGTACTCCCGGTAGCGGCGGTCACCGCTGCCCATGAGGAGCAGGACCGGTGCCTCGGTGGTGGACGAGTGAGGGTGGGACGTGGCGGCCATGGTGGGAACCTTCGTGTTGACGTGTGGTCGGCGCCGGGGCCGGCCGACGGAGCGGGGTCAGAGCCCAGGTCGGCAGCAACGCGCTGTCGGCCAACGGCCGGAACCCTGCCAGCGTCAAGCGACGTATGTCAATGGATCGATGAACGGCCGAGGGTCGACCTTCGCCGGCCGCCATCGCGGTCCGCCCCCGCCGCCCCGATTCGCCCATCTCCGGGCGCTCACACAAAGACCCGCCAGGCCGTGTGCATATGGCTTCGACCAGATGAGCCCAGGAATGCCAACAGACCCACCGACCCCAGCGGGCTCCGTCACCACAACCACGGCATGCCGCCGGGCCCGCGTGACGCCCGAACGGAAGTCAATCGGCACTCATCGATGCTCTCAGAGAGGCAGGGCGCGGGCGAGTGGACTTCGGGGCGGGCGGGCTCTCCGCGTCGGCATGTCCGCGGAGGTCACCAAGATCCCCACTTGGACCGGAGCGGTCAGAACGGTGAGCAGTCGACGCCTCGGGGGAAGGCATGTTCCCTGAGCCCCTGAAGAGCGTCCCAGCGGATCGAGAACCAGGCCCAGGTGCCCCGCTGTTCGCGGCGCAGCAGGCCTGCCGTGGTGAGGATCTTCAGGTGACGGCTCACCGTGGGCTGCGCCAGGTCGAGTGACACCGTCAGGTCACAGACGCAGAGCTCTCCGGCAGGCGCCTGGTCGATGAGGTGGATGATCTGCAGACGGTTCTGGTCGGCCATCGCCTTCAACTGGGCGGTCAGCGTCTCGATCTCGTCGCGGTCGATCAGGCGCCCCGGGGCGCAGGGCGCACAGTGCGCCTCGTTCACGTCCTCGATCGGTATGCCCGCCAACGGAGTTGCCATCCGGACACCATACGAGCCGACAAGATCGCACGGCGAATCGCGGGGACCATATCCGTCACGCATTCACCATCCGTTCACCCGCGGCCGCCTCATCGCAGAAGGGCCCCGATACTCCGGGCGGCCTCGCGAGCGGGACGGCCGACGCCGACGAGAGTGGCCGAAGCCGGGCCGGTCCAGTCGCCGTACCCGAGCAGATGGAGACGGGGCTCTCCGACGGCTTCCGTGCCCCGGGTGGGAATGTGTCCGTGCGTCCCCCGGAGCCCGAGCGGAGCGAGATGGGCGAGCGCGGGGCGGAAGCCCGTGCACCAGATGATCGCGTCGGCGTCGGCGCGCGTACCGTCGGCCCATTCGACGCCGGTCCTCGTCAGCCGCGTGAACATCGGTTGCGCCTTCAGGAGTCCGGCGTCACGGGCTTCACGCACGGGCGGTACGGCGACGATGTCGCCGAGCGAGGCCACACCCCCCGCGTCCGCGCGGCCCTCGTCGAGGGCACGACGGCGGGCGGTGGCATGGTCGAAGAGGGCACGGCCGTCGATGTCGTCGGCGAGGAACCGCGCGGGTCGTCGGGTGACCCAGGTGAGGTCGGTGGCGTACGCGAGATCGGCGGCTATCTGCGCTCCGGAGTTCCCGCCTCCGGCGACGACGATCCGCATTCCGGCGAACTCGCCGGGAGTGCGGTACTCGACGGTGTGGAGCTGCCGCCCCTGGAAGGCGCCGCGGCCCGGGACGGAGGGAAGGAACGGCCGTGACCACGTTCCGGTGGCGCTGACGACGGCACGGGCCCGCCAGGTACCGGCGTCGGTCTCGACGCGAAGGTGCTCGCCGTCGCGGCGGACCGCCTGAACTCGAACGGGCCGATGAACGGGAAGCTCGTAGCGCTGCTCGTAGTCGGTCAGGTACTCGACGACGTGGGCGGCGTCGGGGTAGGTCTCCCCCTGCCGCGGCGGCATGAGGCGACCGGGCAGAGACGAGTAGGCGGCCGGCGAGAAGAGGTGCAGCGAGTCCCATGTGTGCTGCCAGGCCCCGCCCGGCGTGGGCTGAGCGTCCAGGACGGCGAAATCGAGGCCGCCGAGGCGCCGCAGGTGATAGCCGGCGGCAAGTCCCGCCTGACCGCCACCGATCACGACGATGTCGAGTGCCTTGCTCATCTCCTTGGCTTCCCTTCATACGGCCGCGCCCCGCCCTGCCGGAGGGGCGTGGCGCGGAGTGGCGACACGGCGGGGCTACTGCTGGGCAGGGGCGAACTTCTTGCGCCAGAGCAGCGACACGTACACGAGTGCGACCAGGACCGGGACCTCGATGAGGGGGCCGACGACTCCGGAGAGCGCCTGTCCGCTGGTCACTCCGAAGGTGGCGATGGCGACGGCGATGGCGAGTTCGAAGTTGTTGCCGGCGGCGGTGAAGGCGAGGGTGGCGGTGCGGTCGTAGCGCAGGCCGATGGCCTTGCCCAGTGCGAAGGTGCCGAACCACATGACCGCGAAGTAGACGAGAAGCGGCAGCGCGATCCGCGCGACGTCCAGCGGCTGCGAGGTGATCGTCTTCCCCTGGAGGGCGAAGAGGATGACGATCGTGAAGAGCAGCCCGTAGAGCGCCCACGGTCCGATCTTCGGCAGGAACGTCGCTTCGTACGACTCCCGGCCCAGGCGCTTCTCACCGATCCGGCGGGTGAGGAACCCGGCCACCAGCGGGACGCCGAGGAAGACGACGACGTTCAGGGCGATCTTCCCCATGGAGATGTCGAGCGTCTCGCCCTCGCCGAGGCCCAGCCACCCGGGGAGCAGGTCGAGGTAGAACCAGCCCAGGACGCCGAAGGCGAGGACCTGGAAGACCGAGTTCAGGGCGACGAGCACCGCGGCGGCCTCGTGGTCGCCGCAGGCCAGGTCGTTCCAGATGATCACCATGGCGATGCAGCGCGCCAGGCCCACGATGATCAGGCCCGTGCGGTACTCGGGAAGGTCCGGCAGGAAGGTCCACGCGAGGGCGAACATGAGCGCCGGGCCGACGACCCAGTTGATGACGAGCGACGAGACCATGAGCCTCCGGTCTCCGGTGACGGCGTCGAGGCGGTCGTACCGGACCTTGGCGAGGACCGGGTACATCATGACCAGCAGACCGACGGCGATCGGCAGCGAGATGCCGCCGATCTCGACCTCGGCCAGCCCGTCGTTCAAGCCCGGGATCAGCCGCCCGAGCCCGAGGCCGAGGCCCATGGCGAGGAGGATCCAGACGGCGAGGAAGCGGTCGAGCGTCGACAGCTTCGCGACGACCGAGGAATTCGCCGCCGGAGCGGGCGTTTGGGTCGAGCTCACGGACAGGCCCTCTTGTTCTCGGCAGCGGTACGGGCGGAATCGGCCAGGTCGGCGAACTGACCGGCGAGCTGGGCGATGACGTCCGGCTTCAAGCGGTAGTACGTGAAACGTCCGCAGGGCTCGGTCTCCACCACGCCGGCCTCACGCAGCACCCGCAGGTGGTTGGAGAGGTTGGTCTGCTTGGCGCCCGTCTCCTCGACGAGGTGGGTGGTGCAGAGGGTCTCGCGGGCGAGCAGGGTCACGATCCGGAGCCTGAGCGGATCGGCCAGAACCCTGATCAGATCAGTATCGACTGACGTCATCATGGGCTGATACTGTCACATCACTCGCTGCTGATACCAGCCGGGGCTGACCTCTCGCCGGCAAGGAAGAACCGATGACCACCGCTCCGCTCGCCACCGTCCTCTTCGTCTGCGTCCACAACGCCGGCCGCTCCCAGATGGCCGCCGGATTCCTCGGCCACCTGGCCGGCGACCGCGTCGAGGTCAGCTCCGCGGGTTCGATTCCGGGCGACCAGGTCAACCCGGCCGCGGTCGAGGCGATGCGGGAGGTCGGTATCGACATCTCCGACCGGAAGCCGAAGGTCCTGACCACCGAGGCCGTTCAGGCGTCCGACTACGTCATCACCATGGGCTGCGGCGACGCCTGTCCGGTCTTTCCTGGCAAGACGTACCTCGACTGGGCCCTGGAGGACCCGGCCGGCCAGGGTGTCGAGGCCGTCCGTCCGATCCGCGACGAGATCAAGGTCCTGATCGAGGGCCTCATCGCCGAGATCGAGGCGAAGCGGGAGGCGTGACTCCTTGACCGGCTCCGGCGGCCGCAACCGCCCATGAACACCAGCTTCTGTCCGTCACGTTGGCGGACCTGCCGGGCAGGAGCTGGCCCCTCTACGGCTGCCGCGCGGCCGGGCCGGCCGACCGGTTCGCCCTCCCTGACGGACTCCGCAGGCCGCGGGCGCGACCAACGGACTCAAGAGCCCACGCCGCACTCCGGCACGGAGTTTGAAGCTGTTCAAGTCTGAGCTCGCACGCGACGCGATACGGGGTCCACCGCTCAGAGCAGCGGATCGCCCACGGTGGGCACTCCTACGCGGAGGCCGCCGGGCGGCCCATGACGGCGTCTGCGGCGCTGGGGAAGCAGGCCACGCAAGCGACGTTGATCGTGTACAGCATCGAGGTGCCCTGACGTTCACGCAGTACGAACCGGACATCCGCGAGCAGCTTCAGATGGTGCGACACAGTGGACTGCCCGATGTTCATCCGGTCCACGATCTCCCCGACGCTCATGGGCTCGGAGGCCAGCGCCAGAAGGTTCAGGATCTGCACACGGGTGGGATCGGAGAGGGCTTTGAACCAGGTCGCATAGGACTCGGCTGCCGCTCGGTCGATCAGCTGGGCATTCATCGTACCGCTCATGGTCCATCGATGGTATTCGATGGCAGCGTCATACAGCAAGGCTCTTGAAGATCTCCCGTACGCACGCTACGGGGAGTCCCTGAAGGCGGACGACGCCCGGGGCGATCCAGCCCCCCCTTCACCCGCACCCATTCGATGGTGAGGCGCTTTCCCTCACCTCACCCGACGCGCCCCTCGCACCGGAGGCCCGGACATGGCTCCAGGGCCGCCCCTCCCTGAAGGGGCGACCTACAGGATCAGGCCATTGCGGCGCCGCAAATCGATCGCCAATCATCGATATCCATCGCCGATCATCGATGATTTCGGGCAGTCCAAGATGTCGCCAGGGCGACGCGGAGGCGATAGCGTTCGGCCACGGCATCGCGCTCCGCACCTGGGGTCAGCAGGCGAACGGGAACCGATGCCCGATACATGAGTCCCTCAAAGGGACAGGGCATCCGGCTGAAAGCCGTTAGCGGCCGTCATCCGCCCGCCCGGTGCCCGCCGCACCGCCCTCCCGTAGCACCCTCGGGCTCGCCCGGCGTCCGCCCATCCCGTCCACGCGGCAGGGGTGCCACCGGCGGTCACGGCCGGACCCCTTCTCAGTCCCGCCCCCAGACCTGCTTGCCGTACGGGCGGCGACCCGCCGCCCGTGTTCCCCGATTCCCACCCCTCCCTCACCGCAAAGGCACCGCCATGTCTTTCATGTCCACCGAAACCCGCGGCACATCAGCGCGCCTCACCGGACGGCGTGTCCGCCAGGGCACCTCCGCCGCCTCCGCCGCTCTCCTCCTCTCCGCCGCCCTGACCGGCTGCGCCGGCTCCGCGAAGGCCGGCTCGGACGCCATCCAGGCCAGCGGCTCCACCACCGTCGCCCCGGTCGCCTCCGACGCCGCCGAGGCGCTGAAGGCCAAGGGCCTGAACATCACCGTCGCCACCCAGGGCGGCTCCGCCGGCGGCATCTCCCAGCTCGGCACCGGCCAGATCAACATCGCCCTCAGCTCCAAGCCCCTGTCCGACTAGGATCAAAAGGCCTACCCCGGCACGGACTTCGTCACCACGCAGATCGGTGCGGACGCCGTCGGCGTCATCATCACCAAGGAGGTGGCCGACGGCGGGGTCAAGGGTCTGTCCAAGGCACAGGTCGCGGGCCTCTTCGAGGGCAGGATCACCAACTGGAAGGAGGTCGGTGGCCCCGACCTCCCGGTCTTCGTGTACGACAAGGAGCCCGGCCGCGGCACCCGTGAGGTGCTCGACAAGTTCATCTACGGCAAGGGCGAGCCGCCGGCCCCGCCCAAGTCCGCGAACTACGCCATCGTCGGCGGCAACCTGGAGACCCGCAACAAGCTGAAGTCCACCCGCGGTTCCATCGCCCCGCTGTCGACCGGCTTCATCGACGGTCACTCCGACCTGGTCGCCGTACCCCTGGAGGGCGTCGCCCCCACCCTGGCGAACGTGGCGTCCGGGAAGTACCCGATGACCCGTCCGCTGTTCATGATCACCAACGGCGAGCCTAAGGGCACCGTCAAGCAGTACATCGACTACATACTCTCGCCCGAGGGCCAGAAGCTGCTGCCCGAGCACGGCTACCTCACGCGCGAGCAGATGGGCCTCTGACCATGGGTCTCACTCTGGAGCGCCCCACCCTGGCGCCCGGACCCGCCACGTCGCGGCCCTCCCCCGGGAGCGGCCGCGGCAAGCCGGGCGAGATGGGTCTGGGGTTGGGCCTACAGCGGCATCCTGTCCGTGCTGCTCATCCTCACGGTCCTGCTCGGCTACCTGGTCACGGGCATCGCGAGCGGAACCGTCGACTGGGCGGCGCTGCTCACGTCGTCCACCTGGAGTCCGGGGAACCTCGCCTTCGGCGGACTGGCCATGATCTACGGATCGGCGGTCGTGTGCGTCCTGGCCCTGGTGCTCGCCGTCCCGGTCGGCTGGGCGGCGGCCGTCGCCCTGTCCGAGTACCTGCCTCCCCGGATCGCCAAGCCGCTGCGCCTGAGCATCGAACTCCTGGCAGCGGTCCCCTCCATCGTCTACGGCCTGATCGGCATCATGGTGATCCGGCCGTTCGTGGCGGACCTCGGTGACGTGCCGGGCGGCGACAGCCTGCTCGCCGCCGGCATCGTCCTCGCCGTGATGATCATGCCGACGATCGTGGCGGTCAGCGTGGACGCGCTGGCCGCCGTACCCGGCCGGTACCGGGAGGCCGCGTACTCGCTCGGCCTGACCCGCCGCGAGGTCGTCCGGTCCGCCGTCCTGCCCCGGGCCCGTCCGGGCATGCGGGCCGGCGTCCTCCTCGGTCTGGCCCGGGCACTGGGTGAGGCCATCGCGGTCTTCATGGTCATCGGCCGCGCCGACGACCGGCTCCCCGAGTCGCTCGGGGACGTCTTCTCCTTCCTCGTGCGCCCCGGCCAGACGCTCACCACCAAGCTGGCCGGCCCCGAGCCGATGCTCGCGGGTACCTCCGGCCCGTACTTCGCGGCGCTGTGCGGGCTCGGCATCATCCTGCTGACCCTGGTCGCCGTCGCCACCGTGTGGGGCACACGCGGCTCCACGGGACGTACGGCACGCGCCGTACGTGTCCGGCGGCCCTCCGCGTGGCTGCGCACTCCGAAGGACCGGCTCACCACCGTGGTCCGGCTCGGGGCTCTGCTGCTGCCGGGAGCCCTCCTCCTCGGCATGCTCGGCATCCTGCTGGCCCGCGGCGGCGCGGCACTCAACCCGGTCTTCTGGTTCACGGCCTCCGAGGGCGCGGCGGGGGGCGGCATACGCGACCAGATCCTCGGCACCCTCCTGCTCCTCGCGACCACGGCGCTGATCGCACTGCCGCTCGGCTACGGAGCGGGCATCGTGATCGGCACGCGTGCCTCCGCGAAATCCGCCCGCGTGCTGGAGACGCTGACCGTGGCGGTCGGCGGAACTCCCACCATCCTGCTGGGCCTCGCCGGGTACGTCCTCTTCTGCACGACCATGGGCTGGGGTCGTTCCTGGCTGGCCGGCGCCGTGGTACTGGTGCCCGTGGTGATCCCGGTGGTCGCCCTCACCACAGCGGGCCGGATCCGGAGCATGCCGGCGGAGATCACCGAGGCCGCACTCGCACTGGGCCTCACCGGCTCCCAGTACGTCCGCTCCGTGGTCATCCCGTACACCTGGCCGGCCACGCTCACCGGCCTGCTGCTCGGCCTGGCGCGCGCGGCGGGAGAGACGGCCCCCCTGATCTTCACCGCCACGGTGTTCTTCGGGGCCCCCGCTCTCCCGACCGGCGTCGTCAACGCTCCGGTCCAGGCCCTGCCCACGCACATCTTCACCCTGTCTCAGGACTCGGGCGCCCCCGAGGCGATCGCCCAGGCGTGGGGCAGCGCCCTCGTCCTGGTCCTGATCACCGCGGGCCTGCTCAGCCTGGCGGTCCTCCTGCGCAACCGCTTCGAAGGAGCACGACGATGGACGACGTGACAACCGGTGCCACGGCCACGGACGACACGGTCGACAGGACCGTCATCGCGGTCCGCGACCTGCAGATCCTCGACGGCACGAAGCGCCTGGTCGGACCGGTCGCCTTCGAGCTGGCACGCGGGTCCACCACCGGTCTGTGCGGTCCGTCGGGCGCCGGCAAGTCCACGGTGCTGCGCGCCCTGGTCGACCTCCTGCCCCACGGGCTCCGCCGTCAGGGTGAGGTGAAGGTGCTCGGCCGTCCCGTCCGGTACGGAAAGGGCGACGCCGGCCTGCGCAGCACCGTCGTCCTGGTCCCGCAGACCCCCGTGGTCTTCGGGGCAGCATCCTGGACAACGGCCTGTTCGGTCTCCGTCACCTGGTGCGGGCGTCCCGGACGGAACTGCACGACCGCGTGGAGCAGGCACTGCGCGAGGCAGGCCTGTGGAGCGAGGTCTCCGACCGGCTGGACACGCCTGCCCAGACGCTCTCCAACGGGCAGCGTCAGCGGCTGTGCCTGGCCCGGGCCCTGGCCCTCGAACCGGCGGCCCTGCTGCTCGACGAGCCGACCAGCGCCCTGGACGAGCGAAGCCGCGACACGGTCGAGGAGTCCGTGGCGGCGCTGCGGGGCAACCGGACGGTCCTGCTCGTCTCCCACGACCCCGCGCAGGTGGAACGGCTCTGCGACCGGACGGTCCGGATCGACCTGCCGAACGCCTGCGAGCCCTCCCCGGCAGCGGTCTGAGCACTCGCCCACTCCGCACCCGTGCCCGCTGGGACCCGGGCGGTCGAGCGAGGTGAGCGAAGACCCAGCGGTTGGCGGCCAGGGCGTCGTCGGGCTCCGGGAGGGGACCGCAGCCATGTCGCCGGGAGTAGTCGTACGGGGTGCGGACGGCCACCGTCCAGCCCCGTTCGGCGAGTTCACCCGCCGTGTCGGGGCGTGGTTCGCCGCTGAACAGGGCGAGCAGGTCGATGCCGATCTGCTCTCTCGCCCGGGTGTAGACCGGATTGGCCCGCACCCGGGGTGACTCGGAGATCTCCTTGATCTCGTACGCCAGTGAGCTGCCCGGCGCACTCAGCCGGTCGATCGTGGCCACCAGTCGCCGCTCGGCCGACGCCGGGAGGTAGAGCAGCAGCCCCTCGGCGAGCCACGCGGTGTCTGCAGGCCTTTGCGCGAAGGGGCACGAACCTGGAAGGGCTATCGGCGGACCCTCGGCATGCCCAGGCCGATCCAGGAGATGATCTCGCGCTGGATCTCGTTGTTGCCGCCGCCGAAGGTGAAGATGACGGCCGAGCGGTAGCCGCGTTCGAGTTCGCCGTGGAGGACCGCGCCCGCCGAGCCCTCCTTCAGCGCGCCCGCGGCGGCCACGACCTCCATCAGGGCCGCGTACGCGTCACGGCGGGCCTCGGAGCCATAGACCTTGACGGCCGAGGCGTCCTGGGGGGTGAGGGTGCCGTTCTGGACGGCGTTCACCATCTGCCAGTTCAGGAGCTTCATCGCGTCGAGCCGGACGTGGGTGCGGGCCAGGGCACGGCGGACCCAGGGGAGGTCGATCACGCGCCGGCCGTCGGTGAGCGGGGTCGCGGCGGCCCAGCGCTGCACGTCGTGGAAGGCGCGTATCGCCATCGTGCCGTGGGCCGCGAGGGTGACGCGTTCGTGGTTGAGCTGGTTGGTGATGAGCCGCCAGCCCTTGTTCTCCTCGCCCACCCGGTGGGACTCGGGGACCCGGACGTCGTCGTAGTAGCTCGCGGTGGTGTCGTGCGAGGCAAGCGTGTTGATGATGGTGCAGGAGTAGCCGGGGTCGCTCGTGGGGACGAGGAGCATGGTGATGCCCTTGTGGGGTGCGGCCTCGGGGTCCGTGCGGACGGCGAGCCAGACCCAGTCGGCGGTGTCGCCGTTCGTCGTCCAGATCTTCTGGCCGTTGACGACGTACGTGTCCCCTTCCCGCACCGCGCGGGTCTTCAGGGCGGCCAGGTCGGTGCCCGCGTCGGGTTCGCTGTACCCGATGGCGAAGTCGATCTCGCCGGAGAGGATGCGCGGCAGGAAGCACGCCTTCTGCTCGTCGGTGCCGTACCGCATGATCGTCGGGCCGACCGTGTTCAGCGCCATCAGGGGCAGCGGTACGCCGGCCTGCGCCGCCTCGTCGAAGAAGATGAACTGCTCCATCGGGGTCAGTCCGCGACCCCCGTACTCGGTGGGCCAGCCCACCCCGAGCCAGCGGTCGGCGCCGAGCCGGCGCACGGTCTCGCGGTAGAAGCGCTTCTGGGCGGCCGGGTCCGCGTACCGGCTGTGGACGTCGTCCGGGACCAGTTCGGCGAAGTAGGCGCGCAGCTCGGTGCGCAGGCTGTTCTGGGCGGGCGTGTACTCGAGGTGCATGGGGGCCTCCCGTGGCGGCGGTCCTACGGCGTCCTCGGTGCGGGGCGACGCGCGACGGCGGCCACGGTAGAACGTGTTCCATAAATGCGGAAGCCTCGGGGCGGGGCGGGACGGCCGGAGACCCCGTTACGGGCGCACCGGAAACCCCGTTACGGGCACACCGGAGGCTCTGTCCGGGCGCGCCGGAGACCTTCTTACGGACGCACCGAGGCCCCGACGGACGCGGCGAAGCCCCGGTCCGGACGCGCCGGACCGGGGCCGATGGCTCTCCTGCCAGACCGGCAGGCAGGCCCGAGCCGGTCGCGTCCGTCCCGGGCAGGCGGGACAGGCAGGACCGGCGGGTCAGGCCTAAGGCAGCAGCTCGTCCATGGAGGCGCGACCCTTCTCCGCCATACGGCGTTCCGCCCAGGCGAGATTCTTCGGATTCACGTCACGGCCGGAGGCGAGTACCAGGTCCTCCGCCGTGAACTCGCCCTCCGACCCGGCGTGCAGCAACCGGTCGGGCGTCGGGAAGTCCCCCAGGGACGTCTTGTCGGGCTCAGCGTTCATGCCGCCTCCTACGTGTTCTTCCGGCACTCGCCATTCTCGTGTCCGGCCACCCGCACCGCATCCGGTACCGCCTCCGGTACCGCTCCCGCCGAGTGGCGTACGAGCCTCGCGGCCGATCTGAGGGTGAGCGCCGCGCCCTCGGCGTACCGCCGGGCGTACTCCCCGGGAGAGAGGGCCGCCCGGAGGCTCTTCTCGGCCCGCCCCCGGATCAGGGCCTCCGTCCGCGGGGCGAAGGGGCGGAAGCCGCCTCCGGTGTCGTCCCCGGCGTGGGTGTCGTACGCCCCGAGGAGGCCGGCGCCCGTACCGGCGTCGCCCGGCCCGCCGCGCCCGCCGAGGGCCCACGCGGCCGTCGCGAACTGGACGACGACGAGGTGCGGGGCGACCAGGTGGGCCAGGGTCTCCACGTCGTCGACGGCCCGTCCGAGCCGCTCCACGGCCCGGTCGTACGCGCCGTCCAGGCAGTCCAGCCAGGCCCACGCCCCACCGACGAGCCCCCAGAAGAGCGCGGGCGTGACCTCGCCGAACTCTCCTTCGAGGAGGGTGAGCTGTTTCCTGGCGAGGTCGGTACGACCGGTGTGGCCGTAGTGCTGGGCGAGCAGCAGACGGGCGGAGCCGGCCGACTCGGCGCCCCACTCCCCCGCCCCGTCGGCCGCCTCGGCCAGGAGTCGTTCGGCGGCCTCGTCCCCGTCCGGGCGGAGCCGGAGCCGTACGGCCGCCAGGCGGGCCGTGAAGACGGGAACCTGGGAGCGCGCGCCGATCCGGGCGGCGGCGACCGCGGCCCGCTCGAAGTCGGCTGCGGCCTCCTCCAGCCGGCCCGCGCGCTCGTAGGCCTCGCCCCGGGCGGCGAGGGATTCCGCGGTCCCCCAGGAGTCGCCCGCGGCCTCGAAGAGGGCGAGCGCCTCGGCGGCGTCGGGGGCCTGACCGGCGAGTTTGGCGCGGATGAGGAGGCCGAAGGCCAGGTCCCAGCCGGGGGCGTGGTCGCGGCAGACCCGGACGATCGCCGTGAGGGTCTCGTCGAGCCCGGCGAGTTCCCCCGTCATGAGGCGGGCGAAGTGCCACATCGTGCCCGGCTGCCGGCAGGTCTGCGGAAGTCCCGGACGGTACGCCGCGACGACCGCGGCGAGCCGGGCGCGGGTCTCGGGGCGTTCGAGCGCGGTGGCGCCCTCGGCTTCCTGGGTCGCCAGCGCGTACAGGTGTCCGCCGCGGCGCGCCTCCCGGAGCCGTTCGCCGCTCCACGGCGGGGGCACGTCCGTGACCCGGCCGTCCAGCGGCCCGGCGGGGCGGACGGGCTCCTCGAACGGGTCGGGGCCGAGCCGGCCCGCCTCGACCGCCCAGGTCCTGGCGTCGACCTGGTGGTTGCGCAGTTGCCAGAACCAGCTGAGCGAGTGGACGAGACAGAGCACCTCCTGCTCGTCGCCGAGGGCGACGGCCGTCCGCAGGGCGCCGCGCAGATTGCCGTGCTCGCGCTCGAGGCGGGCGATGGCGGCGACCTGTCCCGGGCCCCGCAGCTCCGGTTCGGTACGCCTGGCCAGTTCCCGGTGGTACGTGAGATGGCGCCGTTCCACCGCCGTCCGTTCCCCGGACTCCGCCAGTCGTTCCGCCGCGTACTCCGCCACGGTCTCAAGGAGCCGGAACCGCGTGCCTTCACCGTCCCGGCCGGGCTCGGCCACGACCAACGACTTGTCGACAAGGGCACCCAGAACGTCCAGGACATCCATGGCGTCCATGGCGTCCATGGCGTCCAAGGTGTCCACGGCGTCCGTCGCGTCCACCGCGTCCGAGACCGCCTGCGGGCCCGGGGCCTCGGACACGCCCCCGGCGCCCTCCCCCGCGCACACGGCCTCCGCCGCCGCCAGCTCCGTACCCCCCGTGAACACCGCGAGCCGCCGCAACACCGCCCGCTCCGCCGCGTCGAGCAGCTCCCACGACCAGTCCACCACCGCCCGCAGGGTCTGCTGGCGCGGCAGCGCCGTCCGCGCCCCCGTCGTCAGCAACCGGAACCGGTCGTCCAGCCGGTCCGCGATCTGCCGCACCGACAGCACCCGCAACCGCGCCGCCGCCAGCTCGATCGCCAGGGGCAGCCCGTCGAGACGACGGCACACCTCCTCGGCCGCGCTCCGGTCCTCCCCCACGGTGAAGCCCTGCCGCGCCGCCGCACCCCGCTCCCCCAGCAGGCGCAACGCCATGTCCATGGGCAACGGCCCCAGCGGCCGCACCACCTCCCCCGGCACCCCCAGCGCCTCCCGGCTCGTCGCGAGCACGGTCACTCCCGGGCAGCGCGTCAGCAGGGCCTGGACGAGCGCGGCAGCCGCGTCGACCACGTGCTCGCAGTTGTCGAGGACGAGCAGCAGACGCCGCACCGCGCAGTGCTCCACGAGTTCGGCGAACGGGTCCTCGGGGCCGCTGTCGGGGACGGAGGGGCTGCGCCAGAGCCGGGTGCCGCGCCCGCCGAGCGCGGTGAGGACGGCGGCGGCGACGGTGGACTCCTCGCGCACGGAGGCGAGTTCGGCGAGATGGACCCGCCCTTCGTACGTCCCGGCCGCCTCCAGGGCCAGCCGGGTCTTGCCCACACCGCCGGGGCCGGTGAGCGTGACGAGCCGACGCTCGCCCCACCCCGCGGCGAGCGCGTCCAGCTCGCGACCGCGCCCGACGAACGAGGTCAGCCGGGCGGGGAGGACACCGGCCGTGGGGTACGGGGCCGGGGCAGGCGTCTCGGGAGCGGGCGCCGGCCCCGCGGCGGCGTACGGGGGTACGGGCGGCCGGGGAACGGGCGCGTCCCCGAGCAGTTCCGCGTACAGCGCCCGCAGTTCCGGCCCCGGTTCCGTGCCCAGTCGGTCCGCGAGGCCCACGCGTACCTCCTCGTACGCCGCGAGGGCCTCCGCCGGGCGCCCGGACGCCCGCAGGGCGCGGATACGCAGCGCCTGGAGGGGTTCGTCGAGCGGCTGCCCGGCCGCGAGGGCGGCCAGCGGCGGAAGGACCTCGGTGGCCCGGCCGAGGGCCAGGTCGGCGGCGAACCGGTCGCGTCGGGCCTGGTGATGCCGTTGCTCGATCCCTACGACGAGGGGGTCGGTGTCCCGGCCGGGCAGGTCGGCGAGGGCGGGCCCGCGCCACAGCCCCAGGGCCTCGTCGAGGAGGACCGCCGCACGCCCGGCGTGCCCGTCGGCGAGGGCGGCGGCTCCCTCGGCGGCGAGCCGTTCGAAGCGGTGGAGGTCGATGTCGTCCGGCCCGGCGGCCAGCCGGTAGCCGCCACCGGGCACGGAGACCACCGCATCGCGGCCCACGGCCCGGCGCAGGCGTCCGACGAGGGCCTGGAGTGCTTCCGTACGGTCCTGGCCGGGAGCGTCGGCCGGGTCCGTGTCGGCCCACACCTGGTCGATCAACGCGCGCGTACCCACGGCCCGGCCGCCCGTCGCGGCGAGCGCGGAGAGCAAGGCGCGGAGCCGGGCACCGCCGAGAACCGCCTCCGTCCCGTCGTCGGTACGGAAAGCCTGACAGGGACCGAGGACACGGTAGGACGGCTGCACCGGCCCATTCTGCCCCGTGGGCGGCGGGCCGTCGTCGGCGATACGGGCCGCCCCGCGGGACCCCGGGCGGTACGGCCCGCCGCGGCGAACCCGCGCCACACCGTGTCACCGCCATGGCGTCGGAGGGGTGCGGGTTCGACAATGGGCAGGATGACCGATGAAGACCGGCGTACGCGCAATGGCGAGATCGGGCCCGCCGAGTGGCTCGCCATGAACCGGACCGGCAGCTTCGACTGGAATCTCGACACGGGCACCCTCGATGTCGACGAGTCGGGCCTGCTGGTCTTCGGGCTGGCCCCGGAGGCCTACGACGGCCGTCCGGCCTCGCTCGTCGCACGGCTCTCGCCCGAGGAGCGGGGCCGGCTGGAGGGCGTCGTACGCGAGGCCGTCAAGAGCGGCGAGGTCTCGTACACGGCGCACTTCCCCATTCCGCAGAGCGACGGAACACCCCACTGGACGCATGTGCAGGCACGGATCCTGCGCTCGCCCGACGGGCGGGCCCGGCGGATCGTCGGCGTCGTGCGGGACACGACCGCCGAGGTCACCCGTTTCGCGTTCGTCCAGGAGCTGGAGAAGCGGCGCGAGGTCCAGACGAGCATCGTCGAGCGGACGACGAACGCACTGTCCCGGGCGGTGACGGTGGACGACGTGACGGCAGCCCTGACGGGGCCCGGCGGGCTCGCCCGGCTCGGCGCGGACGGGCTCGCGCTGGGCCTCGTGGAGAACGGTTCCCTCAACATCATCGCGCTGAGCGGCGAATCCCTCGACGTGCTCGACAACCTCCGGAACCGCCGCCTGGACCGGGGGCTGCCGCTGGCCGAGGCCGTACTGAGCGGGCGGCCCCGGTTCGTGTCCTCGTTCCCGTCACTGGGGCGGGACTTCCCCGAACTCGCGCCGTACCTGGCCCGGCTGGACTTCCGCGCGGCCTGCTATCTGCCGCTGGTGGCCCAGGCCAGGTCGCTCGGCGGCATGGCCCTGTTCTACCGGGGCCGTACCTCCTTCAACGCCGACGAGCGCAACCTCGCGCTGGGTCTCGCGGCGATCGTCGCCCAGTCGCTCCAGCGGGCCATCCTCTTCGACGAGGAACGGGAGCTGGCGACCGGCCTCCAGGAGACGATGCTGCCGCGCCGCATCCCGGAGATCACCGGCGGCGAGATCGCGGTGCGCTACCACGCGGCGTGGAGCGGGCGGCAGGTCGGCGGCGACTGGTACGACGTGATCGCGCTGCCCCGCGGCCGGGTCGGGATCGTCGTGGGCGACGTCCAGGGCCACGACACGCACGCCGCCGCCATCATGGGGCAGCTGCGGATCGCCCTGCGCGCGTACGCGGGTGAGGGCCACGCCCCGTCGACGGTCCTCGCGCGCGCCTCCCGGTTCCTCGCCGAACTGGACACCAACCGCTTCGCGACCTGCACGTACGCGCAGGTGGACCTGGCGAGCGGCACCCTGCGCGCGGTACGGGCCGGGCATCTCGGGCCGCTGATCCGGCACACCGACGGGCGGGTCGGGCAGCCCAAACTGCGGGGCGGGCTGCCGCTGGGTATCGCGACCGTGTTCGGGGACGAGGAGTTCCCGGAGACCCGGCTCGACCTGGTCCCCGGGGAGACGCTCGTGCTGTGCACGGACGGTCTCGTCGAGCAGCCGGGTTCGGACATCGAGACCGGTCTCACCGCGCTGTCGGAGGCGATCAGCAGCGGGCCGCCGCAGGCGGAGGCCCTCGCCGACCATCTGTCCGAGCGACTGTGGGAGCGCTGGGGCTCGGGCGACGACGTGGCGCTGCTCGTCCTGCGGCGCAGCCCGGACCCGGGCACGCACCGGGCGCCGCGGATCCACCAGTACATCCACCAGGCCGATCCGCAGGGCCTCTCCGACGCGCGTGCGGCGGTCGGGCAGGCGCTCCGCGACTGGGGGATGCCGGAGCTGGCGGACGACGCCGAGCTGCTGACCGGCGAACTGCTCGTCAACGTGCTGCTGCACACCGAGGGGGGCGCCGTACTGACCCTGGAGGTGCTGCCCGAGCCGGTGCGGCGCGTCCGGCTGTCGGTGCAGGACCGGTCGAGCGCCTGGCCCCGGCGGCGCACCCCGGGCGAGGCGGCCACCTCGGGCCGGGGGCTGTTGCTGCTGGACGCGCTGGCCTCGCGGTGGGGCGTTGAGCCGCGCGGCGAGGGCAAGGCGGTGTGGTGCGAGATCGGCCCGGCGCCGGTGCCGCAGCCGGGAACTGCCTGAGGAGGTACGACGTGGACCCCGTGGCCGCACTGAACCGCATCGCGTTCCTGCTCGAACGCGCCCAGGCGCCGACGTACCGCGCGCGAGCATTCCGTACCGCCGCCGTCGCGGTCGCCGCCCTGCCGGCCGGCGAGGTGGAGCGGCGCGCGGCGGCCGGCACCCTGGAGGCCGTGAAGGGCCTCGGGCCGAAGACGGCGGCGGTGGTACGGGAGGCGCTCGACGGGCGGGTCCCGGAGTATCTGGCGGGGCTTGAGGCGGAGCTCGAGGAGTCCCTGCGGACGGCCGAACCCACCAGCGGGGGCGAGGCGTTGCGGGCGGCGCTGCGGGGCGACTGTCACCTCCATTCGGACTGGTCGGACGGAGGAGCCTCGATCGAGGACATGGGCCGCGCGGCGGCGGCGATCGGCCACGCGTGGGCGGTGCTCACCGACCACTCGCCCCGGCTGACCGTGGCACGGGGCCTGTCACCGGAGCGGCTGCGGGAGCAGCTGGACGTGGTGGCGCGGCTGAACGAGGAGTGGGCGCCGTTCCGGCTGCTGACCGGCATCGAGTGCGACATCCTGGACGACGGTTCGCTCGACCAGGAGCCCGAGCTGCTCGACCGTCTCGATCTGGTGGTCGGTTCGGTCCACTCGAAGCTCCGGATGGAGGCGGGGGCGATGACCCGCCGGCTCGAACGGGCGGTGCGCAACCCTTTGATGGACGTGCTCGGGCACTGCACCGGCCGGCTGGTGGCGGGCGGACGGCTGCGGCCGGAGTCGGAGTTCGACGCGGAGCGGGTGTTCGCCGCGTGCGCCGAATCGGGGACGGCCGTCGAGATCAACAGCCGCCCGGAGCGGCTCGATCCGCCTCGGCGGCTGCTCCGGCTGGCGGTGGCGGCGGGGACGTACATCGCGGTGGACACGGACGCCCACGCCCCCGGCCAGCTGGAGTGGCAGATCCTCGGCTGCGCGCGGGCGGAGGAGTGCGGGGTGCCGGAGGACCGGGTGATCAACACCTGGACCGCGGAACGGCTGTTGGAGTGGGCGCGGAGGTAGGAGGGCGTCTGGGGGTACCTGGGGGTGCTGGGGGTGCCTGGGGGTGCCTGGGGTGCTGGGGGTGCCTGGGGTGTCTTTGGGCGTGTCAGGCGCGCTGCCAGACCGTGGTCGCGTTGCAGAACTCGCGGATGCCGTGGCCGGACAGCTCACGCCCGTACCCGGAGCGCTTGATCCCGCCGAAGGGGAGCGCGGGGTGGGAGGCGGTCATGCCGTTGACGAAGACGCCGCCGGCCTCCAGGTCGCGGACGAAGAAGGCGACGTCCTCGGGGGACCGGGTCCACACGTTGGAACTGAGGCCGAACGGGGAGTCGTTGGCGACGGTGACGGCCTCCTCGATGTCGCTCACGGGGTAGACGGTGGCGACCGGGCCGAAGGTCTCCTCCTGGTGGATCCGCATCCGGGGGGTGATGCCGGTGAGGACGGTGGGCCGGTAGTACCAGCCGTCCCGGAGGCCGGGTTCCTCGGGCCGGTGGCCGCCGCAGAGGACGGTGGCGCCGAGCCGTACCGCGTCGTCGACGAGCGCCTCCAGCTCGGCCCTGCCCTGTTCGGTGGCGAGGGGGCCGACGTCGGTGGACTCGTCGAGGGGGTTGCCGACGGTGAGGGCGTTCATGGCGGCGGTGAAGCGCTCGGAGAAGTCGTCGTAGACGTCCTGGTGGACGATGAACCGCTTGGCGGCGATGCACGACTGCCCGTTGTTCTGGACGCGGGCGGTGACGGCGGTCTTGACGGCCGCGACGATGTCGGCGGAGGGCATGACGACGAACGGGTCGCTGCCGCCGAGCTCCAGGACGGTCTTCTTCACCTCGTCGCCGGCGACGGCGGCGACGGCCCGGCCGGCCGGCTCGCTGCCGGTGAGGGTGGCGGCGACGACCCTGGGGTCCCGCAGAACACCTTCTACGTCGCGCGCGCCGATCAGCAGGGCCTGGAAGCAGCCCTCGGGGTATCCGGCGCGGCGGAAGAGGTCCCCGAGGTAGAGCGCGGTCCTCGGGACGTTGGAGGCGTGCTTGAGGAGGCCTGTGTTGCCGGCCATGAGCGCGGGCGCGGCGAAGCGGATCACCTGCCAGAGCGGGAAGTTCCAGGGCATGACGGCGAGGATGGGGCCGAGGGGCCGGTAGTGGACGCGGGCGATGTCCGCGCCGGAGTCCTGGACGTCGCTCTCGGCGGGGTGCTCGTCGGCGAGCAGCTCCTCGGCGTTACGGGCGTACCAGCGCATGGCCTTGGCGCACTTGGCGGCCTCGGCGCGGGCCGCGACGAGGGGTTTGCCCATCTCGACGGTCATGGTGCGGGCGATGTCGTCGGTGTCCTCGTCGAGGAGCGTGGCGGCGGCGCGCATGAGGCGGGCGCGCTCGGCGAAGGACGTGGTGCGGTACTGGCGGTACGCCTCGTGCGCGGCGGCGATCCGCCGCTCGACCTCCTCGGGCGAGTGGGCCTCGTACGTACGCAGTGTCTCGCCGGTCGCGGGGTTCACGGTGGCGATGCCCATGACGCGTCTCCTCCTGCCATCGGCCCCCGCATGCAACTTCGCGCGAAGCGGGGCGGGGCGCAACAGGGACGGGGCGGCGGGGTGACTTGAGGGGGGCCGGGGTGGAGGTGCTGGGCGGGGCCGGGGGGAGGTGCTGGGCGGAGACGGGGAGCTGGGCTCGGGCCGGCGGGCCGCCGGGCAACGACCGCCCCCGCGAGTGCTCGCCTCCGTACACTCACGACCATGGCATGCCGCATCAGCGAGTTGATCATCGACGCCGCCGACCCCGAGAAGCTGGCGGTGTTCTGGAGCGAGGTCCTCGGTTACGTCGAGCTGGGCCGGGAGGACGACGGGAGCATCGAGATCGGTCCGCCCGAGGTGGGTTTCGGCGGCCCGCAGCCGACCCTCGTCCTGAGCCCGAGCAGCACTCCTCGCACCGGGAAGCTCCGCCTGCACATCGACGTGAATCCCACCGACCGTGACCAGGACGCCGAGCTGGAGCGGCTGCTCGCACTCGGCGCGAGGCGGGCCGACGTGGGCCAGACGGGCACGGAGAGCTGGCACGTGCTGGCGGACCCGGAAGGCAACGAGTTCTGCCTCCTGCGCACCCGGATCCGACCGATGTGACGACGGCTGTCACCGGAACCTGCTGCCGGACGGGGGCCTGACAGCTGCGGGTCCCCGTGTGTAGCGTCGCCCCATGACCGAGGAGACCACGGCCAGGGCAGGCAGAGAGTTCTACACGTTCGACGGCCGGATCCTGGAGGTCTTCGGCAGCTATCCGAAGCGGTTCCACATCCGGAACATGGACCTGCAGGTGACGGGCCCCGACCGAAAGGGTCGGCGGACCGTCGTGATCACCGAAGGTACGCCCGAAGCCCGGGCGACACAGCACACATGGCACCACTCGGCCGAGGAATGGCAGCGGGCGCAGGGCCTGGAGGCCTTGCTGGAAGCGGTACGGGCGGGTATCGCGACGGCCCGGGAGTACGGGCCTCAAGAGGTTTCCCGTAACTGTGACTGACGACGTCCACACCCCTGTCAGGGACTCGATTTGATGCACACAACAGAGCCGGCGGAAGCCTCCATCGAGGATGATGCGAGCAACATCTTGGTTGCGCCTTCGACGATGCAGGACAATGACTTGATCAGGGAGTTCTTCGGGAGTGCCATCACGCCGGAGGACCTTGCTTCCGGTTCGCACAACCTCGCGCAGAAGACCGTCTACCTGTGTGGCGACGTATCCGGGATCAGCGTCCACCAACTACGTACGGCTGACCGGGTATTCGCCATCCGGGAACTGTCACACGGTTACCACGAGGGCGCCGAAGAACCCTGGACTCTCGTCGGTCTCGGCCAGGTTCCCCTCCGCGTACATGGCGTAGGCGTGTACTACCGCCGCTTCTTCGGACTCGACGCCGATCACTTCGGACGGATCCGTACGGAGCACACCTTCCAGTCCCTGACGGAGTCCACCAAACCCGGAACGGCCCACCGCAGCGGAATCTATCTGACGCCCGTCACACAGAACGATGACGAACTGCATTTCCGCCTGCTCCGTTGCTCCACGAATCTCTCGGGGCCGACCGAGAGCTTCCGCCCGACCGACACGGCCATCGTCGAGGCCCTGAACCGCGAGGCCGCGGCCGTCTTCCGGAACCAGGCACCGCTGAATCACGTTCTCGCCCAGATCTACCACAACACCCTTGCCACGACGGAGCGCAAACAGTCCAAGGCCAAGATCTCGGCCCACGCCGACAAGACCAAGGATATGCCCGCCAACGGCATCATGGCCTTCTGCACCTTCTACGACCGGCTCGAAAAGCTGCGCCCCCTGACTGAAGACGCCTTCGACTACGGCGTGAAGAGCGCCAGCGGTCTGACCCGACTCCACTTCCGCCTCAAGGAGTCGACCCAAGAACGCGACGGGGCCGCGCTCCCCTCGCATTTCACCCTGACCCTCTACCCCGGCTCCGTCTTCTTCATGCCGTTGTCCACCAACCGCCTGTATACGCACGAAATCAGGCCCTCGACGTTGGACGCCGAGTTGCTTCCGACCCGCCTGGGATACGTGGTGCGCTGTTCGAGCGCGGAAGCCGTCCACAAGAACGGCCACACGTTCCTCAAAACGGGCGGAGATCTGGTGAAGCTGGGGCCACCCACCCCCGACGGCATGAACGAGCTGCGCAGACTGTACGCCGAGGAGAACAGAACCTCGTCCTTCGTCGAATACGGCGACAAGTTTTCCTTCAGCATGAACACGGGAGACTACGTTGCCCCGCGAATCTAGGATCTCGGACGAGATCATCTCCTACGTTCTGCGAACCGAGGAGAATCTCTTCGCGGAGCTTTCCGCGTCGGCTCGACTGGAAGACGTAGGCAAAGGCCGACGAGGCGCCGTCCTGGCCAAGGCCGACGAGGCGGGTGGCGTGCCTCTAGTACGTACTACCGCCCAATACACCAACCCGGCGCAGCGTTTCCGTGCGGTGCACGAGCGGCTCGGCCAACAGATCCAAGAACGTGCGGCGCTCCCGGTCGGCTTCAACAACGCCCTCATCGAGAGCTACACGAACGCCTATACAACCATGGGCAGCCACTCCGACCAAGCCCTCGATCTGGCCATGGAATCATTCATCGCCGTACTCTCCTGCTACGAACACCCCGAAGCGGGCCCACCGAGGAAGCTCGTCTTCGAATCGAAGGGGCCCGATGGCGAGAAGTTCGAGATCCCCCTCACCCACAACGGTTTCGTAGCTTTCTCTGTCGCCTCGAACAGGCGGCTCAGGCACAAAATAATATTGGACGCATCGGCCAGGACGACGGAGAACCAATGGCTGGGTGTCACCTTCCGAACATCAAACACCTTCGTCCGATATCACGACGGACACGCATACCTCCCACAGCGCACGCGCCTCACGCCGGCCGACGATGAGCAGAGACGCGAGTTCTACCGACTCCGGCGCCGCGAGAACAACGAAACGGACTTCACCTACCCCCCGCTGACGTACACGATCAGCGAGAGCGACCTCATGCCACCCGTCTGACCGACATTCGGGCCGCTGACGGCATGGCGCTAGGGCATCGTGCAGCCCGGTCACAGAGCCCCCGAAAACCCGCTTGGCGGACCAATGCGGCCACTGCTACGTTTCCGGAGGCCGTGTGAGAGAACGAGGAGGTGGTACCCGTGAACGCAGTATCGACATGGGTGCTCCCCTCCGGGGTCACGGTCGGGCGGTAGGTCGTCCGGGAGCGCCGTACATGAGCTCTCCCGAAAGGCACGACCATGCACCTCACTTCTGAACGGCGCCTCGACGACGGCGTCCTCGAGCGCGAGTTCACCCTCGGGGAGATCCCCGGCATCCTGTGGACGCCCGCGTCCGCCGCCTCGTCCGAACCCGTGCCGCTGATCCTGATCGGCCACCCCCCTCTCGGACTGAGCCGGATGTACCCGCGGCTGGCCGGGCGGGCCCGGTACTACGCGGCGGAGTACGGCTTCGCCTCGGCCACCATCGAGCTTCCCGGGAGCGGTGACCGGCCGCGTTGGGCCGCCGCCGAGGAGGCTCGCGCCGACCTGCGCCGGGCGATGGAGGCCGGTGGGCCCGTCAGCGACGAGATCATCGACGCCCTCGTCCTCCCGCTCGTCGACAAGGCGGTCCCGGAATGGCAGGCCGCCCTGGACGCCCTCCTCGCGCTGCCCGAGATCGGCGGCCCGGTCGGGTACGAGGGAGGCGTGATCTCCATCGGCCTCCGCCTCGCGGTGGTCGAGCCGCGGATCGTGGCCGCCGGGTTCTTTGCCGGGAGTCTCGTACCCGCCGTCATGTTCGAGGAGGCCCGCCAGGTCACCATTCCGCTGCACGTCCTGCTGCAGTGGGACGACGAAGGGAACGACCGGCAGGCCGCCCTGGACCTGTTCGACGCCTTCGGCTCCAAGGAGAAGACGCTGCACGCCAACATGGGCGGGCACACCGGCGTCCCGCAGTTCGAACTCGACCCCGGCGCCCGGTTCTTCGCCCGGCACCTGAGGTGAGACCGGGCCGTCGGGCCGGCAGCAGCCGGTAAGGGGCACCGTCCAGGATGCTGATCGTCCAGGACGGGCCCCGGCTCTCCTCGGCGCTGGGCAGCACGGGCCCTTGCCACCTCGGCAGGGGCCCGTGCTGCGCGCAAGTGACCTAGTGCTGTGACCGCGTAGGTTCGCCGGGTTGGTGGTCGTGACGGTTGGATGTGCGGTGACGTCCAGTCGACCGCTGGAGGCGCGGTGGCTGAGCCTGTCCGTGTACGCAGCTTGACCGACAAGGAGGGGCAGAAGCTGAAGCAGATCGTGCGCCGGGGCAGCACGGGTTCGGTGCGTTACCGGCGGGCGATGATGCTGCTCGCTTCGGCGGGCGGAAACCGGGTGGCCGGTGATCGCCCAACTGGTCCAGGCCCATGAGGACACCGTGCGCGACGTGATCCACCGGTTCAACGAGATCGGCCTGGTCTGCCTGGACCCTCAGTGGGCGGGAGGCCGTCCCCGCCTGCTCACCCCTGACGACGAGGACTTCGTCATCCGGACGGCCACCACCCGCCCCACCAGGCTCGGCCAGCCCTTCACCCACTGGTCGATCCGCAAACTCGCCGCCTACCTGCGGGAAGTGCACGGACGTGTCATCCGCATCGGCCGTGAAGCCTTCACGGTGCCTGCTCCGGCGCCGCGGCATCACCTTCCAACGCACCAAGACATGGAAGGAATCACCCGACCCTCATCGCGACGCCAGGCTCGACCGGATCGAGCAGGTTCTGGACCGCTTCCCGGACCGGGTCTTCGCCTTCGACGAGTTCGGGCCGTTGGGGATCCGGCCCACCGCAGGCTCCTGCTGGGCGAAGCAGGGCAAGCCAGACCGGCTGCCGGCGACCTACCGCCGCACCCACCGCGTCACCAGGCGTACTTGCCGCCCAACGCAAGGAACGCGCCCGCATCCGCAGCGAGAAGGGCATCCGCTGGGGCGGTCGCCCCCTCAACGCCGCAGCCTGACCGAGCGCGAACCGCAGCCGCGGAGTGCCGAAAGGGACAAGTTCACGAGAAGGACAGCGACAGAAGGACGACTCAGGAGGCGGACGGCTCGATCTCCCCCGCAAAGACGATGACCTGGTCGATGAGGCTCCGCCGCAGATGGACGACGTCCGTTCCCGTCAGGCGGGGGCCGCCATCCGGCGTGGTGAAGACCCACTGGTACCGGGCCCACTCGTCAGGCATGTCCACCGCTGAGCAGCGCACCATCGTGCCGGTCCCCGCCGGGTGACGCCGGATGTCCAGCACGAACCGCTCGACCGCCGCGATTCCTTCGCTGCGACCCAACGGCCCCCAGAAGACCACGTCTGAGGTCAGGGCCTGGGAGAGCAGGGCAGTCACATAGCTGTCGTCCGAGGCGTTGAACGCGGAGATGAACGTGTCGATCGCGGAGCGTGCCGTCTCTTCCTGCATGCCCCAGTAATACCAGCCGTTGCGCGTGCGCTCGTCCCCCGAGCCGCCTTCCGGTCACGGTGGACCATCCCGGTCATAGCGCTAGGTCGTCAGCCAGGTCAGGGCGCCCTTCAAGTGGGCTCGGAAGAGTGGGGTTCGGTAGGTTTCCGGGGCGTGGCCCAGGGCCGTGAAGAAGACGCGGCCCCGGTCCAGTCGCCGGCACCAGACGAGTGGGTGGTCCTCGCCGTGGGTGCCGCCCCGGTAGGTGGTCTCGTCGGCTCGGGCGAGGACCCGTACGCCCGGGACTTCGCCCTCCCTGGGGTCGGACGTGAAGTTGTACCACTCGTCCGTCCAGGTCCAGCGTTCCGGGAGCGGGGCTGTCGCCGGGTGGTCGTGGGCGTCGACCAGTACCGTTGCGCGCTGGATCTCCGGGTGGCCGGCGAAGCGGGTGCCAAGGAGTCGGCCGTAGAAGGGCCAGTCCGGCTCGGCGTTGGCCGCCGCGTGCACGGCGAGCAGCGCGCCGCCGCCCCTCAGGTACGACTCGAACGCGGTACGCCCTTCGGCGGTCAGGACGTTCCCGGTCGTGGACAGCAGCACGACGACCGCGCACCGGGCCAGTCGCCCCGGGGTGAAGGCGCCCGGGTCCTCGGTGATCTCGGCCGGGTGTCCGAGTTCCCGCGCCAGCTCCGTGAGCGCGACGGCGCCGTCCGGGATCGAGTCGTGGCGGTAGCCGGCGGTGCGGGTGTAGATCAGGACGTCAGGTGTGGGCACGCGGTGCACTCCAAGCTGGGGCGGGACAGTGAGGAGCAGTTGGACAGTAAGCGCTTGCCCCCGCGTGACCGTAGCCACCGAAATCGCTGGGCCGCAAGCCCCGCCGTCCGGCACACTGCCCCATGACGTCGAAGCCACCCGGGACACCGCGGCACGACCCGGCGGACACTCCGTCCCGTACCCATACCCACGCCCACGCGCGACGCGCCCTCGCCCATGTGGCCGCGCGCGCCGACGGTGATCCGCTCGATCCGTCCCTGCGGGTCACCCTCAACTTCCACCCGTACTTCCTCCCCCTGCTCGCCGACGACGGGGTCTACCGTTCCCAGTTCGTCACCGGCACCAGCAACGGCGGCCTCACCGCCCACCCCGGCGGCGACCGCCACCGCTGGGAGAGCCGCATCTTCGGTGCGGCCTACGACCGTGCCGCCGCCGACTCCCGTCCCGTCTACGGCGCCCTCGACTTCCGCCGCCGGCCCGTCGGCGCCGCTCCCCGCTTCGGCTCCGCCCATCTGCGCCTGGCCGCCGCCACCCTCCAGCGGGCGACCTTCTGCTACCCCGACAGCTACCTCGAGCCCACCCACTTCGGCGTCGCCTCCCGGATGAACCTGATCGCGCTCGCGGAGGCCGCCGACCAGGACCCGCTCGACGACTACATCGAGGCGCAGATCCACGGCCCCGTCGTGATCGGGCGCGACGTGGAGGCCCTGGTGCTCGATCCGAGCCACCGGGGTACGGAGGTGGAGGAGGCCGCGCGTCGACTGCCCTGCCCCGTCGAGTGGCACCGCGGCTTTCGCGTGTCCGTCGACGTGCTGCGGCAGCACCCCGGGTTCCGCGGTCGGCGGTACGTGGAACTCGCCGCCCGCATCTCCGTCGACGGGTGGCTCGACCCCCGGATCGTGCAGGAGGCGGCCGGGTCCGGGCGGTACGACCCCCAGGACGTGAAGCGGGTCTGGCACTGCCTGGCCCGGTTCGGGGCGCCGGCCGTCGGCTGACCGACCGCTTGTCAGTTCCTCGATCCGGAGTCGTATCGGATATGTCTCTGTAATCTTTTTTGCGCGCCGTACCCACTGCCCCCGTCATGTCCCTGCACGGCAAGGCGTCCTCCAGCCTCGGCATCCCCTCGACCCGATCACCCAGGACGCCTGCGCGTTCTTCGGATCGGCGGCCATCTGGCCGGCTGGTTCCGGGCGCGCCCCCTGTGGGATCAGATCACCGCGTCCGACCCGGATCTGTTCGGCTGACCCTTCGGGGTCGGGCCGCCCGGGACCTCCCTCGTGGACGCTTCGAGGAGCGGCGCGAGGAACTGCCGTTCCAGACTGCCGGGTGGCAGCTCCTCCGGTTCCACATAGCTCTGCGCGAGTCCGCCCTCCCGCAGGGCGATCAGGAGCCGCGCGAACCGGTCGGCGTCCACGGTCAGTTCGCGTCCGGCCCGGCGCAGGACGAGGGTGAGGCCGCGGGCGATCTCGGCCCGCAGCCGCTCGTCGTGGCGCGCCAGCACCCACGCGGCCTGCGGGTCACGGATCGCGTGCAGGGTGAACTCCGTGGTGACCAGGTACCAGTCCCGCTCGTCCGGTTCGACGCGGGCGGCGAGTTCCGCGAGCCGGGTCAGGGTGTACTCCTCCGCCGTCAGCCCGTCGATCGACTCCGCGAGCCTCCGCACCGTCCGGTCGCTGTGCTCGTCGAACAGGGCGAGGAAGAGCTCTTCCTTGCTCGCGAAGTTCGAGTAGTACGCGCCCCGCGTGTATCCGGCGCGCTCGCAGATCTGCTCGATCGTCGTCGCGTGGAAGCCGTGCTCGGCGAAGGTCTCCAGGGCGGCCTTCAGAAGCGCCGCGCGGGTCCGGGGCCGCCGCCTGGTGACACCTTTCGGCACGGGTGCCTCCTCCTTCGTCCGGGCCGCGTCCCGCGGCGGACGCCCACCCTACCGGCGCTCCCATCCCGGGCAGGGACGAGCACCGGCGGATAAAATTCACGCATGGGAGAGCGACCCGTCGCGCCCGCGGCGCCTCATCTGGTCCTCGAGATCGACGGGGACGCGACGCGCATGAACCCGAGCCGCGTCTATCGCATCGGGCGCGACCCCACCAGCGACGTCGTACTGTCGGACGCCCGGGCGTCCTGGCACCACGCGGTGCTCGGCGCCGTGGGCGCCCGCTGGACCCTGACCGACGAGGGCAGCACGAACGGCACGTTCACGGACGGTACGCGGGTGGCCGGGGCGCGGGAGGTCGGTCCCGGGACGGTCGTACGGTTCGGGCATCCGGCGGACGGCCCCCGCGCGGTGCTTTCGGCGAGCGCGCCCGCGGAACCCGAGGTCAGGGGAGCGCGGGCGGAACCCGAGGGCGGGGAAGCGCCTGTGGAACCCGAGGCCCGGCAAGCGTCGGCAGAGCCCGTGGCAAGGCCGGCGCCGGCAGAGCCCGAGGCAAACAGCTCCCCGGCGGGACCCGATGCCCGGCGCGCGTCCGCGGAGCCCGAGGCCCCCAGCGCCCCGGCGGAGCCTGAAATCCAGCCACCCCCAGTCGCCCCCGACCTACAGCCTCCCGAGCCCCCCGCCCCCGCCGTACCCCGCGAACGCGAACCCGCCCCACCCCCCTCCGTCGCCCACCCCGCCGCCACCGGCACCTTCCGGCGGCCGACCTCCGTGCGGCCGTTGCCGGCCCACAGCATCCGTATCGGACGTGCCTCCGACAACGACCTCGTCGTCTCCGACCTGGTCGTCTCCCGGCGCCACGCCGAGCTCCGCGCGCACCCGGATGGCACGTACTGGATCCACGACCTCGGCAGCCACAACGGCACCTTCCTCAACGGCCGCCCCGTCGTCGACGCCCGGGTGACGGCGGACGACATCGTCGGCATCGGGCGCTCCGCGTTCTGTCTGATCGGCGGACAGCTCGTCGAGTTCACCGACACCGGCGAGGTGTCCCTCGACGTGCGGTCGCTCGCCGTCACCGTCGACCACGGTCGCCGCACGCTCCTCGACGAGGTGTCGTTCCCGGTGGGCGAGAAGTGCCTGCTCGCCGTCGTCGGGCCGTCCGGCGCCGGAAAGTCGACGCTCCTCGGCGCGCTCACCGGCCAGCGTCCCGCCGACCGGGGCACCGTGCTCTACGACGGCCGTGACCTGTACCAGGACTACGCCGAGCTGCGGCAGCGCATCGGGCTCGTCCCGCAGGACGACATCCTGCACCTCCAGCTCACCGTGCGCCGCGCCCTCGGCTACGCCGCCGAGCTGCGCTTCCCCGAGGACACCGTGCGCGCCGAGCGGCAGGCGCGGGTGGACGAGGTGATCCGCGAGCTGGGTCTCGTGGAGCGTGCGGACCAGCCGATCCACAGCCTCTCCGGCGGCCAGCGCAAGCGGGTGAGCGTCGCCCTCGAACTGCTCACCAAGCCGTCGCTCCTCTTCCTCGACGAGCCGACCTCCGGCCTCGACCCGGGCATGGACCGGTCCGTGATGCACATGCTGCGCGGGCTCGCGGACGACGGGCGGACGGTCGTCGTGGTCACCCACAGCGTGCTCAGTCTGGACGTGTGCGACCGGCTGCTCGTACTCGCCCCGGGCGGCCGGATCGCCTACTACGGGCCGCCCGAGGACGCCCTCGGCTTCTTCGGTTTCGCGCAGTGGCCGGAGGCCTTCGAGGCCTTCGAGAACGACCGGGACCGCGACTGGGCCGGGCAGTTCCGGTCGTCCCTCTTCCACCGCCGGTACGTCACGGACGCGACGGCCCGTCCGGACGTTCCCGTCCCCACCAACACCGCATCCCCCGTCTCCCCCGGCAGTCCCGTGTCCCCCGGCAGTCCCGCCGGCCACGAGCCCGCGCCCCCTCCCAAGGCGCAGAGCTGGTCCTCCCAGCTGCGGACCCTCGTACGGCGATACGCGGCGGCGCTCTCCGCCGACCGCACCTTCCTCGTCATCATGATCGCGCTGCCGTTCGTGATGGGCGCGATGGCCAGGGCCCTGTCCGAGGGCAGTTTCAACCCCGAGTCGACGTTGAACGTCCTGCTGATCCTCTGTGTGGGCGGGGTCCTCACGGGCGCGGCGAACGCCGTGCGCGAGCTGGTCAAGGAACGCACGATCTACCGGCGCGAGAGAGCCGTCGGGCTGTCCCGCTCCGCGTACCTCGCCTCCAAGGTGGTGGTCCTCGGGCTGATCACGGTCGTGCAGTCGGTGGTCCTGACCCTGGTGGCCCTGATCGGCGTTCCGCTGAACGTGCCCGACGGCAAGGGCGTCCTGATGCCCCCGCTCATCGAGATCACCCTCGCCGTCGCCCTCCTCGCCTTCACCGCGATGATGCTCGGCCTGTTCGTGTCGGCGCTCGTGCGCAAGGAGGAGGTGACGATGCCGCTGCTCGTCCTCCTCGCCATCGTGCAGGTGGTGTTCTGCGGCGCCCTCCTGACGGTACGGGGCACCCCCGTCCTGGAGCAGCTGGCCTGGCTGGTGCCCTCGCGCTGGGCGTTCGCGGCGATGGGCGCGACGATCGACATCGGGAAGGTCGCACCGAGCGAGAAGACGGCGGATCCGCTGATGCATCACACGGCGGAGGCCTGGTTGTTCGACATGGGCATGCTGGTCGTGCTCTGTCTCGCCCTCGGTCTGGTCGTGGCGCGGCTCCTGCGGCGCCACGAGCCGGTCGTGATGCGGAGGTAGGCCCCGTGAGCGTCCCCGTACCCGAGTACGTGCCGGATTTCCGGCCCACCCACGTCGTGCCGCGCGACGGACTCTCCGCCTGGGAGGCGCCGGACCCGGGGCTGCCCACGACGCCGCTCGACGCGTTCCTGCCGGTGCGCCTGGAGGAGCGGGCGGGCGACTGGGGGCGGATCCAGTGCGCCAACGGGTGGACGGCATGGGTGGACGCGCGGCTGCTCGTCTCCATGCCCGAGGACCCGCCGGCGGCGGGCCGGCCACTCACGAGGACCGCTGATCCGCGCCCGCTGATCGCCCGCGCCGAAGGCGCGCTCGCCCGCTACCGGCGCGCCGCGGAGGAGCTGGGCGCACAGCGGCTGGACGGCGAGCAGTTCCGGCTGCGGACCCGGGGCCTGCGGGTCGGCATGGTCGTCGACGGCGAGTCGGTGTGGCTGTACGACGCCGAGCACGAGCGCTGGGTGTACTGCGACGGCGTGGGCCTCAGTACGTACGTCGCCTCCGCCGCGCCCTCGATCGCCGCCACGCCCTCGCCCTCTCCCGGCCCTTCGTCCTCACCCTCACCTTCGGATTCGGACTCCCCCGTGCCCACTGCCGCCGCCGGATTCACCGACACCGACCCCGATACCGACGCCGGAGCCGACACCGCAGTGTCCGGGCCGCCCGGCGAAGCCGACGAGAACGAGGACGAGCGGACCCGCGCCGTGCCCGTGGCGCACGAGCCGACGCAGGTGGTCGCTCAGGTGGATGCCGAGGTGCCGGCCGGACCACCGCCGCCGACGCAGGTCGTGGAGACGCCGCCCGCCCCGTCCGGTGAGGAATGATGGCCGGCGGACCGCGCGACGACGACCCGGAACTCCTCGCGGGGCGCCCCTCGGGCCTCCTCGGGAAGGAGATCGCGGGCTACCGCGTGGAGGGCGAGATCGGTCGCGGCGGCATGGCGGTCGTCTACCGGGCGCGTGACCTGCGGCTCGACCGTACGGTGGCGCTCAAGCTGCTCGCCCCCGAGCTGGCCCGCAACGACACCTTCCGCAAGCGCTTCGCGCACGAGTCACGGGTCGCCGCCTCCATCGACCACCCGCACATCGTGCCGGTCTTCGAGGCGGGCGAGACGGAGGGCGTGCTGTACATCGCCATGCGGTACGTGGCCGGGCAGGACCTGGCGGCCCTGCTCGACCGGGAGGGGCCGCTGCCCCCCGTGAAGGCCGGGCGGATCGCCGTACAGGTGGCGTCGGCCCTGGACGCGGCACACGCGCACAACCTGGTGCACCGGGACGTGAAGCCCGGCAACATCCTGGTCGCCGAAGGCACCGACGGCGACCACCCCGAGCACGTCTACCTCACGGACTTCGGCCTGACGAAGAAGTCGCTCTCGCTGACCGGGTTCACGACCGTGGGCGAGTTCGTCGGCACCCTGGACTACGTGGCGCCCGAGCAGATCTCGGGCAAGCCGGTGGACGGCCGCTGCGACGTGTACGGGCTCGCGTGCGTGGTCTTCGAGACCCTGACGGGGGCGCCGCCGTTCCGCCGCGACACGGACTGGGCGGTGTTGTGGGCGCAGCAGTACGACCCTCCTCCGCCGCTCTCCGAGGTCCGTCCGGGGCTGCCGGCCGCGGCGGACGCGGTGTTCGCGAGGGCGCTGGCGAAGACTCCCGAGGAGCGGTACGGGACCTGTCTGGAATTCGTCGCGGAGCTGCGCGCCGCCCTCTCCTCGGGGGAAGCGGGATCGGTCACGGGGAAGCGGGTCGAGCCGGTCGGTCCACCGCGCGACCCGCCCGCGTGGGCACGGCCGGTGTTCCGGGAGCTGTAGCGCCGTTCCGGGAGCGCGGTCTTGCCGAGCTCTCGTCCCTACTTCCCGCCTCCGCCGCTCTCCACCTCGCCCTTACGGCGCACCCGCGAGGCCAGCAGGCTGCCCACGAAGCCGAAGGCGAGGCCCCAGAGAAGGGCGAAACCGGCCGTCTTCCACACGTGCGGGCGCAGCACCACCTCCCCGCCGAGCGATTCGAGTTCGCCGATGCCGAGCACCGAGAGTCCGAAGTGCGCCTCGACCAGGGTGAGCGGGGTGACGACCAGCATGGTCAGCGCGAATGCGATGCCGAGGTGCAGCGCGTGCTGCCACGGCCGGACCCGGGCCGGGGAGCGTACGGCCGCCACGAAGGCCACGGCGAGGACGAGGACGGCGGCGACGGGGAGCAGCCACCAGGCCCGGCCGTCCTGCGCGGCCAGTGAGCCGAGGTCGACGGTCGAGAGGTCGGGGTTCTCACGCGTGCCGCCGCCCTGCCGCAGGACGGCGTCGAGGATCTGGGGCATGGGCAGCCCGAAGGGGCCGTTGACCGTGCCCTCCCAGGAGCCGCCGATGCCGACGCCGAGGGCGAGCCAGGAGACGTTGGGCAGTCCGAGCAGGAGGACGGCGAAGGTCTCCGCGGTGTGCCCCTTGGTCGCCGCGACGACCAGGCCGATGACCAGGCCCACGGCCACGTACGCGAGGACCAGGAGAAGCATCGCGTGGGCGGCGGGCCGGACGGGTTCCTGGTAACGGACGAGCCGGGCCGGCAGCGGGGTGCTGCGCGAGACCAGCAGGGCGATGACGAGGACGCCGAGGATCCACAGGAGCCCGTAGAACAGGGTGGGTCCGAGGTCGGTGCGGAAGCCGACGGTGGGGTTCACGGCGTCGAGGAGCTTGCCGAAGAGGTCCATGAGGGCCCCCTGCGTGTCGCCGCCGGGCAGGGTGATCGGGAAGTCGTGCCGGGCGAACGCGGAGAGGCCCGCGAGGCCCGCCAGCCAGAGGACGACAGTGCTCGCGGCGCGGAAGCCGAGTTCGCGGGAGGTCGTGACGGCGTGGTGGCGCAGGGGGCGCAGGAAGCAGAATCCGGTGACCAGTGCGCCCACCAGGGTGACGGTGAGGGGCATGGCGGTCAGCGCGGCCTGGGCTCCGGCGAGGGACCCGGCGTCGCCGGCGAGTTCGACCTTGCCGCCCGAGGCCAGGACGACGACCGCGGCCAGGATCGCGGTGAAGCCGCCGGGCAGGTCACCGGCGCCCGCGGCCCAGAGGCCGAGGGCCGCGACGACGCCCATGGCGAGATAGCCGGCGACCACCGCCGCCAGGGCCTGGAGGCCGATGCGGGCGAGTTGGCCGCCGGTGGTCGCGGCGGGCGGTGGGGAGCTGGGGGTGGAGGGCCGACTGCTCACCCTGCCCACGCTAGTACCGGTGGGGTCGGGCCGCTTGGCGGACGGGACGGGCGGGGAGGGGGCTCCGTTGCGCGTCCGGAGGCGCCTGCGCCGGGCGCGGAGTCGGCTGCGCCCGCGTACCGAGTCGGCCGCGCAGGCGTTCGGAGTCGCCTCCGCTTGCGGACCGGTGCGATCCGGCGCACACAATGGGCCCGGAACGGAAGAAAGGGAAAAACGTGACTTCCCACCCGCCGTCCGGCCCACCGTCGGTCCCGCCCACAGGTCCCCCCTCCGGCCCTCTCTCGGGCCCGAGTACACGCCCCGGGACCGCCGGTCCCCCACCGCCCCCCGGACCACCCCACGACGGTTCGGGGGGCGGCGACGGCTCGGGCGGCGGCTCGTCAGGTGGCGGCCCCGGAAGTGGCGGCGGCACCCCCGGCGGTCCCGGCGGCGCGGACGGCAACGGTCCCGGCGCCGGCGGGAACGGCGGCCACGGCAAGGGCCCCTGGTGGCGCTCCGTCCCCAAGGTCGCCTCGGTCACCGCCGTCCTGGTCGCGGTCGCGGCGCTCGCCGTCGTCCTCGCCAACCGCCCCGACCACAAGGGCGACACGGCGGGTGGTTCCGGCGGCGGCGAGGTCTTCCTCCAGAACGCCGCCGCCTCCGGTCCCGACCCGTTCACCAAGTCGACGGCCCGCACCGAGGGCGCCTCCGCCTCACCGGCCTCGCTGCCGCCCCGTACCGCTTCGGCCACCACCGAGGTCTCGGGGTCGACCCCCGGCCTCTACGGGGGGACCAAGTCGGTGAGCAGCTGCGACGTGGAGCAGCAGGTGCGCTACCTCTCGGGCGAGCCCGCGAAGAACGCGGCCTTCGCCTCGGTCATCGGCATCTCCGCCGCCGACGTGCCGGGCTATCTGCGCTCGCTGACCCCGCTTCAGCTCCGCGCCGACACCCGGGTGACGAACCACGGCTTCAAGGACGGCTCCGCCACCACCTATCAGGCGGTTCTCCAGTCCGGCACCGCGGTGATGGTCGACGGACGCGGGGTGACCCGGGTGCGCTGCGCCTGCGGGAATCCGCTGACCAATCCGGTGGCGCAGAAGTCGCCCAGGACGACGGGCACCCCGTGGCAGGGCTTCCAGTCCAGCCAGGTGGTCGTGGTGGCGCCGTCGGTGACGGTCGTGAACGTCTTCGTGGTGTACGACCCGCAGGACGACAGCTGGTTCGCACGGCAGCACGGCGACCACGGCAAGCACGACAAGCCGACTACGCCGCCTCCCCCGCCGACCACGTCCCCGTCGGCGTCGCCGTCCACCTCGGCCTCGACGTCCACCTCTCCGTCCACCTCTCCGTCCGTCTCGCCGTCCTCGCCGTCGACCTCCCCCTCGGACACCTCGCCGCCGTCGAGCCTGACCCCGCCGTCGACCGCCTCGTCACCGTCGACGCAGTCCTCGGCCGCGACGAAGTCGTCGACCGAGTCCCCGGGTCCGCAGTCCGGGCCCGTGACGAACAGTTCGGCGGCGGACCTGACGACCACCGGCCAGCCGGCCGCCGCCCGTCCGGCCCCGGTGAGTTCCCCGGTGACCTCCCCGTCCGGTTCCGTCTCGGCTTCGCGGTCCGTCTCCGCTTCACGGTCCGTCACCGTGCCGACGCCCGGACCCGCGCCCTGGATCTGAGCCGCAGGCAGCAGGCCCCCGCCGTCGGCCCACTCCCCGTCAGCCCACTCCCCCGTCCACCCGTACTCCCGTACCGGTCGGCCGGCTCCGACCGGATTCGGGGGTACGGGCGTTCCTGCGCAGCACGCGGGCCTCGCCGGGCAGCAGGGCCGGACCGGGCACGGTCAGCACGGGGCGCTCCGCCCGCCGTACGACCGCCCGCAGGACCGGGCGGCGGCGCAGCCGCCCCCACCGGGCCCGGCCCGGTGCGGAGCCGAGGACCAGCAGGTCGCCGGGGCGGTCGGCCGTCGCGCACAGCGCCGCCGCCGGGGCGCCCCTGACCACCCGGCCCTCCAGGACCACATCCGCGGGGAGGTCGCCGAGACCCTCGACGAAGGCGTCCTCCAGACGGCGGTGGGCATCCTCGGCCCAGGTGCGCGCCCAGGCCCGGTCGGGCATCCGGGCGTACAGCGCCTCACCCTCCGGGGGTTCCCAGGCGAGGACCGCGAGGACGGGGACGCCGTCACGCCGGGCGAGGGCGGTCGCGTACCGCAGGGCGGCGAGCGAGGCGAGCGAACCGGTCACCCCGACGACGACCCGGCCGACGGGGCCCGCCGGAGCCCCGTTCACGCCTGTTCTGCGGGACGGGGGCGGGCGGGCACGGGCGTCCGCCCGGAGGACCGGACCCGGGGCGAGCCGGGGGCCCGTTCCGGCCACTCCGGCCGGACGGCCCGGGGCGGCCCGGGACGCGGGGTGCGCAGTGCTTTCAGCCAGGCTCCGATCGGCAGGGGCCGCGCCGCCCTCTCCTCGGCCTGTCGCTGCCACATCCGCTCGTCACGGTCGGTGAAGTGTCCGGACATCGATTTGTCTCCTTTCCTGAATGCGGCCACCAGGCCACTGAAAGGAGTCTGTAACCTGATTGGCCCGGACAGCAGAGCCAATGAGGAGTGATTGGCATGGCAATGGCACGCGTGGTCCGCACCGTGGACCGCACTCTTACGGGCCGCCAGCTCGCGTCGCTGCTCACCCCGCCCCCCGACGGCCGCTTCGGCTACCGGGAGCTCGCACGGGCGGTGCGCGAGGCGCTGCTCGACGGGCGCGTGGCGCTGGGCCTGCGACTGCCCGCCGAGCGGGAACTCGCCACCGTGCTCGCTGTCAGCAGGACGACGGTGACCGGCGCGTACGACCTGCTCCGGGAGAGCGGTTACGCGCACAGCCGGCGCGGCGCGGGTACCTGGACCGCGCTCCCCGACGGGCAGGCGCCGACCGCGCTCCGCGCCTTCCACGACGACACCGGAACCACCGTCGACCTCGCCCTGGCCGCGCCCGAGGCCCCGGCGGACGAGCTGTCCACCGCGCTCACCGCCGCCGCGGCCGAGCTGCCCCGCTACGCGGGCTCGCAGGGCTACCACCCGTACGGGCTGCCCGCGCTGCGCGCCGCCGTCGCCGAGCGCTACACCGCGCGCGGGCTGCCGACCCTGCCGGAACAGATCCTCGTCACCACGGGCGCCCAGCAGGCGCTCTCGCTGGTGCTCACGCTGCTGGGCCGGCCCGGCGACCGGGTGCTCGCCGAGAACCCCTCGTACACCAACGCCCTCGACGCGATGCGGAGCCGAATGCTCCGCATCACCCCGGTGCCGGTCACGGAGGCCGGCTGGGACACCGGGCTCGTGGACGCCGCGCTCCGGCAGACCGCGCCGCGCCTGGCCTATCTGATCCCGGACTTCCACAATCCGACCGGGCACCTGATGCCGCAGGAACAGCGCCGCGACCTGGCGCGCGCCGCGCGGTCCACCGGGACCTGGCTGGTGGTGGACGAGACGCTGACGGACATCGCCCTGGACGTGCCCGCGCCGCTGCCCTTCGCGGCGACCGCCGCCGGCGGGGACGGCGAGCAGATCGTCTCCGTCGGCTCACTGAGCAAGAGCTGCTGGGGCGGACTCCGGGTCGGCTGGGTACGGGCCGCGTCCCGGGTCGTGACCGAGCTGGCCAGGGTACGGATCACCGCCGACCTGTCCGGTTCGGTACTCGACCAGCTGGTGGCCGTCGCCCTGATGGACCGGCTCGACGTGATCCTGCCGCGCCGCGTCGAGGAGCTGCGGCTGCGCCGCGACGCCCTGACCTCGGCCCTGGCCCGCCATGTGCCGGAATGGCGCTGGACGGTGCCGCCGGGCGGGATGTGCCTGTGGATCGACCTGGGCCGGCCGGTCGCCTCGGGCCTCGCCACGCGCGCGCTACGGCACGGGGTGCGGGTCGAGGGCGGCGCCCGGTTCGGTGTGGACCCCGGTACGCACGAGCACCGGCTCCGCCTCCCGTACACGCTGCCGGCGGAGGTGTACGAACCGGCGGCGGAACGGCTCGCGTCGGCCCTCGACGGCGCCCCGGGCCGCTTCGCCGCCCCCGCGCTCCCGGACTGGGTGGCCTGACGGACGCGGCATCCGAAGGGGCAGGCAGGCGGACGCGGGCAGCCCGGGGCGGCCGTATTTCGGATGCCGCGTCCGCAGGGGCCCGTGTACGGTCCACCGAGTGGAACCATTGACCGACAAGCAGATCCGCGCGTCCTTCGTGAACAGCACCAAGGGCGAGGCGGCCCGCCTCAAGCTGCCGCTCGACTTCGCCGAACTCCCCTGGGACGACCTGGACTTCCTCGGCTGGATCGACCCGGGCGCGCCGCTCCGGGCACATCTGGTCGTACCCCGTCCGGACGGCCCGGTCGGGGTGAGCCTGCGGGTCCCTGCGGCCGGCCGGACCAGCGCGGTGAAGTCGAGCATGTGCCAGGTGTGTCTGACCGGGCACGCCTCCTCCGGCGTCACGCTGCTCGTGGCGCCGCTCGCCGGCCCCCGCGGCCGCGAGGGGAACACGGTCGGGATCTACCTCTGCTCCGACCTGGCCTGCTCCCTCTACGTCCGGGGCAAGCGGCAGCCGAAGCTGCGCCACCGGCGCCACGAGGAGTCCCTGACCCTCGACGAGCAGGTCGCCCGTCTCACGGGCAACCTGGACGCCTTCCTCGGCCGTGTGACGGCGGGCTGAGCGGACGCGTCGGCTCCCCCGGCCGAGCGCGCGCGCTCCGCCCGGCCGGGGGCCGCTTCGGCTCGGTTTAGCCGGGACCGCTTCAGCCCGTTCTAGCCGGGGCCGCTTCGGCCCGGTTCGACCTTGGGGGCCGTTCCGGTCTCGCTCAGCGGAAGGCCTGTTCGCCCGTGAGCGCCTTGCCGATGACCAGGGAGTGGACCTCGCTCGTGCCCTCGTAGGTGAGCACCGACTCCAGGTTGTTGGCGTGCCGCAGCACCGGGTACTCCAGGGTGATGCCGTTGGCGCCCAGGATCGTGCGGCACTCGCGGGCGATGGCGATGGCCTCGCGCACGTTGTTCAGCTTGCCCACGCTCACCTGCTCGGCTGTGAGCGTCCCCGCGTCCTTGAGGCGGCCGAGGTGGAGGGCGAGCAGCATGCCCTTGCCCAGTTCGACGGACATGTCCGCGAGCTTCTGCTGCGTCAGCTGGTACGAGGCGAGGGAGCGGGCGAAGACGATCCGGTCGCGGGCGTAGGAGATCGCCGTCTCCAGGCAGTCGCGGGCGGCGCCGAGCGCGCCGAAGACGATGCCGAACCGGGCCTCGTTGAGGCAGCCGAGCGGGCCGGAGAGGCCGCGGGCGTCGGGAAGCATCGCGTCGGCCGGGAGACGCACGTCCTCCAGGACCAGTTCGCTGGTGACGCTGGCCCGCAGCGACAGCTTCATCTTGATCTCCGGGGCGCTGAATCCGGGCGTGCCGGCCGGGACGAGGAATCCGCGCACGCCGTCCTCGGTACGGGCCCAGACGACGGCGACATCGGCCACGGAGCCGTTGGTGATCCACATCTTGGTGCCGTTGAGCACCCAGTCGGAGCCGTCGCGCTTGGCGTGGGTGCGCATGGCGCCGGGGTCCGAACCGGCGTCGGGCTCGGTGAGGCCGAAGCAGCCGATGTACTCGCCCGCCGCCATCTTCGGCAGCCAGCGCTGCTTCTGCTCCTCGGAGCCGTACTTCCAGATCGCGTACATGGCGAGGGAGCCCTGCACGGAGACCAGGGAGCGCAGTCCGGAGTCCACGGCCTCCAGTTCCAGACAGGCGAGGCCGTACGCGACGGAGTTGGTGCCCGCGCAGCCGTAGCCCTCCAGGTGCATGCCGAGCACGCCGATGCCGCCGAGGGTGCGGGCGAGTTCGCGGGCGGGGATCTCGCCCTTCTCGAACCAGCCGGCTACGTGCGGCCGCAGCTCGCGGTCGGCGACGGCGCGGACGGTGCGGCGGATCTCGCGCTCCTCGTCGGTCAGCAGTCCGTCGACGGCGAGCAGGTCGAAGGGGTGGACGGGAGCGGAGCTGGACTGCGACGACGACTGCGACTTCACGGACGGCCTCCTGGCGGCTGTGGCGACTCGGCGAGCCGAAGCGTAGCCCTAGATCGGATATTGGATCCAGTATTGAAAATCCGATGTCCGAACCGTACGGTCCGATGGGATCCGATCGCCAGTGAGGGAGAACGGCATGCGCGCAGATCAGCCGGGTCCGACGGAGCCGGGCGCTCTGTCGGGGATCGTCGTCGCCGACTTCGGGCGCGTGCTGGCTGGGCCGTACATGACGATGCTCCTCGCCGACCTCGGCGCCGACGTGATCAAGATCGAGCGGCCCGGTTCCGGCGACGACACGCGCGCGTGGGGCCCGCCGTTCGCCGACGGGGAGGCGACGTACTTCCTCGGGGTGAACCGGAACAAGCGTTCCGTCGCGCTCGACCTCGCGGACCCCGAGGGTCTGGCGGCGGCGCGCGCGATCGTGGACCGCGCGGACGTGCTCGTGGAGAACTTCCGCCCCGGCACGATGGACCGGCTCGGTCTCGGGTACGAGGACGTGCGGGCGAGCAATCCGGGGCTGGTCTACTGCTCGGTGACCGGCTTCGGCACCGCGGAGGGCGCCCGGCTGCCCGGCTACGACCTGCTCGTCCAGGCCATGGGCGGCCTGATGAGCGTGACCGGCGAACCGGACGGCCAGGGCACGAAGGCCGGGGTCGCCCTGGTCGACGTCATCACCGGGCTCCACGCGGGCCTCGGCGTCCTCGCCGCCCTCCGGCACCGGGAGCGCACCGGCGAGGGGCAGCGGGTCGAGGTCTCCCTGCTGTCCTCCCTGCTGTCGGCGCTCACCAACCAGGCGGCGGCCCACCTCGGTGCCGGTGCCGTCCCGCGCGCGATGGGAAACCGGCACCCGAGCATCGCCCCGTACGAGGTGTTCGAGGCGCTGGACCGGCCGCTGGTCCTCGCCGTCGGCAACGACCGGCAGTTCCGGTCCCTGTGCGGGGGGCTCGGCCTGCCGGAGCTGGCCGACGATCCCCGTTTCGCCACCAACACCGCCCGGGTCGCCCACCGGGAGGAGCTGGTCGCCGCTCTCGCCGGGCCGCTGGGGACCCGTACCGCCGACCGGTGGTTCGAGGAGCTGACCGCCGTCGGCGTGCCGTGCGGGCCGATCAACGACCTGGCCGCCGCCTTCGACCTCGCCGAACGGCTGGGGCTCGCTCCCAGGGTGCCGGAGTCGGCGGCCGGCCCGGGGCAGGTCGCCCATCCGGTCCGGCTCGGTGCCACCCCGCCCAGCTACCGCGCCGCTCCCCCGCGCCTGGGCGAGCACACCGAGGACCTGCTGTCCTCCCTGGGCCTGGTGGGGACGAAGGCCGCCGGCGCGCGGAATCCGTAGCCACGCGCGCGTAGGAAGATGGTCTTGACCGGTGGAGTGATCCGCCGGTGGGCAGAGCGAGGGAACGGAAGGTCACACAGGCGATGAGCAGCGCGGTGCAGAAGCGGCGGCCGCAGACCGCCCAGCAGTTCGTCCTCGAAGAACTGCGGCGCGCCATCACCAGCGGGGAGCTGAGGCCCGGCGGGCAGATCCGGCAGGACGCCCTCGCGGCCCGGTACGAGGTGAGCCGGGTGCCGCTGCGCGAGGCCCTCAAGGCCCTGGAGGCCGAGGGTCTGGTCGTCCATCACATCCACCGGGGCTACTTCGTCGCGGAGCTCTCCCTCTCCGACCTGGAGGAGATCTACCGGATCCGGGAGCTCCTGGAGACCGAGGCGGTGCGGATGGCCGTGCGGCTGCTGCCGGACGGCATCGTGGCCGCCCTCGAAGGCATCCAGCGCGAGGTGGAGCGGGCCGCCGAGGAGGGTGACGTGACGGCGATGGCCGCCTCGAACAGGCGCTTCCACTTCACGCTGATCGAGGCGTCCGGGATGCCGAGGCTGGTCCGCCTCATCGCGACCCTGTGGGACTCCACCGACGCGTACCGCTCGCTGTACTACACCGAGGACCCGCACCGTAAGCAGGCCGTGCGCGAACACCGCGCCGTCATCTCCGCGCTCCGGCAGGGCGACGAGGAGGCCACCGTGCGCTGGCTCGACGAACACCGCGCGCACGCGGTGGCGGCGCTGCGCGCGGTCCTGGAGCGGGACCGGGTGGCAGACGGGGACTCCCCCGGCGTAAACCGGATGCCGGGGGCTCCCCCGCCCTCCTAGGCTCCCCCGCATGGAGCACGGGAATCTGGTCAACGTCGTCGACGTCGAGGCGACCTGCTGGGAGGGTGAGCGACCGCCCGGGGCGGTCAGCGAGATCATCGAGATCGGGCTGACGGTCGTCGATCTGGAGGCGCGGGAACGGGTCTCCCGCCACCGCGTGCTGGTCCGGCCGGCCCGCTCGCGGGTCAGCGCGTTCTGTACCGGGCTGACCGGGCTCACCCAGGCCGAGGTGGACGGCGGCCTGGACTTCGCCGACGCCTGCCGGCTGCTCGCGACGACGTACGGGGCGGGCGTACGGCCCTGGGCGAGCTGGGGCGACTACGACCGCAACCAGTTCACCCGCCAGTGCCGGGCCACCGGCACCCGGTACCCCTTCGGGTTTCGCCACACCAACGCGAAGGTCGTCTTCACCGAGGCGTACGGGCTGGTCAGGCGCCCGGGGATGGCGCAGGCCCTGGAGGTCGCCGGGCTGCCCCTCGAAGGGCGTCACCACAGCGGCGAGGACGACGCGTGGAACATCGCGTCGCTGGTCCTGCGGCTCGCGGAGCGCGGCGCCTGGCCGAACCCGCTGCCCCACCGAGCCGGCTGACCCCGCGGACCCGGGGTGGCGATTCCGCGCAGCGCTGCGGTTACCCTGACGCCGGACCCGAGGAGGAACCATGGGGCGGATGCCGTCGGCCGTACGACGCAGGCAGCTGGTCGAGGCCGCGATCAGGGCGATGACCAGGGACGGCGTCGCCAGGACGACCACCCGGTCGATCTGCGCCGAGGCCGGTGTGTCGCTGAGCGTGTTCCACTACTGCTTCGAGTCCAAGCAGGCCCTCCTGGAGGCCGCGATCGAGACGATCACGGGCAACTACGTGGTGCGGGTGATGTCGGCGGTCGAACCGGGCTCCACCCTGCGGGAGACGGTACGGGGCGCGCTCCAGACGTACTGGGACCATGTCACGGCCCACCCGGGCGAGCACATGCTGACATACGACCTCACCCAGTACGCACTGCGGGAACCGGGGTTCGAGCATCTGGCGCGCGCGCAGTACGACCAGTACGTGGTGTCGGCGGACGCCCTGCTCGCTCAGGTCCGTGAGGTGCGGGGGGTGGAGTTCCGGATGCCGGCCGAGACGCTCGCACGCTATCTGGCGGCGGTGATCGACGGTCTGACGCTCCAGTATCTGGTCCTCGGTGACGAGCGGACCGCCTCTGACCAGCTGGATCTGACGGCCGATCAACTGGTGCTGCTGATCGAGGGATGACGCCCGGTCCCGCCGAACGCCCGCGTGCAGCACCACCGGTCCGGCGGGACCCACGCATCCCTCAACAGGTCATCTGTCCCGGACTCTTGACTCACTCCGCCAACACCGCGATCCTCGGGGCGCCCGGTACACCCCACCGACCGGAGGGCATCGCACACATGACACGACCCATCACGCGCGGAACGGGCGGCAGATCCGCTCTTCTCGCGTTGTTCCTGGCCCTGGCCGCCGTCCTCTTCGGCTCCGGTCCCGTCCCCGCGGCCGCCGCGGGCGGTTCGTGGTGGGAGCCCACCTCCCGCCCCGCGGCCGACTCACAGATCAACGTCACGGGCGCCCCGCTCACCGGCACGGACGCCCAGGGAAGGGTGCGCGGCTTCGTCGACGCACACAACCACCTGATGTCCAACGAGGGCTTCGGCGGCCGGATGATCTGCGGCAAGACGTTCTCCACCGCAGGCATCGCCGACGCGCTCAAGGACTGTCCGGAGCACTACCCGGACGGCACTGGCGCCCTCTTCGAGCACCTCACAGGAGGTGACAACGGCAAGCACGACCCCGTCGGCTGGCCCACGTTCAAGGACTGGCCCGCCAACAACTCCCTGAGCCACCAGCAGAACTACTACGCCTGGGTCGAGCGTGCCTGGCGCGGCGGCCAGCGCGTGCTGGTCAACGACCTCGTCAGCAACGGCCTGATCTGCTCGCTCCTGCCCCGCGACCGCGGCTGCGACGAGATGGACGCGATCCGGCTCGAGGCCCGCAAGACGTACGAGATGCAGGACTACATCGACGGGATGTTCGGCGGCCCCGGCAAGGGCTGGTTCCGGATCGTCACCAGTGCCGACCAGGCCCGCTCGGTGATCCAGCAGGGCAAGCTCGCGGTCGTCCTCGGCGTGGAGGCCTCGGAGCCCTTCGGCTGCAAGCAGATCCTCGACGTCGCCCAGTGCGGCCAGGCGGACATCGACAAGGGGCTGGACGAGCTGTACGCGCTCGGCGTGCGCAGCATGTTCCTCTGCCACAAGTTCGACAACGCGCTGTGCGGTGTCCGGTTCGACACCGGGACCACGGGCGTGGCCGTCAACATCGGCCAGTTCCTGTCCACGGGCACCTTCTGGGCCACCGAGAAGTGCGCGGGGCCCCAGCACGACAACCCGATCGGGCTGGCCGCCGCGCCCCCCGCGATGGCGGAGAAGCTGCCGGCGGGGGTGAGCGTCCCCTCGTACGCCTCCGACGCCCAGTGCAACACGCGCGGACTCACCCGGCTCGGGGAGTACGCCGTGAAGGGCATGATCCAGCGCGGCATGATGCTTGAGCTGGACCACATGAGCGTCAAGGCCGCCGGCCGCGCGCTCGACATGCTGGAGGCCGAGGAGTACCCGGGCGTGCTCTCCAGCCACAGCTGGATGGACCTGGACTGGACCGAGCGGCTCTACCGGCTGGGCGGGTTCCTCGGCCAGTACATGAGCGGCGCGCAGGGCTTCATCGGCGAGGCCGGCCAGAAGGCCGCGCTCCGCGCGAAGTACAAGGTCGGCCTGGGCTACGGCACCGACATGAACGGGGTCGGCGGCTGGCCGGCACCGGGCGGGGCCGACGCTCCCAACGCCGTGAAGTACCCCTTCCGCAGCTTCGACGGCGGTTCGGTGATCGACCGGCAGGTGACCGGTGAGCGCACCTGGGACTTCAACACCGACGGCGGTGCGCACAACGGCATGGTCCCGGACTGGATCGAGCAGATCCGGCTGTCCGGCGGCGGTCAGGGCGTCGTGGACGAGCTGTCCCGCGGCGCGGAGTCGTACCTCACCACGTGGAAGGCGACCGAGAACCACGAGGTGGGCGTCAACCTCGCCGCGGGCGCGCCGGCTTCGGCGAGCTCCGCGGAGTGGAACCCGTTCACGAGCTTCGCCCCGGACCGGGCCGTCGACGGTGACGTCGGCTCCCGCTGGGCCAGCGACTGGTCGGACGACCAGTGGCTGGGCGTGGACCTGGGCGCCGTCCGCCGGATCGGCCGGGTGACCCTCGACTGGGAGCGCGCGTACCCACGCCAGTACCGGATCGAGGTGTCCGAGAACGGTACGGACTGGCGGACGGTGTGGTCGACGGAAGCCGGGGACGGCGGGTTGGACACGGCGGAGTTCCCGTCGACGTCGGCTCGTCACGTCCGGGTCCACGGCCTGCAGCGGGCGACCCAGTGGGGCTACTCGCTCTACGAGGTCTCGGTCCGCAGGGCCTGAACGCACGAAGGCGGGGCCTGCCGGATCCGACTGGATCCGGCAGGCCCCGCCCGCGTCCCTCAACTCCCGCTGGGTCCGGTCCAGTCCGCGGGGATACGGGCGAGCCGCACGCGCTGCGGATGGTCGCCCACGTCCACGGAGGCCACACGCCGGCCGGTGGCGAAGTCGATCGCGCTCACCCGGTCGGCGCCGCTCTCGGAGACGACGCAGGAGCGTCCGTCGCCGCTCACGGTCGCCCAGTAGGGCTTGGAGGCCGCGACGAGCGGGCCCTCCTGGAGGGTGGCGCGGTCGACGACGGTGGCGTAGTCGTCCATCGTCCCCGCGACGCAGAGCTTGGTGCCGTCGGGGCTCATCGAGAGGCCGTGGTGCCGGGAGTCGTTGACCCAGGTGGTGCGGTCGGGGTCGGTCGCCGGGTTGCCGGGGAGCTCCTTGACCCGGGTGATCCGGTCCGTGGCGATGTCGTACTCCAGGAAGCCGTTGAAGAAGGAGACCTGGAAGTAGAGCTTCTTCTCGTCCGGGGTGAGGACGAGGGGGCGTACGGCGTCGGAGAGGTCACCGCGCCCGAAGGCGTCGAGGCGTTCGCGCATGTCGATGACGCGGACGGTCCGGAAGGTCTCGGCGTCGACGACGGTGATGCGGCGGTCGCCCTTGGTCCAGTCGAGCCAGGGGGCGTCGAGCGCGGTGGTGACCTCGCCGATGGCCATGTTCCAGAGCATTCCGTCGGAGGTGAAGACGTTCTCGTGCGGTTTGTCGCCCGTCGCGAAGGAGCCGAGTTGACGGCCGGTGGAGATGTCGAGGACGTGCACGGTGTTGGCGGTGGAGGCGGAGACCGCGACACGGGTGCCGTCGGGCGACACGGCCATGTGGTCGGCGCGGTAACCGGCCACGGGGAAGCGCCAGTTGATCCGTCCGGTCCGCAGGTCGAGGGAGACGACATCGGCGAAGCTCGGCCGGGAGACGACCATGGAGGCGCCGTCCGGGGTGGCGTACATGTCGTCCACGAACTGGTCGTGGCCCTCACCCGGTCCGGTCCGGACGCCGAGGAAGAACGCGAGCTTGATGGGGTTCAGATAGATCTCGCGGAGGCGTTCCGCCTTGTCGGGAATGACGTTCAGCCGGCCGATGCGGTGGAAGTCGCCTCGCGAGGCGATCACGTCGGCCGTGCCGTCCCAGTTGTTGCCGACGAACATCGCCTCTCGGAGCGCGGCGGGCGGCGGGTCCTCGGGGGCCACGGCCAATCCGGTGCCGCCGGCGGTGGCGACGAGGGCGACGGCGGCGGCGAGGGCCGCCGCGAAGCGCGTGGAACGGGGGCGGGGGCTCGACGTACGTGCAGGGGGCATGCGGGGGTCCTTCTTCCGGCTCGCGGGGGTGAGTTACCCGAAGTAACCATGCACATGACAGCACAGGCAAGCCCTTGTCGCCCCCCTCTTCACGCCCTTCACGCTCCGGTTCACGCGCTCGCCGTCCATCCCCGGATCCGACCCGGCATCCCGTTCCCGCCCATGGTGCGAGATCATGGAATCCGGAACCCAGAAGGGACGGAACGGACGATGAGGCACCGCAGTGTCGCCGACCTGATGACACCGGCCGCGGTGGCGGTGCAGCCAGGGACGTCGTTCAAGGAGATCGCACGGCTCCTCGACGAGTACGGCATCACCGCGGTCCCGGTGGTCGACGACGAGAACCGGCCGGTGGGCGTCGTGTCCGAGGCGGACCTGCTGCGGCGCCACACGGCGAAGGACGGGCCCAGCACCGCCGAGGCCATGATGTCGAGCCCGGTCGTCACCGCCCGCCCCTCGTGGACGGCGGTGGAGGCGGCCCGCCTCATGGAACGGCACCGGGTGAAGCGGCTCCCGGTGGTGGACGCGGACGGACGCCTGATCGGGGTGCTGAGCCGCAGCGACCTGCTCCAGCTGTTCCTGCGCAGGGACCGGTCGATCCAGGAGGAGATCCGGGAGGACGTGGTCGTCCGCATCCTGCGCCTGTCCCCCTCCGCCGTGCACATCGACGTCGACGAGGGCCGGGTGACGCTGAGCGGCACCCTGGACCGCCCGGGCCTCGGCCCGGTCATCGTCCGGCTGTGCGAGACGGTCGACGGGGTGGTCGAGGTCGCCGACCGGCTGAGGTACGAGGGGGACGGGGACTCGGACGGCTAGGGCCTGTCGTCGAACTCCCGTCGTCGCCCGAAGGGCGGCCCCGCGGCGGGGCAGGCGGGAGTTCGACGACAGGCCCCAGAGGGCACGGTCGTACGGCCCGACGGGCCGCTCGGGCGACCGTGCCCCGGCGTGGCGGTTCCGTCAGGAGACCGCCTCCGGCCAGCCGTATCCGGGTCCGGTGTGCTGGGGTACGGTCCCCGCGCCCACCGCCTCCATCTCCCGGCTGGCCTCCCGCATGAGCTTGCCCGCCAGGTCCTTCATCGCCCGGCTCGCGGCGAGCTCGTCACCGATCGCCGGCACGTCCGCGTCCGCCGGATTGCACCGTGCGGAACCGTGGCCGGTGATGGTGGAGGTTCCGGTGCTCAACCGGGCCTCGGCATGGGTCCTGCCGGCGTCCTCGACCAGTTCCACGCCTACCGTCCACTCCAGGGTGCGGGTCATGGTCTGCCTCCTCGCGCGCGGGACCGCGCGGAAGCGCGCGGCGCGGCCCCTTCCGATACCTCCAGGATCCATCGGCAGCGGCCCGGGCGCACGGGGGAGCCGCGAAGGCGGCGGTGCGGCGGCTCAGGGGGCCCTGAAGAGCCGCGGGAACCGCGGCGCCAGCCAGGGCTTGCGTCCCCAGCCGAGGGCCTTGCCCCGGGCGATCACGGGCCAGGGGTCGACCCGGCCCAGACCGAGCAGCAGGAAGACGACCGGGTCGGTGAGGATCGTGCAGTCCGGCCGGCCGGGCGGCTCCTGGGTCACCTCGACGGCGCCGTCCGTGACGACGACGCCGAAGCTCGCGCCGCCGCGGAGCCGTACCGCGAAGCGCGCGGTCAGACCCGCGACGGCGGCCGGGTCGGTCACCCGGGGCATCACCTGGAGCATGAACGGCAGGGTCAGCCCGACCCGGTGCGCGTCGAGCATGTGGGGGCGGCCGAGGGCGAGGGCCAGGTCGTATCCGTGCCCGAGCATGTGCGTCAGGAGGTACGAGCCGAGGACGGCCGGGCGCATGCTGCCGAGCGGGGTGGAGAGGAGCGCGTCCGGGTCGCGGTCCTCGACGGCCGCGAGGAAGTCGGCGGCGCGGTCGGCGATGAGCGTGGCGAGCGGGCCGGGGGCGCGCTCCGTGAATCCGGCGAGGTCGATCTCGTTGGCCTCGGCGAGGCTGCCGGGGGTGCCGTCGCCGTAGGGGCGCTCGCGGCCTGCGGCGAGGTCGGCCATCAGGGCGTTGGCCTGGGCCAGGTGGGCGGCGGCCTCCCCGACGGTCCAGGTGGAACGGGGCACGGGGAGACCGGCGACATCGCCGGAACCGCTTCGTCCGCCGTCGGCCCGCCCTGCTCCGGCCCCACCGCCGGGACCACCGGCCGGGGCGCCGGCCGCACCCGTGGCCCCGCGCAGCACAGCGGCGATCTCCTCCGCCGTCCCCGATATCGCCTCCGCGAGCCCTCCGGGAAGGACCCCGCCCGCCTGTCGCACCACCATCGCCATGCCTCTCCCCTGCCTCCGGCGACCCCAGACGGAGCACCGGTCGGTGAGGGAACGTACCAGCCAGTAGCCCTTTCGGCACCGGTCGCGCGGCGACGGCCTGCCGGAGCCGGAAGTCCCCCTCGCGACGGACCCGGCAGGATGATCTTGACGAGTTCCTGACGCGCCCGCCCGGTTGCGTCGTACACACGTTGCCTACGCTGGCCCGGCCACCCTCGCAAGTGGCGCAAATCCACCCCCAGCAGGACATCAGGAGCACCCTCATGGCCACATCCGACGACTTGGCCACACGCCACGGCAGGCCCCCGTCCGACGACGGGGGCGCCTCGGAAGGCCCGCGCACGAGCCGGCTGCGGGCGTGGATGCTGGAGGGTCTTTCCGACATGGGCAAGGGCAAGCCCTCCCGTCCCGCCGAACCGGCCCCGGACACCGGGCACAGGGGGCAGCGCTGGTGGCGGGTGATGTGCCTGACGGGTGTCGACTACTTCTCGACCCTCGGGTACCAGCCGGGCATCGCCGCCCTCGCGGCCGGGCTGCTCTCCCCCGTCGCGACGATCGTGCTGGTCGTCGTCACGCTGGTCGGAGCCCTTCCGGTGTACCGGCGGGTGGCCGAGGAGAGCCCTCACGGCGAGGGTTCGATAGCGATGCTGGAGCGGCTGCTGTCCTTCTGGAAGGGCAAGCTGTTCGTCCTCACCCTGCTGGGGTTCGCCGCGACCGACTTCCTCATCACCATCACGCTGTCGGCCGCCGACGCGTCCACGCACCTGGTGGAGAACCCGCATCTGGCGGAGGCTCTGCAGGACAAGCAGATGATCGTCACGCTGGTCCTGATCGCCCTGCTCGGCGCGGTGTTCCTCAAGGGCTTCCTGGAGGCGATCGGGGTCGCGGTCGCGCTGGTGGGGACCTATCTGGCGCTCAACGCCGTCGTCGTCGTGACCGGCCTGTGGCATGTGATCACCGAGGGGCACGTGGTGACGGACTGGGCCTCGGCGCTGACCGCCCAGCACGGAAACGTCTTCGCGATGGTCGGTGTGGCTCTCCTCGTCTTCCCGAAGCTCGCGCTCGGGCTGTCCGGGTTCGAGACGGGCGTGGCGGTCATGCCGCACGTGGCGGGTGATCCCGGGGACACCGAGAAGAAACCGACCGGCCGCATCCGTGACACGAAGAAGCTGCTCACGACGGCCGCGCTGATCATGAGCGTGTTCCTGATCTGCACGAGCTTCATCACCACGGTCCTGATCCCGGCGAAGGAGTTCGAGTCCGGCGGCCAGGCCAACGGCCGCGCGCTCGCCTATCTGGCACACCAGTACCTGGGCAACACGTTCGGCACGGTCTACGACGTCGCCACGATCGCCATCCTGTGGTTCGCCGGGGCCTCCGCCCTGGCCGGGCTGCTCAACCTGATGCCCCGCTACCTGCCCCGCTACGGCATGGCCCCGCACTGGGCGCGTGCGGTGCGCCCGATGGTGATCGTCTTCACCCTGGTCGCCTTCCTGGTGACCTGGATCTTCGACGCCGATGTCGACGCCCAGGGCGGCGCGTACGCCACCGGCGTCCTCGTCCTCATCTGCTCCGCCGCCATCGCCGTGACCATCGCCGCGCGCAAGGCCGGCCAGCGCGGCTGGACGATCGGCTTCGCCGTGATCTCCGCCGTGTTCGTCTACACGACGGTCGTCAACGTCATCGAACGCCCGGACGGCGTCAAGATCGGTGCCTGCTTCATCGCCGGCATCATCCTCATCTCCCTCCTCTCCCGTCTCGGCCGCGCCTTCGAACTGCGTGTCACCCACATCGAGCTCGACGAGTTGGCGACGCGCTTCGTGCAGGACATCTCGCGCCGTACGGCCCGCTTCGTCGCCAACGAGCCCGATCGCCGTGACGTGGCCGAGTACCGCGAGAAGGTCGAGCAGATCCGCCACGACAACGACATCCCCGTCCACGAGGACCTGGTCTTCGTGGAGGTGACGGTCACCGACCCGTCGGAGTTCGAAGCGGGGCTACGGGTGCGCGGCGAGGTGCTGCACGGCCGCTACCGCGTCCTCACGGTGGAGAGCTCCTCGATCCCGAACGCGCTGGCGGCCCTCCTGCTGCACGTCCGGGACCTGACGGGCACCCGTCCGCACATCTACTTCGAGTGGACGGAGGGCAATCCGTTCGCCAACTTCCTGCGGTTCTTCCTCTTCGGGCAGGGCGACGTCGCGCCGGTCACCCGGGAGGTGCTGCGCGAGGCTGAGCCCGACCGCGCCCGCCGCCCCTACGTCCACGTGGGCTGAGGGCGCACCCTCCCGGGCGTCCGGTGACCCGGCACTTCGCGCGCGTCACGCGGTGGCGCGCCGCCAGGCCGATTCGCGCAGGAGTCGGAGGCCGTTGAGGCCGACGAGGACGGTGGAGCCCTCGTGGCCGAGGACGCCGAGGGGCAGCGGCAGGGTGCCCGCGAGGTCCCAGACGACCAGGCCGGTGATGACCGTGCCCGCGATGACGAGGTTCTGCACGACCAGGCGCCGGGCGGTACGGGACAGGGCGACGACCGTGGGGACGGTGGCGAGTTCGTCGCGGACGATGACCACGTCGGCGGTCTCCAGAGCCAGGTCCGATCCGGCGCGGCCCATGGCGACGCCGGTGTGCGCGGCGGCGAGGGCGGGGGCGTCGTTGACGCCGTCCCCGACGACCATGACCTTGCGGCCCGCTCGTTCCCGCTCCCGGACGGCGGCGACCTTGTCCTGGGGCAGGAGGCCCGCGCGTACGTCCGTGATGCCGACATCGGCGGCCAGGCGGGCGGCGGCGCGCGGGTTGTCGCCGGTGAGCAGCGCGGGCGGGGTGCCGGTGAGCGCGGTCAGGGCCGCGACGGTGGCGGCGGCGTCCGGGCGCAGCCGGTCCGCGATGCCGAGGACGCCGGCCGGGACCCCGTTCACCATGACGAGGACGGCGGTCTGTCCGTCGGCCTCCAGCACGCCCGAGACGGCGGCGGCGCGGGCGGAGAGCGGGTCCCGCCCCCCGGTGAGGAGCCGGGCGGGCGCGCCGACCGCGACCGTGTCGCCGTCCAGGGTGGCGGTGACCCCGGTGCCTGGGGTGGAGCGGAAGTGCTCGACGGGCGCGGGCCGATGACCCCGGGCCCGCGCGGCGGCGACGACCGCGCGGGCCAGCGGGTGCTCGCTGGGGTGCTCGGCCGCGGCGGCGAGGGCGAGGACGGCGTCCTCGCCGGGGCCGGAGTCCGCCATGGCACGGACGGTGGTGACGCGCGGGGTGCCCTCGGTCAGGGTTCCGGTCTTGTCGAGGGCCACCGCGTCGACCTGGCCGAGGCGCTCCATCACGACGGCGGACTTGACCAGGACGCCGTGCCGGCCCGCGTTCGCGAGGGCGGAGAGCAGTGGGGGCATGGTGGCGAGGACGACGGCGCAGGGCGAGGCGACGATCATGAAGGTCATCGCCCGGAGCAGTGCGTCGGTCAGGTCGGCGCCGAGGGCGAGCGGGACGAGGAAGACGGCCAGGGTGGCGGCGACCATGCCGAGCGAGTAGCGCTGCTCGACCTTCTCGATGAACAGCTGTGTGGGGGCCTTGGTCGCGGAGGCCTCTTCCACCATGCGGACGATCCGGGCGATCACCGAGTCCGAGGCGTCGCGTTCGACCCGGACGCGCAGTGCGCCGGTGCCGTTGAGGGTGCCGGCGAAGACCTCGTCGCCGTTCTCCTTGAGCACGGGCAGGGGCTCGCCGGTGATGGTGGCCTGGTCGACCTCGCTCGCGCCCGTCAGGACACGGCCGTCGGCGCCTACCCGCTCGCCGGGGCGGATGACGACCGTGTCGCCGACGAGGAGTTCCCCGGTCGCCACGGTCTCCTCGGTGCCGTCGCCGAGGAGGCGGGTCGCGGTGGTCGGGGCGAGGTCGAGCAGTCCGCGCACCGAGTCGGCGGTACGGGTGGTGGCCACCGCTTCGAGGGCGCCCGAGGTCGCGAAGATGACGATGAGGAGGGCCCCGTCGAGCACCTGCCCGATGGCGGCGGCGCCGAGGGCGGCGACGACCATCAGCAGGTCCACGTCCAGGGTCTTGTCCCTGAGCGCCTTGAGGCCCTCCTTCGCGGGTTCCCAGCCGCCCGCGAGGTAGGCCGCGGCGTACAGGGGTCCCCAGGTCCACGCGGGCGCGCCGAGGAGGTGCGGGGGGAGGGCGGCCAGGAAGAGGACCAGGGCGGCCAGCGCCCAGCGGGCCTCCGGCAGCGCGAGGACGCGGGTGCGGCGGCGCGGCGGCGTGGTCACGGCGGAGGGCCGGGCTGGTTCGGTCAGGGTGGAGACCATGGCGGAAGGAGTCCTTCGGGGGAGGGGGCGCACGCGCTCACCCACGGGAGGGGTCGTACCGTCCCACCGTACAGGAATACTTGAACATCCATTCATGTGTTCATTTCCGTAGGATGGCGTCCATGGGCCACGGAGCGAACACCACGGACGACGGCGCACCCGCGCGCACCCGCCTGACCCCCGAGAACGCGCAGCAGGTCGCCACCACCCTCCAGGCCCTCTCCACACCGTCGAGGCTCCTGATCCTGGCCCGCCTGCGCGAAGGGCCCTGCGCGGCGACCGAACTCGCGGACGCCGTCGGCATGGAGCAGTCCGCCTGCTCCCACCAGCTCCGTCTGCTGCGCAACCTCGGCCTCGTCACCGGCACCCGGCAGGGCCGCTCCGTGGTCTACGCCCTGCACGACGACCATGTCGCCGGCCTCCTCGACCAGGCCCTCCACCACGTGGAGCACCTCCGCCTCGGCGTGACGGACCCGGCCACCGGGGTGCGCGGGGCGTAGCCGGGGCGGGCGGACCGGCCGGGGTCCGCTCGTGTTCCCCGAGAGGGCCGGGCATCCCGTCGTGGTGACCGGAAAGAAGGCGGGGCGTGCGGCGATCACCGCCACAACCGGGCGCCCCCTCACTAGAGTCGGTACCGAGTCGACATTCTCTGTCAGCCTCACCAGGAGGTACCGATGCGCATGCTCATCAACGTCCCCGAGACCGTCGTCGCCGATGCCCTGCGCGGAATGGCCGCCGCGCATCCCGAGCTCAGCGTCGACGTGGAGCGGCGGGTCGTGACGCGGCGGGACGCGCCCGTCGCGGGGAAGGTCGCTCTGGTGTCCGGCGGAGGGTCCGGGCACGAGCCCCTGCACGGCGGGTTCGTGGGGCCGGGGATGCTCGCGGCCGCCTGCCCGGGAGAGGTCTTCACCTCCCCCGTGCCCGACCAGATGGTGCGGGCCGCGGCGGCGGTGGACAGCGGCGCCGGGGTGCTGTTCGTCGTCAAGAACTACACCGGGGACGTCCTGAACTTCGAGATGGCCGCGGAACTCGCCGAGGAGGAGGGCATCCGGGTCGCCAAGGTCCTCGTCGACGACGACGTCGCCGTCACGGACAGCCTGTACACGGCGGGCCGGCGCGGCACCGGCGCCACCCTCTTCGTGGAGAAGATCGCGGGCGCGGCGGCCGAGGAGGGCGCCCCGCTGGAGCGGGTGGAGTCGATCGCCCGCCGGGTGAACGAACGCTCCCGGTCCTTCGGCGTGGCGCTCGCCGCGTGCACCACCCCCGCCAAGGGCAGCCCCACCTTCGACCTCCCGGAAGGCGAACTGGAGCTGGGGGTCGGCATCCACGGCGAACCCGGACGCGAGCGGCGGCCGATGATGACCTCGCGGGAGATCGCGGACTTCGCCGTCGACGCCGTCCTGACGGACCTGCGCCCGTCCGGGCCGGTGATCGCCCTGGTGAACGGGATGGGAGCGACCCCGCTCCTCGAACTGTACGGATACAACGCCGAGGTGCAGCGGGTGCTCGGCGAGCGGGGGGTGCCGGTGGCCCGGACCCTGGTCGGGAACTACGTGACCTCGCTCGACATGGCCGGCTGCTCGGTGACCCTGTGCGAGGTGGACGAGGAACTGCTGCGGCTCTGGGACGCGCCCGTGGAGACACCGGCGCTGCGCTGGGGACGGTGAGCCGGGTGATGGAACAGGTGGGAGAGAAGGAAGAGACGGGAGAGGCGGACCGGGTGGACGACGGCACGGAGACCTTCGGCGCGGACTTCCTGGTCCGCTGGCTGACCCACCTGGCCGAGGCGGTCGACCGCGAGGCGGACCGGCTCACCGAGCTGGATTCGGCCATCGGCGACGCCGACCACGGCGTCAACCTCAAGCGCGGGTTCGCCGCCGTGAGCGACATCCTCGCGAAGGAGCCGCCGGCGACGCCGGGCGCGGTGCTCACCACCGCCGGACGGCAGTTGATCTCCACGGTCGGCGGCGCGTCGGGGCCGCTGTACGGCACGCTGCTGCGCCGTGCGGGCAAGACGCTGGGCGACGGCGAGCGGGTCACCCGGGCCGAGTTGGCGGAGGCCCTCGGTGCCGGTGTGGCGGCCGTGTCGCAGCTGGGCGGGGCCCAGGTGGGCGACAAGACGATGCTGGACGCCCTCGTGCCGGCCGTGGAGGGGCTGCGGGAGTCGTACGGTGCCGCCCGTACGGCTGCCGAGGCGGGCGCCCTCGCGACCGTACCCCTGAGGGCCCGCAAGGGCAGGGCCAGTTACCTCGGCGAGCGGTCGGTGGGCCACCAGGACCCGGGGGCGACGTCCTCGGCCCTGCTGTTCGCGGCACTCGACGAGACGGCGGGCGCGGAAGCCTCACGCAGCGAGGAAGCCTCACGCAGCGCGGAGTCCTCGCGTACGGAAGCGGCGGGCGCCGAGACCTCGCGCGCCGAGGGGGCGTCATGAGCGGCGGGACCCCGGCCGGTTCCGTCGGCATCGTGCTCGTCTCGCACAGCGCCGCCGTCGCGACGGCGGTGGCCGAGCTGGCCCGGGGGCTCGCCGGCGGCGGCGACCTGGCGCCCGTGGCCCCCGCGGGCGGGACCCCGGACGGCGGCCTCGGCACAAGTTCCGAGCTGATCTGCGAGGCGGCGAAGGCCGTCGACCGGGGCGCCGGGGTGGCGGTCCTGGTCGATCTGGGCAGCGCCGTACTCACCGTGAAGGCGCTGCTCGCCGAGGGCGACGAACTGCCCGGGGGCACCCGCCTGGTGGACGCGCCGTTCGTCGAGGGCGCGGTCGCCGCCCTGGTCACGGCGAGCGCGGGCGGGGACCTCGACGCGGTGGCCGCGGCGGCCTCGGAGGCGTACGCCTACCGCAAGGAGTGAGTGCGCGGAGTGACCGAGACGCCGCACCGGGTGGCGACCGTGTTGTGATCCAGCAGGTCAACGCACTAATGTCGCAGGGCCTTGGTGTACGGGAAACCGGTGAAGTACCGGTGCGGCCCTCGCCACTGTGATCGGGAGGTCCGGCTCCACCCCCGCGGGGAACACCCTCGGGGAAGCCACTGGACCGCGTCGGGAGACCGTCGTGGTGTGGGAAGGCGGAGTCCGGACGGCATGACCGTCAGCCAGGAGACCGGCCAGGGTGCGTTGTCCATCCACGAGGTGCTGGAGAGGGTCTCCCAACCATGCATATAGCCGAGGGGTATCTACCCCCTGTGCACGCCGCCGCCTGGGGCGTCGCGTCCGCGCCGTTCGTCGTCCACGGGGTCCGCGCGCTGACCCGCGAGGTGCGGTCGAATCCCGAGTCCACCCTGCTGCTCGGCGCCTCCGGCGCCTTCACCTTCGTCCTGTCGGCACTCAAACTGCCCTCGGTGACGGGGAGTTGCTCACACCCGACCGGTACGGGTCTGGGCGCCATCCTGTTCCGGCCGCCGATCATGGCGGTCCTGGGGACGATCACCCTGCTCTTCCAGGCGCTGCTGCTCGCGCACGGCGGCCTGACCACGCTCGGCGCGAACGCCTTCTCGATGGCGATCGTCGGCCCCTGGGCCGGCTACGGGACGTACCGGCTGGTGCGCCGCCTCGGGGCGCCGCTGATGGTCGCCGTCTTCTTCGGCGCGTTCGTCGCCGACCTCTCCACGTACTGCGTGACCAGCGTCCAGCTGGCCCTGGCCTTCCCCGACCCGGGCAGCGGTGTCCCCGGCGCGCTCGTCAAGTTCGGCGGGATCTTCGCCGTGACGCAGATTCCGCTCGCGGTGAGCGAGGGCCTGCTCACCGTCCTCGTGATGCGGCTGCTCACGCAGTCCAGCAAGGGTGAACTGATCCGGCTCGGCGTCCTCGCCGGGCGTCGGACGGACCGGCACGAGGAGGCGGCCGCGCGATGAGCAGGAACGCGAAGATCAACGCCCTGCTGCTGCTCGTCGTCGCCGCGCTCGCGGTGCTGCCGCTGGCGCTGGGGCTCGGGGACCACAAGAAGGAGCCGTTCACCGGCTCCGACGCGGAGGCGGAGACCGCGATCACGGAACTTCGCCCGGACTACGAGCCGTGGTTCAGCCCCTTGTACGAGCCGCCGTCCGGAGAGATCGAGTCCGCGCTGTTCGCCTTGCAGGCGGCCGTCGGCGCGGGCGTCCTGGCGTACTACTTCGGTCTGCGGCGGGGCCGCAGACAGGGGGCGGAACGAGCGAAGGCGGAGGCCGGGGCGGCCGTGGAGGAGGGGGCCGCCGCGCACGAGCACGGCGCCGCTCCCCCGCACGACGAGCCCGCCGCCGCGCCGCCGCGCGGGGCACCCGACGGGCAGGACGCGTAGCCGCCGATGCTGCCGATCGACGCGGCGGCGCACAGCGGTCGCTGGCGCCTCCGTCATCCTGCCGAGAAGGCGCTGCTCGGCTTCGGCCTGACCTTGTGCGCCGTCGGTCTGCCGCCGTGGCCGGGCGCCGTGCTCGTCGCGGCGGCCACGCTCACGGTCCTGCTCGGTCCGGCCGGTGTGCCGGGCCGGGCCCTGTGGCGGGCCTTCCGGGTGCCGCTCGCGTTCTGCGTCACGGGAGCCGTTCCGCTGCTCTTCGAGGTCGGCGGCGCCCGGGGGCTCGTCGCGTGGGCGCCCGGCGGGCCCGCGCAGGCGGGCGGGCTGCTGCTGCGGACCGCGTCGGCCTCGCTCGGGGTGCTGCTGTTCGCGTTCACGACGCCGGTGTCGGACGTCCTGCCCCGGCTCGTACGGGCCGGGGTGCCGGCGCCGGTGGTCGACGTGGCGCTCGTGATGTACCGGATCATCTTCCTGCTGCTCGACTCGCTGGCCAAGATCCGGCAGGCGCAGGCGGCCCGGCTCGGGCACACCACACGGGCGGCGACCTGGCGGTCGCTGGCCGGTCTCGGCGCGACGACGTTCGTCCGGGCCTTCGACCGGGCGCAGCGGCTGCAGTCGGGGCTCGCCGGGCGGGGTTACGACGGGACGCTGCGGGTCATGGTGCCCGCGTGTGCGGTGTCCCGCCGGTTCCTCGCCGCCTCGGGCGCGCTCCTCGCGGGGCTCGTCGCCCTCACCCTCGTACTGGAAAGGTTCCTTCCGTGACGTCTTCGACGCCCCCCACCCCCGTCGTCGAGCTGGTCCGCGCCGGTTTCGCCTACGAGGACGGTCCCGCTGTCCTCTCCGGGGTGGACTTCGCGGTGGCGGAAGGGCGCGCGGTCGCGCTGCTCGGCCGCAACGGCGGCGGCAAGACGACGCTGCTTCGGCTGCTCAGCGGCGGTCTGCGGTGCGGGAGCGGGTCGCTGCTCCTGGACGGGGAGGAGGTGGCGTACGACCGGAAGGGGCTGACCCTGCTGCGGACGACCGTGCAGCTGGTGGTGCAGGACCCGGACGACCAGCTGTTCGCCGCGTCGGTCGGCCAGGACGTGTCGTTCGGGCCGATGAACCTGGGACTGCCGGAGGAGGAGGTGCGGCTCCGGGTGCGCGAGGCGCTGGAGGCGCTGGACATCGCGGCCCTGGAGGACCGGCCGACGCACCTGCTGTCGTACGGGCAGCGCAAGCGGGCGGCGATCGCGGGGGCCGTGGCGATGCGGCCACGGGTGCTGATCATGGACGAGCCGACGGCGGGACTCGATCCGCACGGCCAGGAGCGGCTGCTCGACACGCTCCACCGGCTGCGCGGCTCGGGCACGACGGTGGTGATGGCGACGCACGACGTGGATCTGGCGTTGCGCTGGGCGGACGAGGCGGCGGTGCTGGCCCCTTCGGGGCTGCGGACCGGGCCGGTCGCGGAGCTGCTCGCGGACGACGCGCTGCTCGCCGAGGCCCGGCTGCGGCGGCCGTGGGGCACGTCGGTGGCCCGGCTGCTCCGCGCGCATGGTCTGCTGGCCCCCGGTGCGCCGGAGCCGCGCACCCCGGAGGAGCTGGAGGCGTGGTCGGGGGTGGTGGCGGCCCGCTTTGCTACCGAGTAGTAGACATCACGCCTCTCTCCTTCTGCAACTAGTTGCATAACCGCCTGGGAGCCCCTAGAACTGGGGGCGAAGATCCTGCGCGAGGAGGCGCCCGCATGACCCCGTACCCGCACCTGCTGAGCCCGCTCGACCTCGGGTTCACCACCCTGCCCAACCGGGTGATCATGGGATCGATGCACGTCGGCCTGGAGGAGACCGAGCACGGCTTCGAGCGCATGGCCGCGTTCTACGCCGAGCGCGCCCGGGGCGGTGTCGGCCTCATCGTCACCGGCGGCATCGCGCCCAACGAGGCCGGGCGCCCCTGGGACGGCGGCGCGAAGCTCACCACGGCGGAGGAGGCGGCCGAGCACCGGCTGATCACCGACGCCGTGCACGGGGCCGGTGGCCGGATCGCGATGCAGATCCTGCACTTCGGCCGGTACGCGTACCACCCCGGCCTCGTCGCGCCGAGCGCCCTCAAGGCGCCCATCAGCCCCTTCGTACCGAACGAGCTGACCGAGGCCGAGGTCGAGCAGACCGTCGAGGACTACGCGCGCTGCGCCGAACTCGCCAAGGAGGCCGGGTACGACGGTGTCGAGGTGATGGGCTCCGAGGGTTACCTGATCAACGAGTTCATCGCCGCCGCGACCAACCAGCGCACCGACCGCTGGGGTGGCTCGTACGAGAACCGCGTGCGGTTCCCGCTGGAGATCGTCCGCCGGATCCGCGAGCGGGTCGGCACGGACTTCATCGTCGTCTACCGCCTGTCCATGCTGGACCTCGTGCCCGGCGGTTCCACCCTGGAGGAGGTCGTCCGGCTGGCCAAGGAGATCGAGGCGGCCGGCGCGACCATCATCAACACCGGCATCGGCTGGCACGAGGCCCGCATCCCCACCATCGCGACCTCCGTGCCGCGCGGGGCGTACACCTGGGTGACGAAGAAGCTGATGGGCGCGGTCTCCGTGCCGCTCGTCACCAGCAACCGCATCAACACCCCCGAGGTCGCCGAGGAGATCCTCGCGGACGGCCGCGCCGACCTCGTCTCGCTGGCCCGCCCCTTCCTCGCCGACCCGGACTTCGTCGCCAAGGCCACGGCCGGGCGCGCCGACACGATCAACACCTGCATCGGCTGCAACCAGGCCTGCCTGGACCACACGTTCAACCTGAAGATCACCTCCTGTCTGGTCAACCCGCGCGCCTGCCACGAGACCGAGCTGGTCCTCTCCCCCACCCGCCGCGCCAAGCGGATCGCCGTCGTCGGCGCGGGGCCGGCCGGCCTGTCCTGCGCGGTGTCGGCGGCCGAGCGGGGCCACTCCGTGACGCTGTTCGACGCGGCGGCCGAGATCGGAGGCCAGCTGAACATCGCCAAGCGGGTGCCCGGCAAGGAGGAGTTCGACGAGACGCTGCGCTACTTCCGCGTGCAGCTCGCCGAGCGCGGTGTCGACGTCCGGCTGAACACATACGTGTCACCCGCCGACCTCGCGGAGTACGACGAGGTCGTCGTCGCCACGGGCGTCTCCCCCCGCACCCCCGGGATCGCGGGCGAGGACCACCCGAGCGTCCTGAGCTACCTGGACGTGCTGCGGGACGGCGCGCCCGTCGGCGAGCGGGTCGCGATCATCGGTGCGGGCGGCATCGGCTTCGACGTCGCGGAGTTCCTGACGGACGGCGGGGAGGGCGCGAGCCAGGACCCCGAGACGTACTTCCGCCAGTGGGGCGTGGACACGTCGTACGAGAACCGGGGCGGGCTGCGCACCCCCGAACGCGGTGCGGCGCCGCGCCAGGTGCACCTGCTCCAGCGCAAGGAGTCCAAGGTCGGCGCGGGCCTCGGCAAGACCACGGGGTGGATCCACCGCACCGAGCTCAAGCACCGGGGCGTGGCGATGGTCGCGGGTGTGTCGTACGACCGGATCGACGACGAGGGCCTGCACCTCACGATCGGCGGGGAGGCGCAGCTGCTCCCGGTCGACACGGTGGTGCTGTGCGCGGGCCAGGAGCCGCGCCGCGACCTGTACGAGGACCTGGTGGCGGCGGGCCGAGTGGCACACCTGATCGGCGGCGCGGACGTAGCCGCCGAACTGGACGCCAAGCGCGCCATCGACCAGGGAACACGACTCGCGGCGACGCTGTGACGGCCGTGGCCGACCGCTCCTAGGGCCTGTCGTCGCACTCCCGTCGTCGCCCGAAGGGCGGCCCCGCGGCGTCCGGTGCGTGCTCTCGCCGTACCGGGCGTCGTGGGGCAGGCGGGAGTCTGACGACAGGCCCTGGTGACCTGAGTCACTCGCGCCGTCTACGAGGCCGCTTCTGCCCACTCTCCGTGCTGTATGGGTTCGGTCCCGCCCGCGCTGACCGGGTCGTGGCGGATCCGCTCGGCGGGCACACCCGTGGCGGCCAGGACGTCCGTCACGGCACCGACCATGGCGGGCGGGCCACCCAGGCAGGCCACGTGCCGCTGCCAGAGGCCGTGCCGGGCCACGGCCTCAGCCATCGTCGCTTCGTGTCCGGCCCCGGGTCCCTGCCCGATCACGGGGATCACGCGCAGCCAGGGACACCGCCGCTCCAGCACGGTCACGGCCGGCATGTCGTACAGGTCGGCACGGTGGCGGGCGCCGAGGAACAGATGGACAGCGCGGCCCGGCTCGCGGTGGTCGGCCAGGTCTTCCAGCAGGGCTCTGAGAGGCGCCCATCCGGTGCCGCCGGCCACGAGCAGGACGTCGCGGGCTCTGTCGTCGTCGGTCGTCATCCGGCCGCGGGCCGGGCCCAGGCGCAGGGTGTCGCCGACGCGGGTGTGCTTGACCAGGGCCTCGCTCAGGCCGCCCGGGGCGGTGTGCCGCACGTGGAACTCCAGCTCCGCGCCGGGCCGGGGTGCGCGGGCCAGGGAGTAGCGCCGCCAGGTCCGCGGGAGCAGCGGTGACTCCACGGCGGCGTACTGCCCGGCCTTGTAGGGGTAGGGCTCGGCCGTGCGGACGCGGAGCACGGCGAGATCGGGGCGGCGGAGCTCGTGCGCGCTCACGACGCCGTTCCAGTACAGCGGTTCGGTCATCGCCGCCTCGGCGCCGTCGACCATGGCCGCGACGGCGAACCGCACCATCCGCAGCCAGGCTCCTTCGAGCTCGGGGCTCCACCACACGCCTGCGCGGCGGTGCAGCCCCTCGCGGAGCGCCTGCTCGAACGTTTCGAAGTGCGCTGCCCGGACGCCGAGTTTGCGGTGGTCGCCGCCCAACTGGCGCAGGGTGACGGCGATGTCGGCGGGCCGGTGCAGATGGTCGATCAAGTACTGGAAGATCCTGGCGAGATGGGCCTGCTGGAACTCCATCGATTCGGGGAACAGTGACCGCAGGTAGGGGCGCCGCTCGAACATCGCCGCATAGAGGTGGGTGATCAACTCGTCGAAAGGCGTGACCAGATGGAGATCCCGCAGGATGACGGTCTGGTCGTACGCGCCGTCGTACGCGCCCGCGGTGCCGAGCGGATCGGCTTCGCCCGCCCCGGACTGCCGTGCGGGCGCCAGCAGGCTACGGCGCAGCCGCATCGCCTCGTGCCGCGCCAGCAGGGCGTGATAGTCCTCGTGCAGCGGGGTCGCCTCACAGGTCCCCGCACCAGGTGTCGGCGTCATCAGAGGTCCCTCGCACAGGCGCCGGACGCGGGACTCGTGCGGGCCAGGACGCAAGCGGCGAAGGCGTACGGAGCGAGGTGCGGTGGACGCGGGAATCGGAGAAGTCGGAGCGGACGGGGTGGGCACGGCATTGGCGCGAATCCTGTCGGAAATGAGTATGAACGTATTGCAGAGCCGAAATGGCACGCCAGTATCACATCGGGGTGAAGTGCCCTATAGGCCCTGGTTCCCAGGGCCGAACGGCCCTAGCCGGTGCCCGCTCCTGTCCGCCTACGGTGACCGACCTACGCACCCGTAGGTTTCGCGCCGCACCGAGAGCTGGAGCCCCGCCCATGCCCCCTGCCCGTCTCACCTGGACCGACGCCGAACTCCTCGTCGCGTTGGAGGAGGTGGTGGAGCGCGAACTCAACCGGCATCTGAGCGTGTTCAAGGATTGGATGCCGCACGAGTACGTGCCGTGGAGCCAGGGCCGGGACTTCGATGGACCGCTGGGCGGCGAAGCCTGGTCACCGGAGCAGTCCACGCTCACCGAGGTCGGCCGCGTCGCGCTGGTGGTGAACCTGTTGACCGAGGACAACCTGCCCAGCTACCACCACGAGATCGCCACCCTGTTCGGCCGTGACGGCGCCTGGGGTACGTGGGTGCACCGCTGGACCGCTGAGGAGGCCCGGCACTCCATCGTGCTGCGCGACTACCTCCTCGCCACGCGGGCCGTGGACCCGGCCGCCCTCGAACGGGCCCGGATGACCCACATGAGCGCGGGCTTCGTCTCGGACAACCGGCACTCGCCCTTGCACACCGTGGCCTACGTCGCCTTCCAGGAACTGGCCACCCGCATCTCGCACCGCAACACCGGCCACCTGTCCGGTGACCCGGTCTGCGACCGCATGCTGGCCCAGGTCGCCAGGGACGAGAACCTCCACATGGTCTTCTACCGCAACCTCCTCAAGGCCGCCCTGGAACTCGCCCCGGACCAGGCGATGCGGGCCGTCGCCGATGTGGTCACCGGCTTCCGCATGCCCGGTCACGGCATGCCCGGCTTCGAGCGGGCGGCGGTACGGATCGCCGTCGGCGGCGTCTACAACCTGCGAGTCCATCACGACGACGTGCTCCAGCCGGTACTGCGCCACCTCAAGGTCATGGACATCTCCGGCCTGGGTCCCGACGGCCTCAAGGCCCAGGACGAGCTCGGCGTGTTCCTCGGCGATCTGGACACCCAGGCCGCCCGGTTCGACGAACGCCGCGCCGCGCTCCTCGCCCGTCGTGCGGCCGGGGCGAGTTCACGCGCCTGAACGTCCACCGGGCCCGTGCACGTGGCACGGGCCCGGGCCCGGGCCTCGGACGGGCCGGGGCGCGGCCCTCCGTCGCCCCTGGCCGGGCGGCGCGCGGCCGAGGAGGTGGCGGGCGCCGCGTGAGGCGCGGGCACGGTGAGCCGTGGGGCCCCCGGCCGTGTGCGGAACGGGGTGCAACCGTCTTCTCTCCCGCACCGCGGACCGCGTGACGCGGTCGGCCCCATGAGGAGGGGCTCCGGCCCTGCGGGGACCGGAGCGCCCGGCGGAGCGGTGTCAGTCGGCGGCGACGAGTCGGATGCCCGTGACGAGGTCCGGATGCACGCGGACGACGTAGTCCAAGTGCTGGTCGGTCCACGGGTGGAGTGCCGCCCGGTACCGGGCGGCCTCTTCGAGGTCGGTGATCAGCTGGCAGTAGCCGGTGACGACGACGCTCCAGCCGAGGCGGGTCGCGAGATCGATGTCGTCGGCCTCGTAGGCGACGACGACACCGCTGGGACCGGCCTGCTGGGCGTGCCGGGCCAGCGCCGCGCCCTCGTGGGTGCGGATGATGATGTCGCCGCCGTCCACAAGGTGGTTGACGGGGCGGATGGCGGGGAGCGCCCGCTGGGTGAAGACGATGCGACCGAGCGACACTTCGGAGAGGAGCCGCAGCGCCTCGTCGCTGTCCAGCTCGACCATGCGTCGCCTCGGCTCCGCCGCGGAGTCGGCCCGGTGGGGGTCGGCGAGGTCGGGGACTGCTTCCTTGTGCACGGGTGCCTGCCTGGGGGCTTCGGTGGGGTCGCGCGGTGCGCGAGTAGGGGCCGTGGGGCTCCGACGGCCTCAGTACAGGTCACGTGGGCGCGGCCGGGAAGGGCCGTTCGGCCCCTGTCACCCCGGCCGCAGGTGACTGTTCACTGAGCGGCGGACCTCACAGGTCCCACGGAGCGACAGCCGACGAGTGCCCGGCGGGCGGGAAGGTGAGGAGAGACATGATCGCGGTGGTGGGACACGAGGAGCTGCCCCCGGACACGTCGGCCATGGTGGAGCGAGAGCTGCGCGTACGCCTGGAGCGGTACGCCGATCCCGCGCCCGGTCTGGTTCGCGTCGGATCGGGAGCGTCGGTGCCCTTCGCCCGCGCTGTGCGGGCGTCGGGTCGACAGCTCGTCGCGGTCCTGCCCGCGCGGGGTGCCGTGCCGGCACCGCTGCCGCCGCGCGACCTGGAGCCGGCCCGTGAGCTGATGGCGCTCGCGGAGGAGGTCCGCCTGCTGGCCTATGACCCCGCGGACCGTGACTCCCGCGTGCGCGCCGACGAGGCGCTGGTCGCCCGGAGCGACCTGCTGCTGGCGGTCTGGGACGGGTCCCCGACCAACGGGCGGGACGCCACCGCGCACATGGTGGCCTACGCGAGGGCGCACGGGGTGAGGGTGGAGGTGGTGTGGCCGGTCGGGGCGGTTCGCGGGGCGACAGCCCCTTCGGTCCCCGCCGCCCGACCCGCCTGCCGCACGAAAGAGCGACGATGACCAGCGTTCTGCATGACCGCGCCACCTCCGGGGAGACCCTCCCGGCCGACCGCAGGACCGGAGCCACGTGTGCCTTCGCGTGGCTCCTGGTGATCACCGGCGGGCTCGGGCTGCTCGCCTCATGGGTGATCACCCTGGACAAGTTCCTGATCCTTCAGGACCCCGGCTTCATCCCGTCCTGCAACCTCAGCCCGGTGATCTCCTGCGGCAGCGTGATGCGCAGCGAGCAAGCGGAGGTGTTCGGGTTCCCGAACCCGATGCTCGGCCTCGTCGCCTATGGCGTCGTCGTCGCGATCGGCGTCGGCGCGCTGGCCGGGGCCCGCTACCGGCGCTGGTTCTGGCTCGGGCTCAACTTCGGTGCGCTGCTGGGGGCGGGCTTCTGCATGTGGCTGATGAGCCAGGCCCTGTACGAGATCGGCGCCCTGTGCCTGTGGTGCTGTCTGGCCTGGGCGGCGACCGTCGTCATGTTCTGGTACACGACGGTGCACAACCTGAAGCACGGCGTCCTGCGCGCGCCGAGGCTCCTGGTCGCCGGGGCGGTGGAGTTCCACTGGGCTGTACCGGTCGTGTGGTGCGGCAGCATCGTGATGCTGATCGCCACACGTTTCTGGGACTACTGGAGCCGCCTGCTGTGAGACCGGTCAGGGGGGTACTGGCGCGGCCTGGGTGTGCCGGGCCCGGGGCCTGGGGGACGGCCGGGCCGCGCCGGGGCCGGCACCCCAGGTCGCGGAGGCGAGTCGAACACGGGGACGGACGTGCCGGATAGGGCCGTTCGGCCCCATGGACCCGGGGCCGAAGGGCCCGGAGCCGGTGTTGTCATACTGGCGCTCGTTTCGCCCGGGGCCGGGCAGTGGACCGGCCCGAAGGCCACCGCCCTCGCGCGTGGCCGTCTCGCCCCTGCCCTGGAGTTCTTGGTGACAACGTGCTGACCGCCGGACATCCCACCGCTTCCGCCGACCCCTCCGGCATGTCCGTGCGGGTCTTCCTGCTCGACGACCACGAGGTCGTGCGCCGGGGAGTGCGCGATCTGCTCGAAGCCGAGCCCGACATCGTGGTGGTCGGCGAGGCGGCCAGTGCCCGGGAGGCGCTCGCCCGGGTGCCCGCGGCACGGCCGGACGTGGCCGTGCTCGACGTACGCCTCGGCACCGCGACCGGCGGCGATCACGAGGGCGTGGAGGTGTGCCGCGAACTCCGTGCGGAGCTGCCGGAGCTGGCCTGCCTGATGCTGACCTCGTTCGACGACGACGAGGCCCTGTTCGACGCCATCATGGCGGGCGCGGCGGGATACGTTCTCAAGCAGATCGGCGGCTCGGACCTGGTGGCCGCCGTCCGCGCGGTCGCGACGGGCACGTCGCTCCTCGACCCCCGGCTGACGAGCCGTGTGATGGCCCGGATACGGGAGCCCAAGCCGGAGCCCGAGGCGGTCGTGCCCGGAGAACTCGACCGGCTCTCACCCCGCGAGCTGGAGATCCTCGATCTGATCGGGCTCGGCCTGACGAATCGCCAGATCGCCGATCGGCTGTTCCTCGCCGAGAAGACGGTGAAGAACCGCGTGTCGTCCATCCTCGGCAAGCTGGGGGTGGGGCGCCGGCTTCAGGCGGCGATGATCGCCGAACGGCTCCGGGACGCCCCGGGACGCGGTCGGTGAACCCTGGTGAGCGGGCTGTCAGTTCGCGGACAGCGGGGCGCTCCAGGTGATCCTCGCACCATGCTCTCCGGACGCGTCGAGACGAAGACTTCCCCGGCACTGCTCCGCGCGCGAGCCCATGTTGAGCAGCCCGCCGGTCGGGCGGGCCCGCCCCAGGCCGACCCCGTCGTCCGTGACCGTCAGGACCAGTCGGTCGGCCGCGTCGGGGATGGAGAGTTCCACGCCGGCATGGCTCGCCCGCGCGTGTCGTGCGGTATTGCTCAGGGCCTCTGCCACCACCGCCAGCACGTGTTCGGCCAGCGCGCCGGAGACGGTGCTGTCGACCGGGCCCGAGATCCGCAGCGAGGGCATGAACCCCAGGTGCTGAGAGGCCAGTTGGACAGTCTCGGCGAGTCGTCGGCGTAGCGCGGGACCGCCGCGGTCGTCGTCGGCCGTGCGTAGCTGAAGAATCGTGGAGCGGATGATCTGGATGGTGGCGTCGAGATCGTCCACCGCTCGCGCGACCCGCTCCGCGGCACCGGCGTCCCCGATCGTCCGGGTCGCGCTCTGCAGCGTCATTCCCGTGGCGAAGAGCCGCTGGATCGCGACGTCGTGCAGGTCGCGTGCGATGCGGTCGCGGTCGTGGAGCACGGCGAGCTCCTCGGACTCGGCCCGCCGCCGGGCGAGTTCGAGGGCGATCGCCGCCTGATCGGCGAAACCGCTGATCAAGAGCGTCTCGTTGGTGTCGAAGGTGGGCGTCCCTGCGCGTCGGCTCAGGCGCAGAGCCCCGCACACGGCGTCGTCGAGGGGAAGAGGCACAGCGACCACCGGGCCGTGGGCGGGCACGGTGGCCTCGAGTGCGCGGCCTCGGGGATCGGCACGGACGTCCGCCGACACGACCGTACGCCGGGTGTGGGCCGCGAGACCCGCGAGCGAGCCGGTCGCCGGGAGCCTGGCCCCGTCGACTGCCGCGGCAGAGTCTCCGTACGTCACCCGGACCGACAGCTCCAGCCCCGAGCCGGTCGGGAGCAGGATCGCGGCCTGGTCGGCGTCGGCGACCTCCATGGCGCGCTGGGTGATGAGCTGGAGGACCACGTCCGTTTCCGTGCCGGCGAGCAGCTCGCGGGTGATCTCGCCGAGCGCTTCGAGGCGGCGCTCCCGGCGCTGGCTGTCGTGGTAGAGCCGGGCGTTGTCGATGGCCACGCCCGCCGCCGTCGACAGTGTGGTGAGGACCGCCTCGTCGTCGGCGTCGAACGCTCCGCCGCTCCGCTTCTCGGTCAGGTAGATGTTGCCGAAGACCTCGTCGCGGACCCGGATCGGTGCCCCGAGGAAAGTCCGCATCGGCGGATGATGCGCCGGGAACCCGAAGCTGCTGGGATGCCGGGTGAGGTCGTCGAGCCGCAGCGGCATCGGGTTGTGGATCAGTTCGCCGAGGATGCCGTGCCCGCACGGCGCCGTGCCGATCCGCGCGACCAGGTCCTCGGCCATGCCCACCGGCAGGAACTGCGACAGCTTCTGCCCGTCGTCGACCACGCCGAGCGCCCCGTACCGGGCGTCGGTGAGACTGACCGCGGCCTCGACGATGCTCCGCAGCACCTGCGGGAGTTCGAGGTCGCGGCCGAGGTCCATGACCGCGGCGAGCAGGCCGTGTATCCGCTCGGGGACGTCGAGCCGGGGCCAGGGTGGATGCGGCCTCGGTGTGGTGTCGGACATGTCTGCCGTCTGCTCTCGTCTCGTGTGGCGAACGTCCGGACGGCGGCGGGCCGACCAGGGGGTGTCCCCGGGGGACCGTCGCAGCCTACGAGGAGCGGCGGGAGCACGAACGGCCGGGGCCGTTCGGCCCTGCCACGGCGCCGGCTCCGGGTACCGCTGGGCCCTGCCCGGGTCCGGGAGCCGGCCAGCAGCATGGGCGGGCGGCCGGGAAGGGCCGAGGCATCCCCCGTACACGGCCCTTCCCAGCCGTTCGAAACGCGAGCGGAAGTGGAGGTCTCCGTCCGGTGGACGAGGCACGCAGTATTCAGGTGAAGTCCAGTGAGCCTTCGCTCCTGGCCCCGACCGCCGGTGAGGGCAGCGGACGGCCCACGTGGGTGTCATGGCTGACGACGACCGATCACAAGCAGATCGGGACGCTCTATCTCTGTTCCGCGCTGTTCTTCTTCGTCATCGGGGGTGTCATGGCCCTGATGATGCGCGCCGAGCTGGCGCGCCCCGGCACGCAGATCATGTCGAACGAGCAGTTCAACCAGGCGTTCACCATGCACGGCTCGATCATGCTGCTGCTCTTCGCCATGCCGCTCTTCACCGGCTTCGCGAACTGGATCATGCCGCTGCAGATCGGCGCGCCCGACGTGGCCTTCCCCCGGCTGAACATGCTGGCCTACTGGCTCTACCTGTTCGGCTCGCTGATCGCCGCCGGGGGCTTCCTCACCCCCGGTGGGGCCGCGGACTTCGGCTGGTTCCTCTACGCGCCGCTCTCCGACGCCATCCACTCGCCCGGCCTGGGCGCCGACCTGTGGATCATGGGTGTCGCGCTCTCCGGTTTCGGGTCGATCGCGGGCGCGGTCAACTTCATCACCACGATCCTCTGCATGCGCGCCCCGGGGATGACGATGTTCCGGATGCCGATCTTCGTCTGGAACGTGCTGCTCACGTCCTTGCTCGTGCTGATGGTCTTCCCGGTTCTCGCCGCGGCGCTCTTCGCCCTCGAATGCGACCGGAAGTTCGGCTCGCACGTCTTCGACGCGGCGAACGGTGGCGCGCTGCTGTGGCAGCACCTCTTCTGGTTCTTCGGCCACCCCGAGGTCTACATTCTGGCCCTGCCGTTCTTCGGCATCATCTCCGAGGTCATCCCGGTCTTCAGCCGCAAGCCGATGTTCGGTTACATCGGTCTGGTGGCCGCGACCATCGCGATCGCCGGTCTGTCCGTGACCGTGTGGGCGCACCACATGTACGTCACCGGTGGCGTGCTCCTGCCGTTCTTCTCCTTCATGACGTTCCTCATCGCCGTACCGACGGGCGTGAAGTTCTTCAACTGGATCGGAACGATGTGGAAGGGGTCCCTGTCCTTCGAGACCCCGATGCTCTGGGCCACCGGCTTTCTCATGACCTTCACCTTCGGCGGTCTGACCGGCGTCATCCTGGCCTCGCCGCCGATGGACTTCCACGTCTCCGACTCGTACTTCGTCGTCGCGCACTTCCATTACACGCTGTTCGGCACGGTCGTGTACGCGATGTTCGCCGGCTTCCATTTCTGGTGGCCGAAGTTCACGGGCAAGATGCTCGACGAACGGCTGGGCAAGATCACCTTCTGGACCCTCACGGTGGGCTTCCACGCTACCTTCCTCGTCCAGCACTGGCTGGGTGCCGAGGGCATGCCGCGCCGGTACGCGGACTACCTCGACGCCGATGGCTTCACCGCCCTGAACACGGTCTCCACCATCGGTTCCTTCCTCCTTGGTCTCGCCTTCCTGCCGTTCTTCTACAACGTCTGGAAGACCGCCAAGTACGGCAAGAAGGTCGAGGTCGACGACCCGTGGGGCTACGGCCGTTCGCTGGAGTGGGCCACCTCCTGCCCGCCGCCGCGGCACAACTTCGTCGCCCTGCCTCGGATCCGCTCCGAATCCCCGGCCTTCGACCTGCACCACCCGGAGATCGCCGCCCTCGACCACCTCCAGAACAAGCCGGACGAGGCGGTGAGCCACCGATGACCGCGGCCGTGCTCGCCCTGGGCATCGGGGCCGCGACCGCCTCCGGGTGCGTCTGGTACATCCCCGCGATCACTGACATCCGCGCCGGCGCAGACCGCCCCGCATCCCTCCGAACGGCAGCCGTGGCCTGCCTCACCGGCTGGGCTGCCGCGGCGCTCGTCGTCCCCCTGCTGCTGACGTCGGCGCACTGGGCGCTCATAGGCGTTGTGGTGGGGGTGGGAGCGGCGGTGTCAGGAGCCCTGGCCATCCGCGGCCGGGCTCAGTACGCACGCGAACAGCGGGAAGAAGCCCGACGCTGGGCGGCGCTGCGCCACACGCCGCGAGCAGCCGCGTCCACCCGGCCAGGGCGGGTGTGGGTCGCCTGGGCCCTGGCCGGGCTCACCGCCGCACCCGGGGCGGCGGTGGCCGCGTCACTCCTCGCGGGCCGCTGACCGAAACGGCGCCCTGAGATGGTCACCGGACACGGAGGATGGCCATCGTGCCCATCGCCGCGTGGTCGAGCATGCGGCAACTTCTCGTCCGCGCAGAAGAGCCAGAGCCCGCTCGGGCGGGTCCAGACCCATGGGACTCCGTCGGAGGGCACCGCCAGGGATGTCCTGGCGGGCTACCCGAAGCCCGCGGGTCCGCTCGAACGTGCACATGCCATGTCCGTCACCCTATGCCGTGCACCCGGTGGCCGAAACCGCGCGGCGGTGGCGGGCCGTGGTTCGTGCCCTTGTGGATACTGGGTCGTTGGAGTTCCACTACGCGAAGGGGCGGGTATGGACGACGACTTGGGCCGCCGGGTGACACGTCACGCGGTGGTCATCGGGGGAAGTCTCGCCGGGATGCTGGCCGCTCGGGTGCTGGCCGAGCACGCGGAGAAGGTGACGGTCGTCGAGCGCGACCGCTTCCCCGAGGGGCCGGAGACGCGGCCCGGCGTTCCGCAGGGGCGGCACCTGCATGTGCTCATCGCCGGCGGGCAGCAGGCGCTCGACGAACTGCTTCCCGGCTTCATACAGGAGCTGCGGGAGCTCGGCGCGCCCAAGGTGGGCGTCCCCGAGGACATGGTCCAGTGGCAGGACGGCCAGTGGTTCCGGCGTACGCCCGCGACCGCCCACTTCTACACCGGTCCCCGCCCGCAGCTGGAGTGGCTGGTGCGGCAGCGCGTGCTCGCCGATCCCCGGATCGAGCTGGTCGACGGCACCGAGACCGTGGGCCTGACCGGCGACTCCGCGCGCGTGCGCGGCGTTCGGCTGCGGGAGCGCGGCGCGGGGGCCGGCAAGGAGACCCGTACCCTCGCCGCCGATCTGGTCGTCGACGCCTCCGGGCGGTCGACGAAGGCCGCCGACTGGCTTGCGGGCATCGGCGCCGAGGCCCCGCACGAGGAGACTCTCGACACCGGTCTGGCGTACGGCACCCGCGTGTACCGCACCACCGCGCAGGACACCGACACCGACGCGCGCGGCTACTACGTCGTCCCCAACCCCACCCAGGTGTACGGCGGAGTCGTCCTGCCCCTCGGCGACGGGCGCCATCTCGTCACCCTCTCCGGGCTGCGCGGCGACGAGCCCCCCAGCGAGGACGGCGCGTTCGAGGAGTACGCGAAGCGGCTGCCGCACCCGGTGATCAGCGACTGGCTCGCCCGGGCCGAGCCGGAGTCCCCCGTGTACGGATTCCGCCGGACCGCCAACATCCGTCGCCGCTACGACCGTCCGGGCCGCCGTCCGGCCGGATTCCTCGCCACCGGCGACGCCCTGTGCGCCTTCAACCCCATCTACGGACAGGGCATGGCCGTCGCCGCGCTCAGCGCCGTCGCGCTCCGCCGGGCGCTCGCCGACCCCAGGCGCACCCCGACCACCCGCGTGGTGCAGCGCGCACTGCTCGACGCCTCGAAGCCGGCCTGGGACATCTCGGCCGGAGCCGACAAGAAGATGCCCGGCGCTACGGGCGACGCCGTAAAGCCGGCTCCGCTGGACAAGGTCGTCGGCTGGTACCTGCGCCGGGTGCAGGCGCGGTCCGCCGGCGATCCCGTCGTGGGCACGCCCTTCCGCGCGGCGCTGAACCTGACCGCCCCGCTGACCGGCGTCTTCGCCCCCTCGGTCGCCCGGGCGGTGCTCTTCGGGCCGGTGGCCGAGACACCGGTGGAGCCACCTCTGCGCCGCGAGGGGTGAGGCGTAGGGCGTAGGGCATTGGGGGTGGGCGGGATACTGGCGGGGGCCGCGCCGTCCACCCCCGCCGTCCCCGTCACGTACCCGGCGCCGCCGTCACCATCCCCGCCGCTATCGCCGCGCCGAGCGCCGCGTAGTCGTCGGCGTTCTGGCCCGCGTAGGTGAGCGCGAAGTCGGCGATCGCCCGGTCGAAGACATCGGACCCGCCGAGGTAGGACGCGATGGCGATGCGGTCGCCCGAGCGGGCGTGCGCGCGGGCCAGGGCCCGGCCGCAGAGCCGTGCGTACTCCCGCAGCAGCGACGGTGACATGGTCTCGACCTCGGCCGAGCCCTTCATGTCGCGCAGCTGGCGCCAGTAGAAGTGCCGTTGCTCGGGTCCGGTCATCCAGCCGAGGAAGATGTCGCTGGCGGCCTGGGTGAGGCGCTGGCCGGACACGACGCGGCGCCCCTGGTGGGAGTGGGCGCTCGGCGCCAGGTACGGCTCAAGGACGGAGGGGCCCGCCTCCTTGACCTGGAGGATGAGCGGGTCCCCCTCGTCGCGCCCTTCGAGGAGGATGACGAAGCAGCGGGTGCCGACGCTGCCGACGCCGACGACCTTGCGGGCGGCGTCGCGGAAGCGGTAGCGGTCGAGCAGGACGCGGCGCTCCTCGGCGAGGGAGCTGCGGTAGTCGCTGAAGATCTTGCCGATGGTGACCCGGTCGATGTCCGTGGTCCGTTCGAGGAGCGGCGGGTCGTCGACGATGTGCCGGGCGCCGGTCGCGTCGGCCTCGGTGAGCTTGCCGAGGGCCTGGAGGCTGGTGCGGCGGCGGGCGCGGGCGAGCCGGTCGGTGAAGCGGGCGCGGTCGCCGCGGCGGACGAGCGGGACGAGGTCGTCGGCGGCGATGCGCTCGTACCAGACGGTGAGTTCGCCGAGGCCGGCGAGGTGGCGCATCTGGGTGCGGTACGACTCGGTGGCGACGAGGGCGGCGCGGTGGGCCTTGGCCTTGGTGCTGCCGTTCTGGAGGGCGGCGGCGGTGACGCTGGCGGCGAGCCGTTTCACATCCCATTCGAAGGGCCCGGGGAGCGTCTCGTCGAAGTCGTTGACGTCGAAGAGGAGCGCCCGTTCGGGTGAGGCGTACACCCCGAAGTTCAGGAGGTGGGCGTCGCCGCAGAGCTGGACGGTGAGTCCGGTGTGGCCCTGGGCGGCGAGGTCGGCGGCCATGACGGCGGCGGCACCGCGCAGGAAGGCGAAGGGGGAGGCCGCCATCCGGGCGTACCGGAGGGGGACGAGGTCGGGGAGCCGGTCGAGGGACTGGCGTTCCAGGACGTCGATGGGGTCGGGGCGCTGGGAGCTGGGTATCCAGCGGCCGTGGGAGGACCGGGGAACCTTCTTGCGGGCCGCCTTGCCCCGCGCGGCGCGCTCCGACGGTGTCGTCATCCGGCCTCACCCGCCTTTCCCGCCGACGCGGTCCGGTACCCGTCACCTGCCCCCTCATTACAAGCGGCCACGACCGTTTCGGCCACTCTGCCCGACCGGCCTAGCTAAATGGTTTAGACCAATGATAGGAATTGATCACCCATCCGACCCTTGCGGTCACGCTGAGCGAAGAGAGGGTTTGATCATGGCCGAGCCCGATTCCGAGGCGGCGGCGGACGCGCCGCTCTATCTCCGGGTCGCCGCCGCACTGCGCGAGGACCTCGCCGACCGGCGCATCTCCCCCGGCAGCCGGCTCCCTTCGGAACGATCCCTGTCCCAGTGCCACCACGTCAACCGGCAGACCGTGCGCAGCGCACTCCAACTCCTGCGGGACGAACGGCTGGTGGTCACCGACCGGCGCGGCACGTTCGCCGCCCCGGCCGAGGCGGGCGGAGCCGGGGGCGAGCCCGTCGTCCCGGTTCCGACGGCCGGCCGGCCGACCTTCCCCGGCGGCCCGCGCGCGGCGGAGGCGCTCGTCCGGGCCTCCCTCACCTGGGAGCCGCCGCCCGCTCCGCTGGCGCCGCGCCTCCTGCTCACCCCGGGCGAACCGACCCTCGTGCACCGGCACACGGTGCTCGGACCGCAGGGCGCCGCGCTCCAGCGGGCGGTGTCGTGGTTCTCCCGGCCCGCGCTGGCCGAGATCCCGCAGCTGTCGCGCTACCGGCGGGGGCGGGACTGCCGTCAGCAGCCGGACCTGCGGCTGCTCTACCACTGGATGCACCAGGCGGGGCTGCGGATCACCCACCGGGAGTCGGTGGGCGTGCCGCCCGGGCCGACCACGACGACGGCCGGCGGCGCGGCCCGGCTGGTCGTCCACCGGGTGGTGAGCGACCAGCACGGCCACGCCCTGGAGATCACGGACATCGACTTCTCGGCCCGGTCGGCGGCCTGGACGTACGAGTTCAGCGCCTGACGGTGTCTCCGGCTCCTGTCCGGTAAGGGGACAGGAGCCGGGTCCGGCGTCAGACGATGCCCTCGGCGATCTCCGCCTCCTCGCGGGCGTTGCCGTACGCCGTCGGGGTGCCGTACGAGCGGCGGGCGACGTACCACCAGACGCTGGCGAGGACGAGGACGACGGCCAGCGCGATCACGGCGTAGTTCATGGTATCGACCGTCACCGGCGACTTCTGCGGAAGACAGAACAGCACGGTCACCAGCGCCACCCAGACGACGGCGGTCCAGCCGATGGGCTTGCTCCAGCGGCCCAGGCTCCACGGGCCGGGGGTGAACCGGTTCCCGGCGCGCAGCCGCAGGTAGATCGGGATGGCGTAGGCGGGCGTGATGCCGATGACGTTGATCGCGGTGACGGCGCCGTAGGCGGTGGCCGAGTACAGCGAGGGGACGGCGAGCAGCGCGGCGATGCCCACCGCCAGCCAGACGGCGGGGACCGGGGTCTGGGTGCGTCCGCTGACCTTCCGCCAGATCGCCGAGCCGGGAAGGGCGTTGTCGCGGCTGAAGGCGAAGACCATCCGGCTGGCGGCGGCGACCTCGGCGTTGCCGCAGAAGAGCTGGGCGACGATCACGACGAGGAGCAGGGCGGTGGCGCCGCCGGAGCCGAGCGCGTCCAGGAGGATCTGGGCGGGCGGGACCCCGGTGGCGCTGTTCTGCGTGGCGGCGTAGTCCTGGATGGCGAAGCTCAGCCCGGCGAGCAGGGCGAATCCGGCGATCCAGGAGACCCAGATGGCCCGCACGATGCCCTTGGCGGCGGTGACGGAGGCGTTGGAGGTCTCCTCGGAGAGGTGGGCCGAGGCGTCGTAGCCGGAGAAGGTGTACTGGGCGAGGAGCAGACCGATGGCGGCGACGTAGAACGGGTTGGCCCATCCGGTGTCGTTGACGAACTCGGTGAAGACGAACTCGACGGACTGGTGCCGGTCGGGGACGAACGCGAGGGCGCCGACGATGATCGCCACACCGGCCAGGTGCCACCAGACGCTGATCGAGTTGAGCACGCTGACCAGGCGGACGCCGAAGAGGTTCAGGACGGCGTGGAGCAGCAGGATCGCCAGGAAGATCAGGAAGGTGGATCCCGCGGTGGGCTCGAAGCCCCACTGGAGGTTGAGGAACGCTCCGGTGAAGAGGGCGGCGCCGTAGTCGATGCCGGCGATGGCGCCGAGCAGACCGAGCAGATTGAGCCAACCGGTGTACCAGCCCCAGCGACGGCCGCCGAGCCGGTCGGCCATGTAGTAGAGGGCGCCGGAGGTCGGGTAGGCGCTGGTGACCTCGGCGAGGGCGAGACCGACGCACAGCACGAACAGCCCGACGCCGGCCCAGCCCCAGAGCATGACGGCGGGGCCGCCGGTGCCCATGCCGAAGCCGTAGAGGGTCATGCAGCCGGAGAGGACGGAGATGACCGAGAAGCTGATCGCGAAGTTGCCGAAGCCGCCCATGCGGCGGGCGAGGACGGGCTGGTAGCCCAGCTCTCTGAGTCTCGCCTCCTCGTCCTGGGCGGGCGGTGGTGTGCGTATCGGGTCGGCGGGAGCGTCGGCGCGGGACATGAGCGGGGTTCCTCCGGGGACGGGACGGGCTGAGGTGGGGGACGGGCGTACGGAGCGGGGCGGGTGGGTCAGGTGGGGCGTAGGAGCGGGGCGGGCGAGACGGGCTGGTGAGGCCGGGGCGGCCGTCAGCCGCTGAGGCAGCGGGCTCGGGCGCGCAGGAAGACCTCTTCGGCCAGGGCGCGGTCGTCCGGATCGGGCGTCCGGTACGCCCACGGCAGGGTGGTGTAGTACGGGCCGAGCGCCTCGAAGACGCGGGCGGCGTCGGCGAAGCGGAGGGCGCCGTAGAGGGCGTGCGCGAGATGGTTGAGGTCGAGCAGCGAGGCGTCGTCGGTGGCGGTGAAGAGGAACCAGGTGTCCAGGGCGCGGCGGGCGTCGCGTACGGCGTCCTCGGCCACCCAGTGGAGGTCGAGGGCGCGCTCCTGGCCGCGCTCGCGCCGGTAGCGCTCGACGCGTACGTAGAGCGGGAGGGCGTGCAGGGCGGAGCCGAGGGGGGCGGAGGAGGCCGCCCAGTGGGAGTAGTTGACGGCCTCGGAGAGCGGTCCCGGGCGCCGGGCGTAGACGAACTGGAGCATGCGGTGGTGCGCCTCGCGGTTGTACGGGTCGCGCTTCTCCGCCTCCGCGAGCAGGCCCCAGGGTCCGGGCGGCAGCATCGGGGCGGGCGGGGTGAGCCGGTGCTCGGCCATGCGCTGGCGCCCGTCGAGAGCGGCGAGGGCGATCAGGCCCACCCACGGCACGGGGTCCTCGGGGGACCGGTCCGCGGCGTCGCGGCAGGCGGTCCAGGCCTCCTGCCAGAGTTCCCGGGTCCGGGGGTGGCCGGCGCGGTGGGCGCGTACGGCGCGCTCCACGCTGACGCGGCTGTGCATCACGGCGGCGGCCTGGCTGTCGGGCTGTTCGGCGCGCCAGATGTGGACGACGTCGGTGCCGGCGGCGACGGCGGCGAGGACCTGGGTACGGCGGGTCCAGCCGTCCCAGTCCGAGGTCTCGTCGAGGAGCCGGGCCATGGCCACCCAGCGGCCGGTGCGTAAGTCCTGGAGGACGTTGCGCAGGGCGTGGTCGTGGCCCGCGGGATGGTAGACGGGGCGGAAGCCGTGTCCGGCCATCAGGGGGTGGGTGGTGGTGTGGGTGACATGGGTCCTCGGTGGATGGAGGGGGTGGTCAGTCCCCCGGCGGGCGTCCCGGCCGTTGATCGGCGATCACTATAGAGGGCTCTGGACTCGACCGGTCCACTTTCTTTTGGGACAGTAACTATTAAGCCAACGACCGAATTTGACTTACCGTCAGGTAGGTCGCTGGAACCTGACGGGGTCCCGCGCCAGGGCTTGACGAAGACCCGTCACGACGGCACCCTGACCCTTTTCGGTGACCGGATGATCACCGAGCGACCCCGGCGACAGGAGCGGCACGATGACGGGCGGCCCGGTACTCGCCGTCGACCAGGGCACCTCGGGCACCAAGGCGCTCGTCCTCTGCCCCGAGCGCGGAGTCATCGGCAGCGGCACGGCCCCGGTACGGCCCCGCTATCTGCCGGGAGGCCTGGTCGAGGTCGACCCGCGTGAGCTGTACGACTCCGTGGTCACCGCCGGGCGCGCGGCGCTCGCCGAGGCGGGCACCCCGGTCGTGGCCGTCGGCCTCGCCAACCAGGGCGAGACCGTCCTCGCCTGGGACCCGGCCACCGGCGAACCGCTCACGGACGCGCTCGTCTGGCAGGACCGCAGAGCGGCCCCGATCTGCGCCGAACTCGACGGCCACGCCGAGCAGTTGAGGCACATCACCGGACTTCCGGTGGACCCGTACTTCGCCGCTCCCAAGATGGCCTGGATCCGCCGCCACGCCACCGGCTCGGGCGTGGTCACGACCAGCGACGCCTGGCTCGTCCACCGGCTCACGGGCGCCTTCGTCACCGACGCGGCCACCGCGGGACGGACCGGGCTCCTCGACCTGGACACGGTCGCGTGGTCGGGGACCGCGCTCGATCTGTACGGCCTGGGCGGCGAACGGCTCCCCCAAGTCGTGGACTGCGACACCCCGGTCGGCACCACGCACGCCTTCGGCCCGCCGCTCCCCCTCACCGGCCTCCTGGTCGACCAGCAGGCGGCACTGCTCGCGCAGAGCGCCGACGACCCCGCCGCGGCCAAGTGCACCTACGGCACGGGCGCCTTCCTCCTCGCGCAGACCGGCCCCGAGCCCCACCGCGCGACCTCGGGACTCGTCGGCTGCGTCGCCTGGCGGCTGCGCGGCCGGGTCGCCCACTGTCTCGACGGGCAGGTGTACACGGTCGCCTCGGCCGTACGGTGGCTCACCGACCTCGGCGTCATCTCCGGGGCGGAGGACATCGACGCCGTCGGCGGCGGGGTGCCCGACACCGGCGGGGTCACCTTCGTTCCCGCGCTCGCCGGGCTCGCCGCGCCCTGGTGGCGGGGAGACGTACGCGGCTCGATCGGCGGCCTCGGCCTGGACACCACCCGGGGCCATCTCGTCCGCGCCCTGTGCGAGGGCATCGCCGCCCAGGTCGTGGACCTCGCCGCGGCCGTCGCCGCGGACCGGGGCGCGCCGCTCACCTCGCTGCGCGCCGACGGCGGGCTCACCCGGTCGGCCCTGCTCATGCAGGCCCAGGCCGATCTGCTGCAACTCCCCGTCGAGGTCTCCTCGTCGCCCGACGCGACGGCGCTGGGGGTGGGCGCGGTGGCCCGGCTGGGCCACGAACCGGGACTCACGCTCCGTGAGGCCGTACCCGTGTGGAAGCCCTCGGCCGTGTACGAACCCCGGATCTCGGCCGACGAGGCGGAGGCCCGTCTCGCCCGGTTCCGGGCGGAGGTGTCGGCGGTGGTGGACCGGACGGGGGCGGGAGCAGGGGCGGCGGGCGGCTCGGGTTCCGGTGGGGCCGGATGAGCGTCAGCCGTACGGGTCCCCTCCCGGTGGGTTCAGGGGCGGAGTACGACGTGGTGGTCGTCGGCGCGGGCGTCGTCGGCTCCGCCATCGCCCGCACACTGGCCCGCCACCCGCTGAGGGTCGCGCTCGTGGATGCGGCGAACGACGTCGGCGACGGTACGTCGAAGGCCAACACCGCCATCCTGCACACCGGTTTCGACGCCACCCCCGGCACCCTGGAGGCCCGCCTCGTCCGTGAGGGACACCGGCTGCTCTCCGCGTACGCGCGGGAGACCGGCATCCCCGTGGAACCGGTGGGCGCCCTGCTCGTCGCCTGGGACGAGCAGCAGCGCGCCGCCCTCCCCCGCCTCGCCGAGAAGGCCGCACGCAACGGGCATCACGCCACCCGCATGCTCACCGCCGCCGAACTCCGGTCGCGGGAACCGCACTTGGGTCCCGGCGCGCTCGCCGCGCTCGAAGTGCCGGGCGAGGCGGTGATCTGCCCGTGGACGACCACCCTCGCCTACGCCACCCAGGCCGTCCGCTCCGGGGTGGACCTGCATCTCGACTGCCGGGTGGAGAAGGTCCGTCCGGGCGATCCGTACCACCGGCTCGTCACCCGGCGCGGGGTGCTGCGGGCGCGTCACCTCGTGAACGCCTGCGGGCTGCACGCCGACGCGTTCGACGCGCTCGTCGGCCGCGAGGACTTCACCGTCACCCCGCGCCGGGGCCAGCTCCTGGTCTTCGACAAGTTCGCCCGCGACCTCGTACGGCACATCCTGCTTCCCGTGCCGGGGCCGCTCGGCAAGGGGGTCCTCGTCGCGCCGACGGTGTACGGCAACGTCATGCTCGGCCCCACGGCCGAGGACCTCACCGACAAGACCGCCACCGGCACCACGGCGGAAGGGCTCGCAGGCCTCCGCGAGCAGGGCGGCCGGATCCTGCCCGCCCTGCTCGACGAGGAGGTGACCGCGGTCTACGCCGGGCTGCGGGCCGCCACCGGCCAGGAGGACTACCGGATCGCGGCCCACCCCGCACTCCGGTACGTCACGGTGGGCGGAATCCGCTCCACCGGGCTCACCGCCTCCCTGGCCATCGCCGAGCACGTACGCGGACTGCTCGCCGACTGCGGGCTCGACCCGGGCCCCGAACGACCGCCGGCCCGGGTCCGGATGCCGAACCTCGGAGAGGCCTTCCCCCGCCCGTACCGGGACGCCCGGCTGATCGCCCGCGACCCGGAGTTCGGGGAGATCGTCTGCCACTGCGAGCGGGTCACCCGGGGAGAGATCCGGGCCGCCCTCGCCTCCACGATCCCGCCGGGCGGTCTCGACGGACTGCGCCGCAGGACGCGCGCGCGTGGCGGCCGGTGCCAGGGCAACCACTGCGGCGCCGAGGTACGCGCGCTGTTCGAGGAGTACGGGGAGGGTGCCCGGTGAACCGGGATGCCGTCGCTCCGCGCGTACGGGAAGGGGCAGCGTGAACCGAACGGTGGACGTGCTCGTCGTGGGCGCCGGACCCGCCGGGCTGGCGGCGGCCACCCGTCTCGCGGCGGCCGGCGCCGGCCGCGTCGAAGTACTGGAGCGGGAGCGGGCGGCGGGCGGGGTCCCCCGGCACTGCGCCCGCCCCGGGTTCGGCGCGGACGCCCTGGGCGGCCCCCTGGACGGACCGGCCTACGCGCGGCGCGCCGTGCGGGCGGCGCTACGGGCAGGGGCGACCGTACGCACCGGCGTGTCGGCCACCGGCTGGGCCGGGCCGCTCACTCTGGACCTCACCGCCCCCAGCGGCCTCGAACGCGTCCGGGCGCGCGCGGTGGTCCTCGCGACCGGGGCCCGCGAACGTCCCCGCAGCGCACGGCTCGTGCCGGGCTCGCGGCCCGCGGGGGTGCTGACCTCCGGCGAACTCCAGCGGCTGACCGCCCCGTCCCGTAGGTGGCGGGAGCCCGTCGGGAAGCGGGCGGTGGTCGTCGGCGGCGAGCCCGTGGCCCGGAACGCCGTACGGACGCTGCGCGCGGCGGGCGTCGAGGTGGTGGCGGTCGTCGCCGAAGGCCGGGTGCGCCGGGCCGCGTTCGGGCCCGTCCCGGTGCTCGTCGGCACGGCCGTGGCGGAACTCCACGGCCGCGGTCGGCTCACCGGGGTCACGGTGCAGGCCGGGGACGGCCGCACGGCCACCCTGCGGTGCGACACCGTCGTCTTCACCGGCGACTGGATCCCGGACCATGAACTCGCCCGCGCCTACGGGCTTCCGCTCGTCCCCGGCACCCGGGGACCGGCGACGGACGGGGCCTTCCGCACCGCCGAGCCCGGGGTGTTCGCGGTCGGCAACCTGCTGCACGGCGGGGAACCGGCGCCGGTGGCCGCCGCCGAGGGCCGGGCGGCGGCGGACGCCGTGCTCGCCCTGCTCGACGGACGACCCTGGCCCACCCGCGGCGTACCGGTCGAGACGGCCGGTCCGCTGCGGTGGGTGACGCCCGGGCTCCTCGGCCCGGTGTCCGTGCCCCTCCTGGTGCGGCCCGAGCGGCGGCTCGTACGCCCCCTCCTGACCGTCGGCCAGGACGGTGTCGTGCTGCGGCGGGAGCGGCTGGACGGCACACTCGCCCCCTGGCGGTCGGTGCGGCTCCCGCCCCGCTGGTCGAGCGGAGTGGACCTCGCGGGCGGACCGGTGGTGGTCGGCGCGGAGGAGTGAGACGAGGGGGGCGGGCGGCCTCGCGATGACCTGTCCAGCGTCCGCCCCGGACTCCGGTGCGGGGCCCGGCGGAGTGGGGCCGGGCTCCGAGGGTGGTCCTTCGGTCAGACTGGGTCCATGTCGGACAAACGCAGCGCGGGTCTCCTGGTCTTCCGCCGTACGACGGGCGGGGACGTCGAAGTGCTCATCGGTCACATGGGCGGGCCCCTCTGGGCGTCCCGCGAACAGGCGGCCTGGTCGATCCCCAAGGGCGAGTACACGGCGGACGAGACGCCGGAGGCCGCCGCGCGCCGCGAGTTCGAGGAGGAACTGGGCCTTCCGGCGCCCGAGGGCGCGTGGCTGGAGCTCGGCGAGTCCCGGCAGCGCGGCGGGAAGCTCGTCACCGTCTGGGCCGTCGAGGGAACCCTCGATCCGGCCGCCGTCGTGCCGGGCACCTTCACCATGGAATGGCCGCCGCGGTCCGGTGTCCGGGGCGAGTTCCCCGAGATCGACCGGGTGGGCTGGTTCGCCCCGGAGACGGCCGCTCCGCTGCTCGTCGAGGGTCAGCGGGTGTTCCTGGAACGGCTGGTGGAGCGGCTGGCGGAACCGCCCGGCGACCGGGCCTGAGCGCCGTTGTCAGACCCGTACGAGAGGGTGGTGAGCGCCGAACTGTCGAGAGGGAGCCCGACAATGACCACCATCACCACCATCGAACGCAAGGCGGCCCAGGCGTACCTGCGGCTGCTCGAATCCACCCGGGCCGTGCTGACCGACCCCCAGCTCGCCCCGTACGCCGGGGTGATGCTCACCCGTCCGATGGCCGAGGCGGACGAGGCGCTCCGGGCGGCGGGCCTCGCGGGGAACGAGGACCGGCTGCTGCGGCTGGTCTCGTCCCTGCGGGACTCCCCCTCGACCGCGTGGGGCCGCACCGGCTGAACCGGCGGGCCCCGCGCGGTCCGTCAGCGGCCCAGCCGGACGGGGAGGGCCCGGACGCTGTTGCCCACGAAGCCGGAGTGGCGGGTCAGCTCGGACTCCGGGACGGCCAGGTCCAGGTCCGGGAAGCGGGTGAAGAGCGCCTCCAGGGCGACGGTCGCCTCCAGCCGGGCGAGCGGGGCGCCCAGGCAGTAGTGGGGCCCGTGGCCGAGCGAGAGGTGCTTCGCCGTCGTCGTACGGGTGAGGTCGAAGCGGTCGGCGTCCGGGCCGTGGGCCTCGGTGTCCCGGCCGGCCGCCGAGTATCCGGCCAGGACGGGGGTGCCCCGGGGGATCAGGGTGCCGTCGACCGTCAGGTCCCGGGTGGGGTAGCGGAACGGGAAGTAGCTGACCGGGCTGTCCCAGCGGAGGGTCTCCTCCACCACGTCCGCCCAGTCGGCCCGGCCCTCCTGGACCAGGGCGAGCTGGTCGCGGTGGGCGCAGAGCGCCCGGACCGCGTTGGTGACCAGGTTCAAGGTGGTCTCGTGCCCCGCGATGATCATCAGGAGCAGGGTGCCGATCAACTCGGGCTGGCTGAGCCGGTCGCCGCCCTCGTCGCGGGCGGCGATGAGGGCGCTGGTGAGGTCGTCGCCGGGGGTGGCGGCCTTCTCGGTGGCGATGGCGGCGAGGAGTCCGACGAGTTCCCGGTTGGCGGCGACGGCGCGTGCGGGCTCGGTGTCGGTGGCGACGACGAGGCTGGAGAGCCGGTGCAGTCGGTCCTGGTGGGCCGGGTCGACGCCGAGGAGTTCGCAGATGACGCCGAGCGGCAGCGGCAGCGCGTAGTTCCGGCGCAGGTCGGCGACGCCGTCGCCGGCTTCGGCGGCCTCGGCGAGTCCGTCGAGCAGTGCGGCGGTGACGGCCTCGACGCGGGGGCGGAGTTCGTCGACCCGGCGGGCGGTGAAGGCGCTGCTGACCAGGGCCCGCAGCCGGCGGTGGTCGGCGCCGTCCGCCGTCGTCATGCCCGGCACGGTGGCGAAGGTGCGCAGGGGCCAGCCGTCGGGTATCCGGCCCTCGGTGAGGGCAGTGAAGTGCTGGGGGCCCTTGGCGACCTCGGGATGGGAGAGGAAGTCGCGGAGGGCGTCGTGGCCGAGTACCGCCATGCCCTCGATCCCGCCGGGCAGGACCACCGGGGCGACGGCGCCCTCGGCGAGCAGCCGGGCGTTGTCGGCGTGCGGGCAGCCGCCCGCCGGGTCCAGCCGGTGCGGGGACCGGCCGGGGGCGGCGCTGTGCGGTGTGCTCACGGAGGAACTCCTGACTGAGGGGTACGGGGCCGGGGGCCCGGGAGGCCGGGGCGGTCGTGGTGGGGCGCTTGTGGTGGGACCGCCAGGGGTCGAACGGTGGGACCGCCGGGGGTCGAGCGGTGGGGCTGCCGAGCGGGCGAGCGGTGGGGTGTGCACGGCAGCGCGGTCGAGCCGTCACGCTGGGGCGTTCGAGCGGTCAGATCCTACGGTCGGCTCCGGTCGGATCGCGCCGCGATTCCCAGGTTCCCTCCTCGCCCGTACGGCCGTCCGGCCCACCCCGGCCCAGGAGTTCGGCCAGGCCCCGGCGGGTCGCGGCCACGACGACCCGGTCATCCGGTCCGAGGACCCGCTCGGGGTCCAGACGCCAGCCCTGGCGTCCGTCCGCGGCGCCCGAGCGCGAGGCCGGTCCCGTACGCACGCCCGCTCCCGTACGCGAAGCCGGCCCCGTACGGGCGCCCGGGCCGGTAGGGGCTCCGGGCGCCGGTCCCGACCCGTCCAGGGCGATGACCCGCCAGGATCCCGCACGGAAGGCCTCCGCCACGGTCAGGCCGTCGAGCAGCGGATGGTCCGCGACGTCCACGGCGGCGAAGAGCAGGACCCGGCGCTCGACGGGGATCGCGCCCAGCACCCGGCGGCCCAGCATGGCGCCCGCGAAGGCGGGGGCCGCGAGGTGGGAGACGCTGCGGCTGCGCGTCAGGGCCCCGGGGTGGGCCGTGCGCAGGGTGCGGAAGACGGCGGTAGCGAAGTCGTCGTCGTACAGCCGCAGGACGACCCGGAGGTCGGGGGTGACGGCGCGGGCGGACAGCGCCGCTTCCAGGTTGGTGATGTCGACGCTGGTGAGGGCGAGCAGCGCGTGGGCCCGGTGGATGCGGGCGGCCTCCAGGACGCCCTCCTCCGTGACGTCACCGATGACGGTGGGGACGCGCAGGCGGCGGGCGACCGCGACGCCCCGGGCCTCCGGGTCGGACTCGACGCACACCACGGGGATGTTCAGTCTGCGCAGCCGGGCGAGGACCCGCGTTCCGACCTTGCCGAGGCCGAGGAGGACGACGTGGCCGGAGAGCCCTCGGGGTGGGCGCCGCAGGGTGGTCGCCGTACGGAAGGTGCCGAGTCCTTCGAGGAGGGCGGCGACGATCACCGGCAGCAGGAGCAGTCCGACGAACCCGGCGAGGATCTGGAGCACCTGACGGCTGGTCGGCTCCCCCACGGCCGGGTCTCCGATGGCGAAGATGTCGAGGAGGGTCAGATAGGCGGCGTGCAGCGGGTGGTCGCCGGTGGTGAGGGTGGAGGCGAGGGCCAGCGCGAGGACCGCGGCGGCGGCGCCGCTCAGGGACCAGCGGAGCCGCCGCGAGAAGAGGGACGCGACGGGCAGTGCGGAGGCGGCGAGGCGGGCGGTGGGCAGGGCGGGGCCCGCCGGGGTGACGGCTTCGAGGGTGACGGCGGCGCGGCCGGTGGCGGCGGCGACCGTGCGGTCGTCGGGCAGCAGGCGCGGGCCTTCGTCGCCGCTGCGTTCGGAGCCCTCGCAGCCCGCCGGGTCTCCGGCCGTGGCGGAGAGCAGCGCGAGCGTGCAGAGGCCGGGGTCGGGGGCCTCGCCCGCGGCGGGCAGCCGCTCGACGGCGTGCAGGAGGAGTCCGCCGGCCTGGACCACCTTGCTGGTGCCCGCGACGGCGGCGGCGGCGAGTCCCGGGGCGGCGGTGTCGACGTCGGAGAGGACGGTGGTGGCGGCGTCGAGCTTCTCGGGGTCGAGGCCCGGTTCGGCGACGGCGGCGGCCTGGTCGAGGAGGGTTTCGAGGTGCTGGCCGAGCTTGTGGTTGTAGAGCCGGATGACCAGCCGGAGTCCGGGGTTGAGGCGGCGGGCGGTGAGCGCGGCCCTGATGTTGGTCTCGTCGTCCTCGTGGACGAGGGCGAGCGCGGCGGCCCGCTCCACGCCCGCGTCGGTCAGGGCCCGGTCGTCGGCCTCTGCCGCTTCCACGACGCGCAGGGTGCCGGTGGGGTCGCCGCCGTCACCGCTTCCGGTGCTCGCGCCGGTCGTGGTGGGGACGGTGGTGCGGGCGACGGCGGCGGTGACCCGTCCGAAGAGGGCGAGGGCGCGGCCTGTGCGGGCGACGGGCGTGCGGGGCGCGTCGGGCCGTGCCGGGACGAGGAGCGTGACCCGTTCCCCGTACACCTCGTGCAGTTCGCCCGCGAGGCGGTGGGCGAGGGCGTCGTCCCCACAGACGATCATGTGCCCGGCGGGGGCGCTGCGGGGCTGCCGCTCGGACCGGACCGCGGGCACGCCGAAGGGGCCGCCGCCGGGGGCGCCGGGAGACCTGGCGGGTCCGGGGACCGGCCGGGAGGCCGGCTCGGTGGCCGGCGCCGACGGGCTCTCCGGGGGGCTACCGGGAGGAACGGCGTTGCTCTGGTGGGGGTATGAGGGCACGTCACAAGGATGCCCTGCGCCACCGACAACGGGACGGTGGGCCGTTTCGGAGCGGCACGGAAGCGGCACAAAGGAGGTACGGAAGTGGCACGGAGCGGTCAGGAGCCGTACGAAGCACGGTCCGGTGACGCATCGCGCGGCGCCGGGCGCCACACCCGTACGCCACACCCGCTACGCCGGTCGGCGCACTCCGATCTGCGCGTCCGCCGAGCCGTTCCTACGGTGGCTGAATGATCGTCACGTCAGCTGTCCGTCATGCCGCCGCCGGTTCCGCGGCGCTGCTGTTCGTGCTGCCCGTTCCGGCGGCCACGGCGTCCTCCGTCAGCTCGCCCTCCTCCGTCGCTCCGGTGACCCCCGTCTCCTCGGTCACCTCGGCCTCCTCCGTCGGGGAGCCGACGCCGCCCACGCGGCAGTACGTCGACCCGGCGCGGCTCGACCGGACGGGCACGCAGGTGCAGCCCCTGCCGGGCGCGCCCGCCGTGCCCTCGGTCTCCGCCCTGTCGTGGGTGGTGGCCGACGCCTCGTCGGGCGAGGTGCTCGCCGCGCGGGACGCGCACCGGAAGCTGCCGCCGGCCAGCACCCTGAAGACGCTGTTCGCCCTGACCGCGCTCCCCCACCACGAGCCGTCCGAGCGGCACACCGTGGCCGATTCCGAGCTGACCGGGATCGGGGACGGCAGCAGCCTGGTCGGGGTGAAGGAGGGGTACACGTACAAGGTCTCGGACCTGTGGAACGGCGTGTTCCTCAGCTCGGGGAACGACGCGGTCCACGTCCTGGCCTCGATGAACGGCGGCTGGGAGTCGATGACCCGGCAGATGCAGGAGAAGGCCGTGTCGCTGGGCGCCCGCGACACGCACGTGGTCTCCCCCGACGGGTACGACGCGCCGGGGCAGGTCTCCTCGGCGTACGACCTGGCGGTGTTCGGCAGGGCCGGCCTCCAGGACCCGCAGTTCACCCGCTACTGCTCGACGCCCTACGCGGACTTCCCGGCGGGCTCCTGGTCGTACGGCATCGCGAACACCAACCGGCTGCTCACCGGCGCGGACGGCGTGAGCCGCTATCCCGGGCTCATCGGCATCAAGAACGGCTACACCAGCAACGCGGGCAACACGCTGGTCTCGGCCGCCCGCCGGGACGGCAGGACGCTGGTCGTCTCGGTGATGAACCCGCAGGCCGGAGGCGGCTTCACGGTGTACGAGGAGGCCCGCGAACTGCTCGACTGGGGCTTCGCCTCGGCCCAGCGGGTCCGGCCGGTGGGCTCCCTCCTGCCGGTACGGGTGAAGGCGGCGTCCGACGCGGGCACCCGCGCGGTGTCGGTGGCCCGGGACGGCGGCGGCACCGACACGGACAGTACGGCGCCCCGGGCCGGTGCCGAGCGGGTGACCGCTCCCGGGAAGGCGGCGCACGGCGCGGCGCCCTCGGGCGCCTCGGCCGGTCTGTCGCTGGCCCTGGTGGGCTCCGCCTGCGCGGCGGCGCTCGCGCTGTGGGGCCTGCGGCGGCGGGCCGCCCACCGCGCGGGCTGACCGGCCGTCACCTCCCTGCTCCGCCACGCCCTTCCGGCCGTCACGCCCCGAACCCTCCGGGGCCGTGGCGGCCCACCCCGTACGACCAGGACCGTCACGTCACGCCCCCACGTACGCCGCCAGGTGTTCGCCGGTGAGGGTGGAGCGGGCCGCCACGAGGTCCGCGGGGGTGCCCTCGAAGACGATGGTGCCGCCGTCGTGGCCGGCCCCGGGGCCCAGGTCGATGAGCCAGTCGGCGTGGGCCATGACCGCCTGGTGGTGCTCGACGACGATGACCGACTTGCCGGAGTCCACGAGCCGGTCGAGGAGCCCGAGGAGCTGCTCGACGTCGGCGAGGTGCAGACCGGTGGTCGGCTCGTCGAGGATGTAGACGCCGCCCTTGTCGCCCATGTGCGTGGCCAGCTTGAGACGCTGCCGCTCGCCCCCGGACAGGGTGGTGAGCGGCTGCCCGAGGCTGAGGTAGCCGAGACCGACGTCGGCGAGCCGGGCCAGGACACGCTGGGCGGCCGGGGTCTTCGCCTCGCCGTCGGCGAAGAACTCCTCGGCCTCCGCCACGGACATCGCGAGGACCTCGCTGATGTCACGGCCGCCGAGGAGGTATTCGAGGACGGAGGCCTGGAACCGCTTGCCCTCGCAGTCCTCGCAGGTGGAGGAGACTCCGGCCATCATCCCGAGGTCGGTGTAGATGACGCCCGCGCCGTTGCAGGTGGGGCAGGCGCCCTCGGAGTTGGCGCTGAACAGGGCGGGTTTCACGCCATTGGCCTTGGCGAAGGCCTTGCGGATCGGGTCGAGCAGTCCGGTGTACGTCGCGGGGTTGCTGCGGCGCGAACCGCGGATCGGGGTCTGGTCGATCGAGACGACGTCGTCGCCCGCCGGGAGGGAGCCGTGCACGAGGGAGCTCTTGCCGGAGCCGGCGACGCCGGTGATGACGGTGAGGACCCCGAGCGGGATGTCGACGTCGACGTTCCGCAGGTTGTGGGTGGTCGCGCCCCGGATCTCCAGGGTCCCGGTCGCCTCCCGCACGCCGTCCTTGACGGAGGCCCGGTCGTCGATGTGGCGGCCGGTGACGGTGCCCGAGGTCCGCAGCGCGTCGAAGGGTCCCTCGAAGCAGACGCTGCCGCCCGCCGTACCGGCGCCGGGGCCCAGGTCGACCACGTGGTCGGCGATGGCGATCGTCTCGGGCTTGTGCTCGACGACGAGGACGGTGTTGCCCTTGTCGCGGAGCTGGAGCAGCAGCTCGTTCATCCGCTGGATGTCGTGGGGGTGCAGGCCGACGGTGGGCTCGTCGAAGACGTAGGTGACGTCGGTGAGCGAGGAGCCGAGGTGCCGGATCATCTTGACGCGCTGCGCCTCGCCGCCGGAGAGCGTGCCCGCGGCCCGGTCGAGGGAGAGATAGCCGAGGCCGATCTCGACGAACGAGTCCAGGGTCAGCTGGAGTGCGGTGAGCAGCGGCGCCACCGACGGCTCCGTCAGCCCCCGGACCCAGTCGGCGAGGTCGCTGATCTGCATCGCGCAGGCGTCGGCGATGCTGATCCGCTTGATCTTCGACGCCCTGGCACCCTCGGCGAGGCGGGTGCCTTCGCACTCGGGACAGGTGGTGAAGGTGACGGCCCGTTCCACGAACGCCCGGATGTGGGGCTGCATGCCCTCCTTGTCCTTGGCCAGGAACGACTTCTGGATCCGGGGGATCAGCCCTTCGTACGTCATGTTGATGCCCGCGATCTTCATGCGGGTCGGCTCGTGGTGGAGGAAGTCCTTCAGTTCCTTCTTGGTGTACTTGCCGATCGGCTTGCCGGGGTCGACGAAGCCGGACTCGCTGTAGAGGCGGTAGTTCCAGCCGCCCGGGGTGTAGCCGGGGATGGTGAGCGCGCCCTCGTCGAGCGACTTCGTGTCGTCGTAGAGCTGGGTGAGGTCGATGTCGGAGACCGTGCCCCGGCCCTCGCAGTTCGGGCACATGCCGCCGGTGCGGTTGAAGGTGGCCTTCACGGTCTTGCTGCCGCCCCGCTCGACGGTGATCGCTCCGCTGGCCTTCACCGAGGGGACGTTGAAGGCGTAGGCACTGGGCGGGCCGATGTGCGGCTCGCCGAGGCGGCTGAAGAGGATGCGGAGCATCGCGTTGGCGTCGGTGGCGGTGCCGACGGTGGAGCGGGGGTCGGCACCCATCCGCTGCTGGTCGACGATGATCGCCGTGGTGAGGCCGTCGAGGACGTCGACCTCGGGGCGGGAGAGCGTGGGCATGAAGCCCTGGACGAAGGCGCTGTACGTCTCGTTGATGAGCCGCTGGGACTCGGCGGCGATCGTGTCGAAGACGAGGGAGCTCTTGCCCGAACCGGAGACGCCGGTGAACACCGTGAGCCGGCGCTTCGGGATCTCGATGCTGACGTCCTTGAGGTTGTTCTCCCGTGCGCCGTGCACACGGATCAGGTCGTGCCGGTCGGCCGGGTGCTCGTCCACCCTGGGGGCCTTGCTCATCGTCTCTCCACCTGTCGCGCGCGGGGCCGAAACACGGACCGGCGCCGTCCCGTCGTGTCCGACGGCGGGCGTATCGCGGGGTCCGTGGCAGCCACGCTATCGGCGGCGGGACGGGGACGCTTCTCAAATCCTGACCGACCCTGTGACGCGCGGGCCCGGGCGTCCTGACCGACCCCGTGACGGGTGGGTCAGGCGCCGGGAAGGCCTTCGAGGGACTGCCGGGTGCGGGGGTGGGTTCCGGCCAGATGGCGTTCGGCGGCGTGGACGGCATCGCGGGCGGTGCGCTCTCCCATGAGGACGCACAGCGTGTACGCCGTGTCCTCGAAGCGCCGGCGGGCCGACAGGTCGCACGGCCTGGCCAGTACGGTCCGCTCCTGGTCGCGGTAGTGCCGGAGCAGCCGGTCGACCGTGTTCCTGTCGGGCAGCAGCATGGGTGTACTCCTGTCTCCTGAGTCGCTCCATACTCCCGGTCGACGGCCACACTCGCGACCGGCACGGACACGCTGTGTGACGGAACCGGTGCGGGGCCCTGCCCGGGGTGCGGTTCCGCCGCCCATGGCGGAGTGTCGGAGACATGAACCCGAGCACGATTTCGCGGGTGGTCGTCACCGGCGCCACCGGCAACGTGGGGACGAGCCTGGTCCGGGTCCTGGCGCGCGAGCCGCGCGTCGGCTCGGTCCTGGGGCTCGCCCGTCGGCGGCCCGGCCTGGAGATCCCCGGGGTGAAATGGGCCGAGGTGGACCTCTCCCGCGAGGAGGACGAGCCGCAGCTCGCGCGGTACGTGGCCGAGGCGGACGCGGTGGTGCACCTGGCCTGGCGGTTCGGCCCGACCCACGATCCGCTGGAGACCTGGCGGACGAATGTGCTCGGCGCGGTGCGGGTCTTCGACGCGGTCGCGGCGGCGCGGGTGCCGGTCCTGGTGCACGCCTCCTCGGTGGGGGCGTACTCCCCCGGTCCCGTCGGCGGTACCCCGGTGTCCGAGGCGTGGCCGACGCACGGCTGGCCGGGGGCCGCGTACACCCGGGAGAAGGCGTATCTGGAGCGGGTCCTCGACACCTTCGAGCGCGATCATCCGCTGATCCGGGTGGTACGGATGCGCCCGGCGTTCCTGTTCAAGGAGGAGTCGGCGAGCGGGCAGCGGCGGGTCTTCGCGGGGCGGTTCTTCCCCGGGCAGCTGATGCGGCCCGATCTGCTGCCGCTGCTCCCCGAGTTCAAGGGGCTCCGTTTCCAGGCCCTGCACACCGAGGACGCGGCCGAGGCCTATCTCCGGGCGCTGCTGCGGGACGTCCGGGGCGCGTTCAACCTGGCCGCCGAGCCGGTGATCGACGCGGCGGCCCTGGGCGAGCTGCTGAACGCCCGGCCGGTACGGGTGCCGGCGGGCGCCGTGCGGGGCGCCCTGTCGGCGGCGTGGCGGCTGAGGCTCGCCCAGGCGTCCCCCGGGCTCTTCGACGCGCTGCGGCAGATGCCGCTGCTGGCGACCGAGCGGGCCCGCAGGGAGCTGGAGTGGGAGCCGTCGCGGAGTTCGCTCGACGCGCTGGAGGCGTTCCTTCGCGGGGTCCGCGCGGGCGCGGGTGACGACACGGGGCCCCTGGCGGGGCATCGGATCGGCTGAACCGCCCTCGGTCGCCGGATCGGCCGGGGCGGGCGTCAGCGGGCGATGGCGGGCCAGTCGACGAGGCGGATGGCCGCGCCCGCCGCCTCCCGGCCCCGGCAGTGCGCGCGGTGGCGGCGCATGACCGCGTCGATGTCGAGGCAGCGGCTGAACTCGGGGCGCGCGGCGAGCCGTCGGGCGTACGCCCACAGGGCCGGGTGTGCGGCGACGCGGTCCATGGCGGCGGCGTCCAGGTGCCAGCGGTGGACGGTGTCGAGCTGGACCAGGGTGGTCCAGACGTGAACGTCCGCGGCGGTCGGCGCGTCGCCCAGCACGTACGGGGTACGGGCGAGCCGGCGTTCCAGGGAGCCGAGGGCCGCGAAGAGGACGGTGAGCGGGTCGCGGTGGGCGGCCTCGCCGTCGATCCCGAGTTCGCCGGCGCGCTGGGCGGCCCGGTTGACGCTGCGTTCGCACAGGTCGGCGATGGCCTCGATGGCGCCGCGGTGTTCCTCGGGCAGCAGGTCGGGGCCTTCGCCGCGGAAGCGGAGGGCGAGGTCGCGCAGGATGTCGGGGGTGTGGGTGCTGACGATCCGTCCGGTCCATCGGTCGCTGAGGACGGGTGCGGCCGCGGGCCCCTCGTAGAGGTACGCGCTCGCCTCGTACAGCGGGCGGAGCGCGGCGTATCCGCCGTCGGGCGTGTCGGGGGTCTCGGGGAGGACGGTGAGCGGGAGCGTGTCGTCGAGTCCGAGGAGGCTGTGGGTGAGCGCGATCCTCAGACAGCCCGGGGCGGAGGGCGCGACATGGAGGCGATAGCGGTGCGGTGCGGCGTAGTGGCCGCTGTGCACGTCGCGGCCGATGCGTCCGCGGAAGGCGGGGACGGCGGAGGCGGGCAGCAGCGAGGACGGGACGACGGACATGCTTCTCCCTTGGGGGTGCTCGGTGCTGGGCCGGGCGGCGTGCGACGGCACCGGTCGCGGACGGGCGACGGCGGTGCGGGCGGCACGGGGCCCGGGGGCAGCAGGGGTACGGGAAGGAGGAGACGCGCACGGATTCGGCGGAGCCGACGGGGCTGTTCCGGCCGTGCGAGGACCTCGCACGGGCCTCCGGCGACGGAAGGACGTCTCAGCGGGTGGGACGGGCGTTCACGCCAGGACGCCCCGCGGAGGGCCGGCACGCCGAAGTCCGGCCTCGTGAGGCCGACTCGCCGCGCTGCAGACCCGCAGCAGGTCGATGTGGCGGCGCGAGGTGAGGCGGGGCAGGGAGCGCGGGAGGGGCACGGCGTGTGCGGTGTCCCGCCGGCCGGTGCGTCGCATGGTTCCCTACCTGTTCGCTCGGGTTTCCCGTCCTTGAGTGTCCGACCGGCCGGGGGCGGCGTCAAGGTGCGGAACACGCCGTCCTCCCGGTCCCGCCCGTGCGGAATAATGCGCGCATGCGCATTTCAGCCAGGGCCGACTACGCGGTACGGGCCGCTCTCCAGCTCGCCGCCGCCCAGGACGCCGGGCCGCTGAAGGCCGAGGCCATCGCCGAGGGCCAGGGCATCTCGCACAAGTTCCTGGAGAGCATCCTCGGCGACATGCGCAAGGGCGGCCTGGTGCAGAGCCAGCGCGGCGGCAACGGCGGGTACTGGCTGGCCAGGCCGGCCGAGACGATCTCGGTCGCGGAGGTCGTCCGCTGTGTGGACGGCCCGCTGGTCTCCGTACGCGGGGAACGGCCGCCGGACCTGTCGTACACGGGCCCGGCCGAATCGTTGCTGCCCCTGTGGATCGCCCTGCGGGCCGGTGTCCGCCAGGTGCTCGGGGTCTCGCTCGCGGAGGTGGCGGCGGCCCGGCTGCCGGAGGGGATCGTGGCGCTCACGGACGACCCGGAGGCCTGGACCAACCCCTGACCTCCGAGGTCAACCCTCCCCCACCTGCGGCGACTTGCCGCCGTCTCGCGGATCAGGACGCCCTTGTCCAGCCCATGGACGCCCCTTGGGGCGGAGTGACCACCTCTGCCACTATCCCTACTGTTCCACTGGGGATTAAAGAATCAGGTGAGGTGACGTGAGCACGCCGAGGAAATCGCCGAAGAGACCAGCGGCACGCACCACTTCCGCACCTGCCGGCCAGCTCCCTGACGACGACTTCTGGCCCCGCGTCACCCGCGAACTCGCCGACGACCTCGCCGTCGACGCACTCGCCAGGGACCGGGCGGGCAAGGCTCCGTTCGACGAGGTCGCGCGGCTCCAGGAGGCCGGGCTGCCCGCCCTGCTCACGGCCCCCGGACCGGACCGCAGGGGCGCCGACTGGCGGGCCGCCTGCGCGGTCGTACGGGAGATCTCCGCCGCCGACAGCTCCGTGGGCGAGCTCCTCGCCCACCACTACGCGCTCTCCTGGAGCAGCCGCTTCCTCGACCCGGTCCGCGCGGCCGGCGCCCCGCTCGACGTACGGACCGCCGAGGAGAACTGGCTGCTCGCCGGGGGCGTCGAACCGCCCCGCGCGGAGACCGGCCCCGGCCTCGCGCTCACCCCCGCGGACGGCGAAGGAGGCGGCTGGGTCCTCGACGGAAGCCGTACGTTCTCCTCCGCCGTCGCCGTGGCGGACCGGCTGGTGGTCGGGGCGCGCGCCGACGGCACCGGCGACCTGCTGGTCGTCCTGGTGGACCCCGCAGCGCCCGGGGTGTTCACCGAGCCCGGGGCGGACCGGGTCGGCCAACGGCTCGCCGGGGCGGGCACCGTGACCTTCGACCGGGTGCCCCTCGCACCCGAGCAGGTCCTCGGCACGCTCCCCCACGACGAGCACGCCGTCGCGCCCTTCTCCGGCCTCGCCCCGCTCGCCCTGAGACTGCTCCTGGTCCATGTCGGCCTCGGCATCGCCGAGGGGGCGCTCGCCGAGGCCCGGGACATCAGCCGCGCCGGACAGGCGGGACCGCGCCCGGCCGGTCACCCGGACCGCCCCGCCACGGACGGCTCCGTGCCGGCCGGCGCCGGGGACGATCCGTACCTCCTGCTGGCCTACGGGGAACTGGCGACGGCCGCGCACGCCGCCGCGGCCGTGGTGGAGCGGGCCACCGACGCCCTGACGCGCGGTCTGCTCGCCGCGTGGACGCTCGGCGTGGAGGAACGGGCCGACATCGCCGTCCTGGTGGCGGCCGCCGAGACGGTCGCCGGCCGGGCGGCCGTCCACATCACCACCCGCATCCTGGAACTCGTCGACGGCACGGCGGGCGCCGAAGCCGGCACCGGCGGTCCCGGCTTCGACCGCTTCTGGCGCAACGCCCGCACGCTCACCGCCTCCACCCAGGCGGCCCACCGGCTGCGGGACATCGGCGACCACTACCTCAACGGAACCCACGCCCGGCTCACCCTGCTCGCCTGACGGCGGGGCCGCCGGAGTACGAAGGGCCGGACGGACCCGCATGTCGGGACGTCCGGCCCTCTCGCCGGGCGGCCGATGGGCCCAAGCTGGAGGGAGGAGGGCCCGACCACCGGGCGGGCCCGTCACCGCACCGACGGAGGCAGCCTGATGAGTCGTGAGATCGTCGCAGGAGTGGACGGTTCCCCGGAGAGTCTCGCCGCGGCCGACTGGGCCGCCCGCGAGGCCCTCCACCGGGGACTCCCGCTACGGCTCGCACACGCCTGGCGCTGGGAACCGCTCGACCTCCCCCTGGTCCAGGACCGTGCCACCCAGGAGCAGGCCGCCGAGGCGGTCCTGCGCGAGGCGGAGGCCACCGTCGCCGGACGGTACCCCGGACTCGCGCTCTCGGCCGAGGTCCTTCCCGACACGCCGGTCGCCGCGCTGCTCGGCGCCGAGGAGCGCGCCGAGATGCTCGTCATCGGCTCGCGCGGGCACGGCGCCGTCACCGGCTTCCTGCTCGGCTCGTACGGCCAGCAGGTCATCGCCGCCGCCACCCGCCCCGTCGTGGCCGTCCGGTCCCGCGACGGCGAACCGGCCGAACCGCCCACCGGACACGTGGTCGTCGGCCAGCTCGGCAGCCCGGAGGACAGCGCCGCCGCCCTCGGCTTCGCCTTCGCGACCGCCGCCGCGCGCGGGGCGTCCGTCCGGGCCGTCCGGGCGTGGAGCCTGCCGCCGCTCTACGCGTACAGCCCGGCCTCCATGCGGCTCGCCGACGAGGCCGGCGGGCTCGTCCCGTACGAGGAGAAGGCCCTGCGCGAGGCCCTCTCGCCCTGGCGCGAGCGGTACCCGGACGTGTCCGTCACCGAGCACGTCGAACTCGGCAGCGCCGGTCAGGTGCTGCTCTCCGGCTCCGGGGCCGCGCAGCTCCTGGTGGTCGGCCGGCGCGCCAAGCGGGGCGCCGTCGGGCCCCGGATCGGTTCCGTGGCGCACGCGGCGCTGCACCTCGCCCCGTGTCCGGTGGCGGTGGTCCCGCAGGGCTGAAAGGGTGCCGGAAGGACGGGCGCGACGGGTTGACGCGCCAGGTTGACGGGGTGTGTCGGGGCGGCCGGGGCCGGAAAGTGTTATCGCCGTCGCCCCGGTGGCTCTCCCCAGCGCCGGACCGTCCGGCGACCACGGCGAGAGAGCGGAGCTCCATGCGGCACCACGACGACCCCGACAACCCCGAACACGGCCCGCACCCCGACCCCTTCACGCGGGACCAGGAGGGCCGGGCGGGCGGCCGGCACCGCAAGGGCGGCGGCGCGCGGCGGCGGCGTCCGGCGCGCCGCACGTCGTTCCGTACCGGCGTCACCGTCGCCGGGGCTGCGGCGGCCGTGCTGACGGTGGCGACGGGGGTGTACGTGGCCTCCGTCGGCTCCGGTCCCGCGGTCGGCGCGCCTCCGGCCGTGGCGCCGGTCGCGCCACCTGGGGCCACCGGGGACGTATCCGCCGCTTCGGAGGCCGTACGGGAGGCGACCCCGTTCACCCGGCCCCCGGCCTCGCCCGCGACCGCTCCGACGCCCGCCTCCCACAGGGCCGGGACCACGCCGGGCGGCGTCACTCCGTCGGGCGCGGTTCCGGGGACGCGGCCGAAGGCGGAGTCGGAACGGCGGCAGGAGGAACGGGCTCCCGTACGGCCCCAGGAGCGGCGGCCGGAGCAGCAGGGCGTGACGCCCGGGGCGGGAGTGCCCGCGGGGAAGCCCGCCCGGTACGTCCAGGAGGTCGTCGCCCTCGCCAACGCCGAGCGCGCGAAGGCCGGTTGCGGGCCGCTCCGCGCCGAGATCCGTCTGCGGGCGGCCGCCCAGGCACACGCCGACGACATGGCGGCCAGGGACTACTACGAGCACGACAGTCCGGAGGGCCGGGACGCCGGTGACCGGATGAGCGGCGCCGGGTACGCGTGGTCGACCTGGGGCGAGAACATCCACCGCGGGCCGAAGACCCCGGAGCGGGCCATGGAGGACTGGATGGACAGCCCCGGCCACCGGGCGAACATCCTCAACTGCTCCTTCAAGGACATCGGCGTCGGGGTCACCCTCACCGCCAACGGCCCCTGGTGGGTGCAGGACTTCGGCGCCAAGCGGTAGCGGGCGGCGTCCCGTGGGCGGCCCCCGTACGTCAGGAGGCGGGGGCCGCCAGTTTCTGCACCCAGATCGTGCCGCGCGGACCGGGCACCGACGCCACCCCGGTGTCCCGGTACCGGCAGTCGAGCATGTTGTCCTCGTGCGCCGCGCCGTCCGTCCAGTCCTCGACGACGGACGCGGGGTCGGTGGTCCCCCGGTCCAGGTTCTCGGCCCAGGCGCTCCAGTCGTAACCGGCGGCGGTGATCCGCGTGTCCGCGAAGTCGCCCTCGGGGCTGGCGTGTCCGTAGTAGCCCCGGGCGGCCATGTCGCGCGCGTAGGCGCGGGCCGCGCCGGAGAGCCGGGAGTCGACGCGCAGCGGCGGGCAACCCGCTTCGGCCCGCAGCCTGTTGACGAGCCCGGTCACCCGCTCCTCCGCGCTGGGCGCGGGAGGCGTGGGGCGCGGGGAGGCGGGAGGCGCGGAGGTCGGGGCGGGCAGGTGGGCGGTGACCGTCGGACTCGGGGTCGGGGGCGGGGCCGGGGCCGGGGCCGACCGGGTCGGGACCGGCGGGCGGGTCGCCGGGGGCGCGGCGGGCGCCACGCGCGCGTGGGGCTCGGGGGGTACGAGCAGGGCGACCGCCCCGAGCACGGCGACGGCCGCCGCGCCGGCGAGGACGGAGCGCCGGACCGGCGTCGACCGGACACCGTGGGCGGGCGCGACGGGCTCCGGCGGGACGCCCCGCGTAAGGGGTTCGAGGGGTACGGACTCCAGAGGTACGGGATGCCCGGCGGACTCCAACGGCCTCGCCTGCCCGGCAGGGTCCAGGGCCACCGTCCGCGCCATCTCGCCGCCGGTGAAGGCCAGCGCGAGCGGCGGTACGAGACCGATGCCGACGAGCAGGCCCTCCACCGGGGCGAGGCCGCCGCGTCCGGCCGCGCTGCCGGTGCAGGCGGCGCAGTTCCGCAGATGGCGGGCGATCCGTTTGCGCCAGAGCGGGGACGGGCGGCCGTCCCAGGCCGTGAGGGTCCCGGCGAGGTCCGGGCACGCCGGCACGGCGTCCAGGGCGCGGACGACGGCCCGGCCGGTCTCCAGTCGTTCCCTCATCCGCTGGACGCGGACGGCGGCGTGCTGCGGGGAGATCCCGCCGAGGCCCTCCGCGAGTTCGGCGCGGGTCAGCTCGCCCGCGGCCTCCAGCCACCACAGGGCGAGGAGTTCCCGGTCGTCCTCGTCGAGCCAGCGGGTCGCGCGGGCGACATCGCGGCGCTGCCCGGAGAGGCCGAGCCTGAGGATGGTGAGTTCGGTGAAGTCGCCGGCCGGATCGGCGAGGTCGGCGGCCCGGTCGAGGCCGGGCACGGGCTCCTGGCGGCGTTCGCGCCAGCGGCGCCGTATCCCGTTCATGGCGATGGCGACGAGCCAGGACCTGAAGCGGGCGGGGTCGCGGAGACCGGTCAGGCCGTCGAGGGCGCGGACCATCGTCTCCTGGACGATGTCGTCGGTGTCGGCGTGGCCGTCGAGGGCCCGTCCGACGATGTTGTGGACGAGGGGCAGGTACGCGCGTACCAGCGCGTCCCTGGCGTGCGCGTCACCGGCCCTCGCCGCCTCCACCAGTGCGGTGGTGCGGCGCTCGTCGCTGTGCATGGGTCTGCTCCCTCATCCCTGGTCCGAGTCCCCCGTCGTTCGGAGACCCGTGGGCGCGGGAGGGATAACACTTCTCTCGGTGCCGGCTCGCGGCGTCGCGGCGTCGCGGCGTCGCGGCTAGGCCGGTGGGACGGGCAGGCGCGGGACCGTGGCCCCGTTCCCCTCCCGGACGGCTGCCACGACGGCGTCGTGGAGATCGCGGCTCTCCTCCTCCGTCTCGCACGGAACGGGACTTCCCGACATGGTGAACCAGTCGGATGCGCCGCTGTACTGCACGGCCACGCGTGCTTCCCGGTCGGCCCAGGTCGTGTGCACGGTCAGATCTCCCGTGACGACGCCCGCCTCGTCGGTCAGCACCCCACCACGCCCGGTGTAGACACCGGCGGTCGTCCAAGATGCCCAGCTCATCCATCCAGGTTCACACCCGAACGGCGGATGCGCCACCGACGGGACCGCCCCGGCCGGAAGGATTCCGGCCGGGGCGGTACGGGCGCGCGCCGGATCAGGCGAGGGACGCGACGGCCTCGTTGAAGGTGGCGGACGGGCGCATCACGGCCGCGGCCTTGGCCGGGTCGGGCTGGTAGTAGCCGCCGATCTCGGCCGGGGCGCCCTGGACGGCGACGAGCTCGTCGACGATCTTCTGCTCGTCGGCGGCGAGGGTCTCGGCCAGCGGCGCGAAGGCCTTGGCCAGCTCCGCGTCCTCGGTCTGGGCGGCCAGCTCCTGGGCCCAGTACAGGGCCAGGTAGAAGTGGCTGCCGCGGTTGTCGATACCACCGAGGCGACGGGTCGGCGACTTGTCCTCGTTGAGGAAGGTGCCGGTGGCGCGGTCGAGGGTGTCGGCGAGGACCTGGGCGCGGGCGTTGCCCGTGGTGGTCGCGAGGTGCTCGAAGCTGGCGGCCAGGGCGAAGAACTCGCCGAGGCTGTCCCAGCGGAGGTAGTTCTCCTTGACGAGCTGCTGGACGTGCTTCGGGGCGGAGCCGCCGGCGCCGGTCTCGAAGAGGCCGCCGCCCGCCATCAGCGGGACGACCGACAGCATCTTGGCGCTGGTGCCCAGCTCCAGGATGGGGAAGAGGTCGGTCAGGTAGTCGCGGAGGACGTTGCCGGTGACGGAGATGGTGTCCTCGCCGCGGCGGATGCGCTCCAGGGAGAACTTCGTGGCCTCGACCGGGGACAGGATCTGGATGTCCAGGCCCTCGGTGTCGTGCTCCGGCAGGTACTGCTTCACCTTGGCGATGATCTGCGCGTCGTGGCCGCGGCTCTCGTCCAGCCAGAAGACGGCCGGGGAGCCGGTGGCGCGGGCGCGGGTGACGGCGAGCTTGACCCAGTCCTGGATGGGCAGGTCCTTGGTCTGGCAGGCGCGGAAGATGTCGCCCTCGGCGACCTCCTGCTCCAGGACGACGTTGCCCTCGGAGTCGACGAGGCGGACGGTGCCGGCCTGCGCGATCTCGAAGGTCTTGTCGTGGGAGCCGTACTCCTCGGCCTTCTGCGCCATGAGGCCGACGTTCGGGACGGAGCCCATGGTCGACGGGTCGAAGGCGCCGTGGGCGCGGCAGTCCTCGATGACCGCCTGGTACACGCCGGAGTAGCTGTGGTCCGGCAGGACGGCGAGAGTGTCGGCCTCCTGGCCGTCCGGGCCCCACATGTGGCCGGAGGTGCGGATCATGGCCGGCATCGAGGCGTCGACGATGACGTCGGACGGCACGTGCAGGTTGGTGATGCCCTTGTCGGAGTCGACCATCGCCAGGGCGGGGCCGTCGGCGAGCTCGGCCTCGAAGGAGGCCTTGATCTCGGCGCCGAGGCCGTGCGGGATGGCGTCCAGGCCGCCCAGGACGGTGCCGAGGCCGTCGTTCGGGGACAGGCCGGCGCCGGCGAGCACCTCGCCGTACTTGGCGAAGGTGGCCGGGAAGAAAGCGCGCACGACGTGGCCGAAGACGATCGGGTCGGAGACCTTCATCATCGTGGCCTTGAGGTGCACGGAGAAGAGCACGTCCTCGGCCTTGGCACGGGCGACCTGCTCGCTGAGGAAGGTGCGCAGGGCGGCGGCGCGCATGACGGCGGCGTCGACGACCTCGCCGGCGATGACCTTCAGCGGCTCGCGGAGCTCGCTGACGGTGCCGTCGGCGGCGGTGAACTCGAAGCGGAGGGTGTCGTCCTTCGCGATGACGGCGGACTTCTCCGTGGAGGCGAAGTCGTTCTCACCCATGGTGGCGACGTTGGTCTTGGACTCGGAGGTCCAGGCGCCCATGCGGTGCGGGTGGGTCTTGGCGTAGTTCTTGACCGAGCCCGGCGCGCGGCGGTCGGAGTTGCCCTCGCGCAGGACCGGGTTGACGGCCGAGCCCTTGATCTTGTCGTAGCGGGCGCGGACGTCCTTGTCCTGGTCCGTCTTCGGGTCGTCCGGGTAGTCCGGGAGGGCGTAGCCCTGCGCCTGGAGCTCGGCGACCGCGGCCTTGAGCTGCGGGATGGACGCCGAGACGTTCGGCAGCTTGATGATGTTGGCGCCGGGCGTCTTGGCCAGGGCACCGAGCTCGGACAGGGCGTCGGCGATGCGCTGGCCCTCCTCCAGGAACTCGGGGAAGACGGCGATGATGCGGCCCGCGAGGGAGATGTCCCGCGTCTCGACCGTGACGCCTGCCTGCGAGGCATACGCCTGGATCACGGGCAGGAACGAGTACGTCGCCAGGGCGGGCGCCTCGTCAGTGTGGGTGTAGATGATGGTCGAGTCAGTCACCAGGGTTCTCCAGCTCCACGTCTGCGTATGCGAGATTGCTCGACATCAAGATATCTCGTGATCGAGGTCATCGGTAAAGGGCCCCACGAGCTCTCCGTCCCCCGGGACTCCGGCGGCCTCCACGAAGGGGCCGCCGAGACGGTACGGGGCGGCGGCGCCGTCGAGGTCGACGCGGCGCAGCAGGGCGATGGCGGCCAGTCCCGCCGCCGCGACCGCACCGGCGGCGAGCGTCTGCCCACAGCGGTGGGCGAGGCGCAGCTCGGCCGGGTCGTAGGGGGCGGTGGCCGGCAGGGCGAGGGTGTCGCCCAGGAGCCAGAGGCCGATGCCGAGCCCGGCGGCGGCGAGGAGGGCGAGCGGCACGGTCACCGGGAGGCCGGGCAGGGCGGGCCCCCGGCGGGCCCCGCGGCGCACCTTGCCCTTGCGGGCGAGGACGGCGAGGAGTCCGCAGAAGACGGCGAGGACGACCAGGGCCGCGGCGATGACGTCGCCGGGCCGGTGCTGGCCCGCGGCGACGGTGTAGGCGCCGACGGCGACGGCCCAGAGCGTCGCGGCGCCGACGGCGAGGCTGCGCAGCCGGTAGGGGACGACGAGGAGCAGGCCGAGGGCGATGCCGAGGGCGAGGGTGGTCTGCGCGCTGGGGAAGCCGCTGGGGACGAGTGCCCCGCCGGGGTCGACGAGCCGGGGGCGGGGTGCGTAGCGCTGGAGCAGTCCGGTGACGGCGAGGGCGGTGACGACCGCACCGGCGGCGAGTCCGGTGGGGACGTACCGCTTGCGTATGAGGCCGACGGCGACCAGGAGGACGCAGCCGAGGACCAGGGACAGGGTGGTGAGTCCGGCGAGGGAGGGGTGCTCGCGCAGCAGGGTGGCGGCGGCGGTGTCGGCGCGCCTGCCGGTCGCGGCTGCGTCGCCCCAGCGGCGGCCGGTCGCGGTGAGCACGAGGCCGGCGTAGACGACGGTGAGGAGGAGGACGGCCCCGAGGCAGGCACGCCGGGTCCGGATGCGGACCCTGGTGCTGAACGATCCCGCGGCCTCGCCTGCCACGGCGGCGTACCACCAGGTGTCACCGGTCTCCAGCGGCCTCGGGGTGCCGCCCGCGCGGGGCCTGTCGTAGGAAGCCATGCCCCGATTCGAACCCACGCGCGGCTGCCCCGCCCGCTGGACTCACCCGAACGACACGCCGGAGACGGGAACCGGGCCGGCGGTGCCCGCGTCTGGTCGGGAGACCGCAGGCATCCTCCGGGGGGGGAGAGCTCCACATGTCGCTGCCGCGCAAGATCGGTATCGGACTGGTCGTCCTGATCGCGTTCGGTTTCCTGGCGCCGAACGGCTGGTACATCCTGGGCGCGATCGTGCTCGGGCTGGTGATCGCCGCGTTCGTCGCCTTCGAGGCGATGAGCGAGTCGCACGACTCGCGCCGCCGGGACGAGGGCCGCCGTTTCCGTCCGGGCCGGGGCGGCGACGGGCGCTGGATCCTCCCGGACGAGGACCGGGGGCCCCGGCGGTAGCGTCGCCGACCACGAACCGGGGCGCCCGCGCGATCACGCCACGGCGAGGGGGCGGGAGCGGGCACGGTCGCGGCGCCGGGTTCCGTAGAGGGTGAACGCGGTGTTCACCAGCGCCACATGACTGAGCGCCTGGGGGGTGTTGCCGAGCTGGCGGCCGGCCACCGGGTCCCATTCCTCGGCGAGCAGCCCGACGTCGTTGCGGATGTCGAGGACCCGCTCGAAGACGGCCCTGGCCTCCTCGGGCCGGCCGGTCACGGCGAGGGCGTCGGCGTACCAGAACGTGCAGGCGACGAAGGCCCCTTCGGTGCCGCCGAGTCCGTCCAGCTCGTGGGTGCCGCCGTCGGCGTCCCCGTAACGGCGCAGGAAGCCGTGGTCGTCGAGGCGTTCCATGGCCTGCACGGTGCCGAGCACCCGGGGGTCGTCGGCGGGGAGGAAGCCGAGCCGGGGGATGAGCAGGGCGGTGGCGTCGATCCTCCGGCCTCCGTAGTACTGGGTGAAGGACTGCTGTTCCTCGCTCCAGCCCCGGGCGCAGATCTCCGCGCGCATGTCGCGGCGCAGGCCCTGCCAGCGGCCGAGCGAGCCGCGGAGCCCGGCGACACGGGCCAGCCGGACGGCCCGGTCGGCCGCGACCCAGGCCATCACCTTGGAGTGGACGAAGTGGCGTCGTGGGCCCCGGACTTCCCAGATGCCCTCGTCCGGTTCCTGCCAGCGTTCGCCGAGGTACTCCAGGAGCGAGGCCACCAGGGACCAGGCCGGGGCGTCGAGGGCGACGCCGGCCCGGACGGCCGAGTAGACGGTGCTGAGGACCTCGCCGTAGACGTCGAGCTGGAACTGGTCGACGGCCGCGTTTCCGAACCTGACGGGCTGTGAGTCCTCGTACCCGGGCAGCCAGTCGGCGAAGGTCTCGGGCAACCGCCGCTGGCCCTCCACCCCGTAGAGCGGCTGGAGGTCGGCGGGGTCGCCCGCGACGGCGCGGACGAGCCAGTCCTTCCAGGCGAGCGCCTCCCTGCGGTAGCCGCCGCGCATCAGGCAGGAGAGGGTGAAGGTGGAGTCGCGGAGCCAGCAGAAGCGGTAGTCCCAGTTGCGCTGTCCGCCGAGGGACTCGGGGAGCGAGGCGGTCGCCGCGGCGACCACACCGCCGGTGGGGGCGTAGGTGAGCGCCTTGAGGGTGAGCAGGGAGCGGATGACGGCCTCGCGCGCGGGCCCCTCGTAGCGGAGGTCGGCGGCCCACTCGTTCCAGAACGCGAGGGTACGGGTGAGGGCGGCGTCGAGGTCGGCGGGCGAGGCGGCGGGGGGCACCGGCATGTGCGAGGGGCGCCAGCCGAGGACGAAGGCGACCCGCCGGCCGGCCGTGACGGTGAACTCGACGGTGGTGCGGTCCGGGGTGACGACGGGTTCCGTGCCGGGGCCGCAGGAGAGGTAGGCGGCGTCGGGTCCGGCGACGGACGCGACGGTGCGGCGGTCCACGGAGCGGGTCCACGGCACGATGCTGCCGTGGTGGAACCTGACCCTCGACTCGCCCCGCATGTCGACCCGTCCGGCAAGCCCCTCCACCAGCCGGACGATGCGCGGGGAGTCCTCGCGCGGCGAACGCGGCGGCATGAAGTCGGTGATGCGGACGGTTCCGGAGCAGGACTCCCAGACGGTGTCGAGGACGAGGGTGTCGCCCCGGTAACTCCGGCGCGAGCAGCGGGCTTTGCCGACCGGGGCGAGCAGCCAGCGGCCGTGCCCGGGATCACCGAGGAGGGCGGCGAGGCACGCGGGCGAGTCGAAGCGCGGGGCGCACCACCAGTCGACGGACCCGTCGGTCCCGACGAGCGCCGCCGTCTCCAGGTCACCGACGAGGGCGTAGTCCTCAATTCGCCCTGCCATGACCGGATTGTATGCCCCTGGGGAATCGCGTGCATAAGCCGAGGGATTCCGGGAGCGCGAAATCCGTGTCGGAGCGGCGTCGTCCGGCGGGGAATTCACGCCGGACCGGACGGGATCACTTCCCGGGGTTCCGCATACCTTTTCACGATTCCCCTGCCGGTTTACCGCATTTCTTGACGGTGCCGCCCCCGGCGAAGGATTCTGGACGGGCGCGGGTCCGTCGCGCGGAGGGTCGTACCGATGAGTAGCGATTCACATCCCCTGCGCCGGTCGTCCGACCGGACACCCGATCACGGCATGCGGACGGTGAGTCTCGTGCTGACGGTCCGACCCGAGGTCAGGGACCCCGGAGCGGCGCTCGGCCAGCTCCTCGGCCAACTGCCGCCGAGCGTGGGGGACGTGGTCCTGGTCGGCGCGCAGCCCGGCGACGGCGTTGTGCGCGCGGGGCTCCGCGAGGGGCTCACGGTGCGGGGGCTCGGCCCCTGGGACGCCACCCTGGGCGACATCCCGCACGCCGGGCTGCGGGCGGCGACCGGGGAGTTCGTCGTACTGATGGACTCCGACGGGAGCATGTCCCCGCACGAGATCCCGCACTTTCTGCACTACCTGGAAAGCGGTTACGACTTCGTCAAGGGATCGCGGTTCATCGCAGGCGGAGATTTCGCCGACTACCCGCTCTCGCGACGGCTCGGACACCGTGCGCTGCTGCGCGTCGCACGGCAGTTGTACGGGCAGCATCTGACGGATCTCTGGTACGGGTTCTGCGCGTTCCGGCGCACCTTCGTGGACCTTCTCGACCTGCGCGAGGACGGTGTCGAGCTCGGGGCGGAACTCGTCGCGCACGCGCTCCACTACGGCCTGCGGGTGGCCGAGGTGCCGAGCCTCGAACTGCCGCGCCGCCACGGCCCGTCACACCCTCGCACGATCCGTGACGGCGCCCGCATCCTCGGCACCCTGCTCGACGAACGGCCGCACAACGCGCTCTCCCGGCTCGCACACCGGCGACCCGCGCGCGGCGACCGCGGCTCCGGCGCCCCCTGCGGTTGACGAACCGCTCGTAAGGGTGCTAACGCTGGAAACAGCACTATTTCTGGACAGACCCTCGGTAGGGTCGGTTGTCGGAAGAGGCTCGTCGTGACCTTGCTCTGCATCAGCCGAGCGCCGGTGGCACCCGCTCCGCACCCCCTGCGGCGGATGACCGACTGGCCTCTCGCCGATGCCCGGCGCCGCTCGCCCCGCCACTCCCTCCGCCGCCCGGACATCCACCCGGCACGCCGGGCGTCCGACCGGGTCCGCGCCGCCGCCGTTCCCGCCCTGAACCGGGCGCACAGGCCGCACGGCGCCGGGCGCCGGCACCGCGGCCGTACGGCACGCACCCGCACCGCGCGACGCGACCGCGCCTCCGGAGAACCAGCCGGACCAGGCGAGCCGGCCGAACCGGCCGAACCAGGCGGAACCTCCGGGCCTTCCGCGCCCGTGACGCCTCCCGGCCCGGCCGCGTCCCGCCGCCCCACCCGTACCGCTCCCCCGCGCGCCGGTGCGCCCCGCGCCTTGTCCCCAGGAGGCGAGGCGTGATGGCCGCCACCCACGCGCACGTACCGCTCCCCCGCCCGCTCGTCCGCCCGCCGGTGGAACTCGAACTGCTGATCCCGGCCTTCAACGAGCAGCGCCGGCTGCCCTCGACCGTGACCGCCACCCTCGGCTTCCTCGCCGAACGGCCCTGGTCCTCGGCGGTCGTCGTGGTCGACAACAACAGCGCCGACGGCACCCTCGACGTCCTGGAGCGCTTCGCCGGCTCCGCCGTCCCGGTGCACGCCATCGGGTGCAGCGACCAGGGCAAGGGCGCGGCGGTGCGGCGCGGCATCGAGACCTCCTCGGCCCGGTTCATCGGCTTCGCCGACGCCGACAACGCCACTCCCGTCGAGACCCTGGACCGGGTCATGGGGCTGCTGCGCGCCGGGCACGGTGCGGTCATCGCCTCGCGGCACGCCCCCGGCGCACGCCTCGCCGTCGAGCAGTCGGCGCTCCGGCGCGGCGGCGGTCTGATGTTCCGTACGCTCTCGCGGCTCTCGCTGCCCGGGGTGGCCGACACCCAGTGCGGGTTCAAGTTCTTCTCCGGTCCGCTCGCCCGCGCGATCGTCCGCGACTGCCACATCGACGGCTTCGCCTTCGACGTGGAACTGCTCGCCCACGTCGTCCGGGCCGGGCGGGACGTCGTGGAGGTGCCGGTGGTCTGGCACGACGTACCCGGTTCGACGTTCTCGGCACGGCGCGACGGACTGCGCTCGATGGCCGATCTCCTGCGGATCTCGCTGGCCAGGTGATTACCGTGACCGCACTCGACCGGCTCGCCCGTACCGACCTCGCCTTCCTCAACTGGCGCGACCCGGCCCACCCCGACGCGGGCGGAGCCGAGGCGTACTGCTGGGAGATCGCCCGGCGGTTCGCGTCGGCCGGAGCCCACGTCACCCTCGTCTCGTCGCGGTACCCCGGCTCGCGTGCCCGGGAGTACCGCGACGGGATCCGCGTCGTCCGCGCCGGCGGGACGTTCGGCGTGTACGGGGCCGCCGCGGCGCACCTGCTGCGGAACCGTCACGCGTACGACGCCGTGGTCGACTTCCAGAACGGGATCCCGTTCTTCTCGCCCCTGTTCACCCCCCGGTGGACCGCCGACATCTGCGTCATCCACCACGTCCACCAGCACCAGTTCGACACCCGGTTCCGTTGGCCGATGAACACGGTGGGGCGGGTCCTGGAGAAGCAGGTCAGCCGGCGGGTCTACCGGGGGCGCCCGGTGGTCGTCGTGTCACCGTCCACCCGTGAGGGCACCCGGCGCGAACTCGGCTTCGGCAACCCGATCCACATCGTGCCCAACGGGCGCCCCGACCCCTCCCTCACGGCCCCCGCCGGACGGCGCTCCGCGACCCCGGCGCTGACCGTGGTCAGCCGGCTGGTGCCGCAGAAGCGCGTCGACCTGGTCCTCCGGGCCGTGCCCGAGCTGCTGCGGCGGATACCGGAGCTGCGCGTCGACCTCTGCGGGGACGGGCCGGAGGGCGAGTCGCTGCGGAAGCTCGCCGCCGGGCTCGGCGTCGGGTCGGCCGTCGTCTTCCACGGACACGTCTCCGAGGAGCGCAAGCAGGAGCTGTTCCACCGGGCGTGGCTGACGGTCGTGCCCTCGGTCGCCGAGGGCTGGGGACTCGCCGTCATCGAGGCGAACGCCGTCGGCACCCCCGCGCTCGCCTTCGACGTGCCGGGGCTGCGGGACGCGATCCGGCCGGGGGTCAACGGGTGGCTCCTCGCACCCGACGCGGACCTGGCGGCCGGGATCGCCGAGGCGTTCGACGCCCTGGCGACGCCGGAGGCACGAGACCTCACGGCGGCCCGCTGCCGTGCCTGGGCGGCGGCCTTCTCCTGGGACGCCAGCGCCGAACGGCTCGCCCAGGTCGTCCTGGAGGACCTCCAGCGCATCCACCGCCACCGGCGCTCCCGCCGCTGCGCGAGCGACCTGTCCGTCGTCACCCGCTTCACCTCCCCGGACCCCGACGCCACCGAACGGGCGGTGCGGAGCTCGCTGCGCGAGACCGATGCCTGGCACCGGGACGGCGACGCCTTCCGACTGCTGCTCCACGGCTGCGACGAGGTAAGGGCGTTGAACGCGCTGAGCCGCCTCGACGTGGCGGAGGCCGCCGTCGCGAACGCCCGCATCACCCTGGCCAACGGCCATGACGTACTGCTCGGCGCGGCCGGCTCCGACGGGGGTTCCGGGCCCGGACCCTCGGGCGGGCGGCCGTCATGACCGCCGCCGCCGAGCGCCTCGCCGCCGAGCCGCGCACCGCCCACCCGGACGAGGTCACGGCCGTCCACGGCGCGCGCTGGATCGCGAGCGCGGTGGTCCTGGTCGGCGCCCTCAACTACGGGTACACCCTGGTCCTCACCCGGCTCCTCGACGTCGGCGAGTACGCCACCTTCGCGGCCGGCCAGGGGCTCGTCGTGTGCGCCTCGGCCGTGGCCGTGGTCACCGTGCCCTGGATGCTGGCGCAGGCCCTCGCACGGGCCCGCTCGGACGCCGAGCGCGGCGACGCGGTGCGGTTCGCCCTCGTCACCGCCGTCGCGGGCGGCGCCGGCGCCGCGATCGTGGTGGGCAGTGTCGCCGCGGGCTTCGCGAGCGCGGCGACGACGCTGGTGATCGCGGGCAGCACCCTCGCCGTCTATGTCACCCGGATCACCGCCGGCTGGCTCCAGGGCACCGAACGGCTGCGGACGCTGGCGGTCCTCACCGCGGTGGAGGCCGGTCTCAAGTTCGCCGTCGGGCTGTTCTTCGTCACCGCGCTCGGATTCGGCGAGACGGGCGCCCTCGCGGCCTTCGGGATCGCCGTCCTGCCGTACGTCCTCTTCCGGCCGCGCCGCTTCCACGGCGTGCCCCGCCGCCCCTGGCGGACCCTGACCGCCGACCGCGACCTGTGGCGCCGTGCGGCGGGTGTCGCCTCGCTCCAGGGCGTGGTGGCACTGCTCGCGTCCGTGGACATCGTGCTCGTCGCGATACTGCCCACCGACCGCTCGGCGGCGGCCAGTTACCAGGCGGCGGTGATGCTGGGACGGGTGCCGCTCTTCCTGGCCAGCGCCGTCTCGATCGCCTTCCTGCCCGCGCTGTCCCGGCGCCGGGCGGGCGATCCGCTGACGGCGAGCGCGCTGCGGATGTACCTGACGGTGGCACTGCCACTGACCGTGGTGGCCGCGACCGTGCCCGGGGATCTGATCACCAGGGTCTTCCCCGCCGGCTACACGATGATCTCCACCCTGATGGCCTGCACCGCGACGTCCGGGCTCGCCCTCGGCGCGCTCGCCCTGCTCGTGACCTTCGCGCAGGCGGTCAACGACTACGCCTGCCTGCGGACGCTGCTCGCCGGACTCGCCCTGTACGTGACGGGCCTGGCCTGCGGCTGGACCGTCGCCGGGGTGCTCGGCATGGCGGTCGGCGGGCTGTGCGGAACCGTCGGGGCCCTGGTCCTGCTCGCCGTGCGGCACGGCCGGCTGCACGGGTTCGGGGTGGCGGAGCGGCCGTTCGGGCGGGTCGTGCTGCCGCTCCTCGCCCTCGCCGGGGGCCTCGCGCTGCTCCGCCCGTACACCCTCGTCTGGTTCGCCGCCGCGCTGGCGGTCACGGGGGTCGCGCTGTGGCGCTTCTTCGGCCGGCGGCGCGGCCCGGCCGCTCCCGGGCCCGACCCCGAGGGCGGCGAAGGAAAGGAGTCCGACGTGAACGGCGACGACACAGTCCCTCCGGGCGGAGGCGCGAAGCCCCTGGCGGAGCCGCCGCCGACGCCGTCCGGGACACCGGGGGCCCGGGCCGCGGCCCACGACGAGCGTTCCGTGCCGCTCCTCGTCGACGCCGTGTGGCGCGGCCGGGTCCGGCCCGCCGGTGACGAGGAGCTGCTCGGAGCGCTGGCCGCGGCCCGGCTCAACCAGGTGGAGGGCCGGCTGGCCCGCGCGTACCCCCGACAGCTGGGGGCCACGCTCACCGAGGTCGAGCGCGCGACGGGCCTGTTCCGGCGCAATCTCGTCGAGTCCACGCGACTGCTGCGGGCGGCCGGCGTCCCGACCGTCCTCATCAAGGCGGATCTGGCCGGGGACTACGTGTACGGCAACTTCGACCTGGTGGTGCCGCCGGGGCGGCTGGGCGCGGCGCAGGCCGCCCTGGACGGCTGGTACGCGCACCGGACGACGTACTGGCTGGAGCGGACGAGCAAGGTGCTCCTGGAACCCCCGACGGGTCCGGCCGCGCATCTGCACGGCTCGGTCTCGTGGTTCGGGGTGCAGATCCTGCCGACCGAGCAGCTGTTCGCCCGAGCGCGACGGCCCGAGGACGCGAACGGCGGCCACGCCGAAGGCGCCGGGCACACGAACGGCGACGGGAGCGGGAACGGCTACGCCTGGCTGACGCCGTGTCCCTCCGACCGGCTGCGGATCTGGCTCGCTCACGCGCTCTTCCAGAACCTCACCCTCGACCTGTCCGAACTCCTCGCCCTGCGGGCCCTCCTGCGCCCCGACGTCCTGGCCGAGGCACACCGTGAGGCCGCGCGCGAGGGCTGGAGCACGGGCGGCCACGAGGCCCTCGCCACCGCCGTGGAGGCGATGGCGCGCCTGGACCGGGGCGAACCCGTCCCTCTCCCCCTGCCGCTGCCCGTGCGGACCTCCCTGCGGGTGGGCGCCGAGCACAGCGGCCACCTCCTGGGCGAGGGACGGCTGCGGGCCGCGACCCGTGAGGCCTCCCTCCGGGTGCCGCTCGTGGTGACGAAGAGACTGCGGAGGCGGGTGCCATGACCACCACGGGTGCCGAGAGGCCCACCACGGGTGCCGGGAGGCCCAGGAGTGCCGGAGGCAGGTCGCGGCGTCCCCTGCTCGTCGCCGTCTCCGGACCCGACGGCTCGGGCAAGTCCTCGCTGGTCGCCCGGCTGAGGCCGCTGCTCGGCGAACGCGGTCTCACCGTGGTCACCACCCACTGCTACGGCTGCTTCCTGTGCCGCGGTCTCCCGGTTCCGCCCCGGCTGGGAGAGCCGGGGGAACCGGGTGGGGGCGAGTGGGCACGGCGCGCCGGGGATCCCGAGCGCCGGGGATCCCGGCTGCGCCGTGTCCACGCGTTCGTGGACGCCGGCGAACTCGCCGCCCGGATCGCCGCCGCCGGGCTGGTCGCCCGCACGCGCGCGCGTGCGCACGGCCGGCGGGCGGTGGTCGTCACGGACCGGGGTCCGCTGGACGGCCTGGTGAAGTTCGACCTGCCCGAGGGTTCGCGGGCGGCGTCCGTCTACCTCCGGATCGCCCGCCGCTACCGGCTGACCCTGCTCGTACAGACCGGCCCTGACACCCTCCGTGGCCGGGGCTGGGAAGAGGTCGCCGGGCCCCCGACGGCCTGGTGGACGCGGTACCGGGGCTGGTCGCGGCGGCTCTCACGGATCACACGGATCGACGGCGAGCGGCCCCCGTCCCTGGTGGCGGCGACGGCCCTCGACCGGATCCTCGAAGAGGTACGGGAGCGGGAGCTGCCCCACGAGGAGTCCGGGAGGCCCGCCCGGCGGCACGTGGTGGTGTCCAGCTACGACGACGCGGAGAACCCCGCCTACCGGGGCGGCGGCGCCCTGGTGGTCGGCAAGGTGGCCCGGCGGCTCGCCGAGGACTACCGGGTGACCGTCGTGACGGCGGGCCGGAGCGGCGGCTCCGAGGAGCGCGACGGCGTCCGGTACGTCCGGCTGCCGGTGGGCCGCGCCGGACCGCGCGCCGGACAGCTGCTGTTCCTCGCGATGCTGCCGTTCGTGGCCCGCCGCATCCCGCACGACCTGTGGCTGGAGAGTTTCACTCCCCCGTTCTCGACCAGCTTCCTGCCGCTGACCACGGGCGCCCCCGTCATCGGCATCGACCAGGGCCGCAGCGCGGAGGCCCTGTGGCGCCGCTACCACATCCCGTTCTTCCTGGTCGAGCGGCTGGGACTGCGCTGCTACCGGCACATCGTGGTGATGAACACGGCCGACGGCGCGGTGGTCCGCCGGCTCAGTCCCCGCGCCGACGTCCAGGTCATCGCCAACGGCGTGGAGCCGCGCGCGCTCGACGAGACCGGCCTCGGATCCGGGCAGTTCATCCTGTTCCTGGGCCGGATCGACACCTGGACCAAGGGCCTGGACCTGCTGCTCGACGCCTATGAGCGCGCCGCGCCGCCGCTGGACCTGCTCATCGCGGGCCGCGGCACCGCCGCCGAGGAACGACGGCTGGCCGCGCTCGTCGACGCCCACGGCCACGGGCCCGAGCCGCGGATCCACTGGGTGGGGTACGCCGAGGAGGAGCGCAAGCGGCAGCTCCTGCGCGACAGCGCCTTCCTGGTGATGCCGTCCCGGCACGAGACCTTCGGCCTGGTGGCCCTCGAAGGCATGTCGTACGGGAAGCCTGTGCTCCACTTCGACCTGCCCGCGCTGCGCTGGATGCGCGACGGCGGCGACGTGGCCGTGCCGCCCTTCGACGTGGCGGCGCTCGCGGAGCGGATGGGCGAGCTGGCCACCGACGCGGCACTCCGCCGCCGGCTCGGCCGCCGCTCCGGGCTCGCCGCCCGGCACTACACCTGGGACGAGATGACGGGCCGCTACCTGGCCCTGGCCCACCGGCTTCTGGACACTCCGGCCGGCCCCCGCCGACCGAGGAAGAGGGGTGCGTCATGGCAGACGACCCGCTGACCGGGTTCGTACGGACCGTCGTCGGATCGGGCGTCCCGGTCCTGGTGCTCTCCCCGCACCTGGACGACGCCGTGCTGTCCTGCGGCGGGCTGCTCGGCTGGGCGGGGCGGCGGGCGCCGGTGACCGTCGCCACGCTCTTCACCCGGGCCGCGCCACCGCCGTACACCCTCTCCGCCCGCCAGTACCTCAAGCAGACCGGCGCCGAGGACGCCGAGAGCCTCTTCGCCGAGCGGCGGACGGAGGACCGGCGGGTCCTGGAGCGGCTCGACGTCCACTGGCGTCACGTCGGCCTGGTCGACGGTCTCTTCCGGCGGCTGCCGCGGCCCCGGCCGGGCACGGAACGCCTCTCCCGGCTGCTGCCCGAACTGGCGCACGTGTACCCGACGTACCGGCTGCACCTCGCCCGGGGCCGGGTCTCCCGCTACGACGACGAGACCCTGCGCGCGGTCGGGGCGACCGTCGACGCCCTGCTGCCCGGCTCCACCGGCGGGCTCGTCCTCGCGCCGCTGGGCGTGGGCGGGCACGCCGACCACGTCCTGGTGCGCACCGCCGCCGAGCGGTGCGGGCGCCGGGTCGTGTACTACAGCGACTTCCCGTACGACCAGCACGCGGCCCCCGACCCGGGGTTCACCGGCAGGCACCGGCTCGTGGCCCATTCCTGGGAGCGGGGCCTCGACCGCAAGGCGGAGCTGATCCGCGGTTACCGGACGCAGGCGGACGCCCTGTTCCCCGGGGGCCGCGTCCCGCGCGCGCCCGAGGTGTACCTGCTGCCCGAGGACGGTCCGTGGGCCACCGATCCGCGCCGCGCGCGGGCCCCCGGTCTCGGGCTCCACACCGCCGGAGGCGTGTCATGACCGTCGAACGCACCGCCCCCGTGGCCGCCGGGACCGAGGCGGCGGCGTCGGAGACGTCACCGCGTCCGCGTCGGCGGATACGGCGCGGCCCCCTCCCCACGTACGTCTACGCGGCGCTGGCCGCGGTGCTCACCACGGTCCTGCGCCTGCTGGAGATCAGCCGCGCCGGGGACCTGTTCGTCGACGAGCCGATCTACCGCCGGCTCGGGGACAGTGCCGCCGCGGGCGGCTTCCCCGGGGACGACGAGGGCCTGTTCTTCCTCCACCCGCCGGGCTACTTCTATCTGGAGGCCGGCTGGACGAAGGTGGTCGGGCAACACGCGGACGTCATCGCGGGCGTGCACTCCTCCCGGGTGCTCAACGCCCTCCTGGCCGGGGGCACCGCCGCCCTGCTGGTCTTCCTCGTGGCGCGCGTCCGGTCGCGCGGCGCGGGCGTGCTCGCGGGCCTGGTGTTCGCCCTGGACCAGTTCTGCATCCGCCAGAACAACCGGGTGCTGCTGGAGACGGCGACGATGATGTGGGTCCTCGCGGGCATGCTCGTCCTGCTGGGACTCGCCCGGTCCGGTCCGACCGCACGGCCCCGGGCACGCGCCCTGCTCGCCGGACTGTTCTTCGGGCTCGCGATCCTGACGAAGGACCACGCGGTGCTGATCACCGTGCTGCCGCTGCTCGCCGCCCTCGCGCTCGGCTGGGGTCCACCCCGCCGACTGGTCGCCCTGGCCGCCTCGGTGGCGGTCCTCATGTACGCCGGGTACGTGGCTCTGGTGGCCGGATTCGGGCACATGGACGCCTTCTGGGAGGCGAAGACCTCCGGTGTGCGTCGGCTCATCGGGATCGTGCAGGAGACCGGCTTCAACGCCGCGGGCACACCCTCCCTCTCGGGCCGGCTCGTCGCCGAACTCCCCGGCTACGCGAGCACCTACGTGCTGCTCGCGCTCACCCCGGTGGCCCTCGTGCTGCTCCTGCGCCACCGGGAGCCGATGTACCGGCTGCTCACGCTCTTCCACATCTCGGCGATCCTCACCCTCGGGTACGCCCTCGCCATCGGCACCCTGGAGGAGCAGGCGCTCTATCTGCTGTTCGTGCCGAACCTGGTGGCGCTCGCCGTCACCCTGCCGGTGCCGTCCCGCCACCGGCGCGGACTGCGCCTGGTGGCGTGCGGCGCGCTCGTCGCCCTGCTCGCCGCCCCGGCCGCGGTGTACGCCCGTGACCGGTGGACTCCCGACGACGGCTTCGCCCGGCTCCGGGCGTATGTGCTCACCCACGTCCCGGCGGGCAGCGGCATCGTGACCGTGGACGGCCAGCGGACCCGGGGCGTGACCACCTGGGCGCTGGAGGACACCTACCGGCTCGGCCACTGGGTGACTCCGGGAGAGCGGGCCGCGAACGGCGCCGGGTACCTGATCGTGCCCTGGCGGGTCATCGAGCAGGGCTACGGGCGTTCCTCGGTCGCGGAGGTCCACGGGCTGACGGACGGCCTGCGGCCGGTGTTCGTGTTCCACGGGCCCACGTACGGCACGCTCGCCCTGTACCGGCTGCCCGCGCCGCTGCCGGGACCGAGCCTGACGGCAGTCGCCGTGCCGGGCTCCGCCGTGACGGGGCCGCTGCTTCCGGCGCCCGGTCCGACGGCGGCGCCCGTGCCGGGGCCGCCGGTCACGGAGGCGGGCGATGCGCCACGGTGACCGGCCCCGCGTCCTGCTCCTGACCAGCAGCCCGCTGGACGGGTCGGAGGGCGGTGACGTGCGGCTCGCCTCCGATGTCCTCGGGTCCCTGCCGGACGTGGACTTCGTCTGGTTCTCCCAGTGGCCGCGCCGCCGGCAGGCTCCGCCGGCCCGCGGGCGGCCGGTCCGCCTCCTCTCCCGCGACGGCGTGCCGCACGTGCCGGAACGGGTGCAGTCGGCCCTCCTCGGGGCCGTGTTCGCCCGCCGGGTCGACCTGGTGCACGCCTTCCTGACGATCGGCCGCACCTTCCCGGCGTTCTCGTGGCTGCGCCCGCTGCTGCTCGGCGGGCGGCCGGTGGTCCACACGGTGCCGGGGGTGATGGACAACCGGTTCCTGGCCCGCACCCGGCCGCTGGGCACCACGATCGCCCTCTCGGAGTCGATGGCGCGGCGGCTGCGGGCCGCGGACTTCGGGGACGTGCGCGTGGTGCCGCCGATGATCGGCCTGGACGCCTGGCCGTACCTGCCGCGCCCCGAGGGCTTCCCGACGGTCCTGTTCGCCGGGCACCACGATCCCGACGGCGGGGCGGAGATCGCGATCGACGCGGCGGCGGAGGCCGTGCGGGCCGGGGCCCGGTTCCGTCTCGTCCTCGCGATGCGCGGACGGCCGGGGCAGGACCCCGGCGCGCTCGACGAGGCGCTGCGGGAGCGGGCCGGGGCCTCGGGCCTCACGGACTTCGAGCTGCTCGGCTACGTCGACGACATGCACGCGCTCCTCGCCTCGGTCCATGTGCTGCTGTTCCCTCCGGCGGTGCTCGGCGGCAAGGCGGACATCCCGCTCACCGTCCTCCAGGCGCTCGCCTCGGGGCGGCCCGCGATCCTCAGCGACCTCCCGCAGTTCGCGGACTTCGGCCACGCGGTGCTGCGGGCGCCGGCCGGTGACGCGCGGCGCACCGGGCAGCAGCTGGCCTGGCTGCTCGACCAGCCGAGGTCCTGGGACGTGCTCGCGGAGCGGGGCCGCTCCCTCGTCGAGGAGCACTTCGGGCCCGAGCGCTTCGCGGCCCGCTACGCGGCGCTCTACCGGGAGCTGCTGTCATGACGGCGCGGAGGTGGCCGGGGCGCCGGGGCGGGGTGGCCGCCCTGGCGGTCCTCACGGTCCTCCTCCTGCTCGTGGGGGCGTTCGGTCTGCTGCGGCACGTGGGGCAGGGGCGGGAACCGGCGCCGGGGCTGTACTGGTACGGCACCCTCCAGACCGAACCGGACCGGGCGCTCACCGAGTACCGGAACGGCATCCGGGTGGCGCATCTGCAGATCGACTGGGGCCGGCTCGAACCGCGGCAGGGCGTGTACGACGAGGGGTACGCGCGCGAGGTGCGTGCCCGGCTCGACTCCTTCCGGTCGGCGGGGCTGCTGGTCGAGGCGGGGCTCGGCCTCAACCATCCGCCGCCCTGGCTGCCGGACGCCTTCCCCGAGTCGGTCTTCGAGAACCAGTACGGCGAGCGGTCCACCGGCACCCCGAACATCGTGTTCAGCCGACCCGTACGGGATCAGGTCGCCGAGTACGTGCGCGCGGTGGACCGGCTCATCGGGCTCGGCCACGTCTGGGCGATCCGGATCGGCGTCAACGAGAACGGCGAGTTCGCCTATCCCTCGCCGCTGTCGGGGAGCGGCGGCCCCGGTGAGTTCTGGGCGTACGACAACCACGCCCAGGCGAGCAGCCCGTACCCGGGATGGCGGCCCGGGGAGTCCACGTACCACGGGAAGCCGTTCACCCGTGAGCAGGTGGCGCGCTGGTACGACTGGTACACCGGGGCGCTGGCCGGGGCCGTGAACTGGCAGCTCGACCTGTACACCTCGCTCGGGTACCGGGGGGCGCTCAAGGTCCTCGTCCCGGGGGCGGGTTTCTACCCCTCGGACCTGCGGGCGGCCGTGAACGCGCGGCTCGCCGGCTCGCCGTCGGTCCGGCTCGTGGCGCGGGGTGCCGGCTTCTTCCTGACGCTCCCCCTGGTCGAGCACCGGGACACCGTGCGGATCGTCACGACGGCGCTGGTGGACGGCACGGGCGACCCGGCCGACAACGGCTGCTCGCCCGGCGACGCGCGGACGGACGTGTCCGCGCCGGCCGACGCGGCGGTGCGCGGCTGGTCCTCGGCGCGCTGGGTGGTGGCGGTGGCCCGGAGCGCGGGCTTCACCCGGCTGGCCGGCGAGAGCGCGGGGCCGCAGGTGTCCCCGTACCGCCCGGGGGTGACGGAGGCGGCCTTCCGGCAGATGTCGTCCTGCGGGCTCGAAGGGATGATGTGGGCCTTCGACCGGCATCTGTACGACGGGACGCCGGGGTCCTCGCTGGCGGAGTACGCGGACACGATCCGGCGCCACGTCTGAGGTGCCGCCGGGGGGGTCCCGGCGCCGTCGGGTCGTCAGGCCGGCCGTTCGGCGGTGAGGAGCAGGATGCCGGTGTCCCCGTACTCGGGCAGTGTGCGGTCCTTCGCCAGCCGGGCGATCCGCAGCCGGGTGGTGCGGGGCGCGAACACGGCGCGCAGGGCGGCCTCGTCGACCGGGCAGGCGGGCCAGACCGGTCCGGTGCCGATGCGGTAGCTGGGCATGCGTTCCATGAAGGCGGCGAGGAGCAGGCCGCCCGGCCTGACCGCGCCGACGAACGCGGCGCACAGGGCGGCGAACTCGTCGAAGTCCTCGGTGACGCTCTCGGCGACGAAGTTCATCGAGGCGAGGTCGTAGCTGTCCGGGACCAGGTCGCCGGCGGCGCCGGGCACGACCCGTACGGGGCGGAGCGCCTCCATGAGGGTGGCCGGGAGGGCGGGGACGAGGGAGCGGCACAGGGCGTAGAAGGGCTGCCAGCTCTCGTCGGGACCCCGGTCGAGCTGGCGGCGCAGGTAGTCGGCACCGGCGGCGCCGGGTTCGAGGGCGTCGACGCGGCGGCTCGCGGCGCCCGCGAGCATCAGCGGGTAGAGGTTGGGGCCGGCGCCGAGTTCGAGGGTGTGGGCCAGGCTGTGGGGGGCGTGGCGCCGGTAGACGGCCGCGTGGTGGCGGATGACGCCGATGTCGCAGGGGTGGAGCTGCCGGTAGTTCTCGGCGAGGTAGTCGGTGACGGGCCAGGCGTCCCAGTCGGCGTCCCGGTTGCGGCGGACCCGGGTCCGGTCCGCCGGGGGCGGCGCTTCGCCCCTCATGGCTCCGCCGTCCGGCCCGCGGCGACGGGGCGGGCGGGGCGGAGCCGGAAGCGCCCGGCGAGTTCCGTGAGGGCCTGGCACAGCTGGTCGATCTCGGCGTCGGTGTTGGCGGCGGTGATCTGGATGCGGAAGCCCACCTGCTCGCGCGGGACGAGCGGGTAGGCGGCGAGCGTGACGTAGATGCCGCGCTCCCAGAGGAAGGCGGCGACGTCGTCGAGGTCGTCGGCGTCCCCGAGGGGGATCTCGACGATCGGCAGCCCGTCCCTGTTGGGGGTGGCGACCCCGAGGGCCCGTACATGGGCGAGGAGGCGGGCCGTCATGGCGTACAGCCGGGCCCTGATCTCGTCGCCGCGCTCCTCGTTGACGTCGAGTCCGGCGAGCGCGGTGGCGAGCGAGGCGGTCGGTGAGGGCCCGGAGTAGAGGTACGGGGCCGCCGCCACCTTCAGATGGTCCTTGAGCCACTTCGGGACGGCGAGGAAGGCCAGCAGGGAGGAGTACGCCTTGGAGAAGCCGCCGACGAGGACCAGGTCCTCGTAGGTCTCGCCGAGGTGGCGGACGATGCTGTTGCCGCGGGTGCCGTACGGGCTGGTCTCGCCGGGGCTGCGCTCGCCGATGACGCCGAAGCCGTGGGCGTCGTCGACGTACAGGAGGGCGCCGTTCTCCCGGCAGATCCGGGCCAGGCCGGGCAGGTCGGGGAAGTTTCCGGTCATGCTGTTGACGCCGTCCATGCAGACGAGCCGGCCGGCGTCGGCGGGGGCGCCGCGCAGCAGCGCCGCCAGCTCCTCGGGCCGTTCGGCGTGGAAGCGGTGGATCTCGGCGCCCTGGCCCCGGGCGGAGACGCAGCCGTCGTACACGGTGCGGTGCGCCTGTGCCTCGACGAAGACCTGTCCGGTGCCCGCGAGGAGGGGGATCACCGACTGGTGGATGAGGGTGATGGTGGGCAGCAGCAGGGTGTCGGGGGCGCCGAGGAGTTCGGAGAGCCGCTCCTCGATCCGGGGGTAGAGCCGGGGGCTGCCGATGAGCCGGGACCAGCTGGGATGGGTGCCCCACCGTCTGACCTGCGGTTCGATCGAGGCGATGACCGTCGGGTCGAGGTCGAGGCCCAGGTAGTTGCAGGAGGCGAAGTCGACGAGCCAGTCGTCACCGACCCGGATGCGGCGGCCGTCGATCTCGTCGATGACCGCGTCGCACATCGGGCTGGTGTGCTGGAGGTGTTCCAGGTCGCGCCAGCGGGAGGCGCGCGGGAGGCGCCGGACGGGGCCGGACGGACCGGCGGAGGCTCCGGTCGACGGGCGGGCGGGCGCCCTCGCCGACAGCCGGACGGAGGGCCGGACGGAGGCGCCGACGCCGGCCGGGCGGACGGCGAGCCGTTCGGCGCCGGAGGGCGCGCGGTGCAGGTACGACTCCGCCTGGTGGGCGGTCATGGGCCGGGCGAAGAGGAAGCCCTGCCCGTACCGGCAGCCCATCTCGGCCAGGAGCGCCCGCTGTTCCTCGTGCTCGATGCCCTCGGCGACGACCTGGAGGCCGAGCACGTCCGCGATGCGCACGATGCCCTCGACGAGCGCCACCTGCTGGGGGTCGGTGGTGATGTCGTCGATGAACGACTTGTCGACCTTGAGGACGTCGATGGGGAACTCGCGGAGGTAGCTCAGCGAGGAGAACCCGGTGCCGAAGTCGTCGATGGCGATGGAGACGCCCAGGTCCTTGAGGGCGGCCATGGTGGTCCGGATCTGGGCGTCCCTGCGCATGAGGACGCTCTCGGTGAGCTCCAGGACGAGCGAGCCCGGCGCGAGCCCCGAGGAGCGCAGGGTGCGCCGTACGCCTTCCAGGAAGCCGGGGTCGCGGAACTGGCGGGCGGAGACGTTGACACTGGCGTACAGGGGGGCCTTGCCGGGGCGGGCGCGCTGCCAGCGGGCGATGTCGAGCGCGGCGTGTTCGAGGACCCAGGCGCCCAGCGGCATGATGTGGCCGCTCTCCTCCGCGAGGGCGATGAACTGGTCGGGAGGCACCAGGCCCCGCCGGGCGTGCGGCCAGCGGATCAGCGCTTCCAGACCGGCCGGGGCGCCGCCGCTGACCTCGACGATCGGCTGGTAGCGCAGGGCGAACGCGTGGTCGGCGATGGCCGTTTCCATGCCCGCCTGGAGTTCGTGCCGGGCGACGAGCCGCGAGTGGAACTCCGGGTGGAAGAGCCGCCATCGCTTCTTGCCGGCCGCCTTGGCCGCGTACAGGGCGAGGTCGGCGTGGCCGAGGAGTTCCTCGGCGTGGGCGCTGTCGAGGACGGTCGCGATACCGACGCTGGTCGACACCGAGACCGCGCCGTCGGTCAGGTGGAAGGGCTGGCTGAGGGTGTGCACGATCTCCGCCGCCAGGGCCTCGGCGTCGCGGGGTTCGCGCGCGCCTTCGATGAGGACGGCGAACTCGTCGCCGCCGAGCCGGGCGGCGGTGTCGGTGAGCCGCAGCACGGAGGTGAGGCGGCGGGCGACGGCGACGAGGAGTTCGTCGCCGACGGAGTGGCCCATGGTGTCGTTGACGACCTTGAAGTCGTCGAGGTCGACGAAGAGCATGCAGGTCAGGGTGGATTCGCGGCGGCCCCGGAGCAGGGCGCGCTCGACCCGTTCGAGGAGGAGGACGCGGTTGGGAAGCCCGGTGAGGGAGTCGTGGAAGGCCCGGTGGGTCAGTTCCCGTTCGAGTTTCCGCTGCTCGGTCACGTCCCGGAGGGTGAGGACGAGTCCGTGGACGGTGCGCTCGTCGCGCAGGTTGCTGCAGCGGACCTCGACCTCCAGGTCGGCCGAACCGCCGTGGAGGAGTTTCCAGTCGTCGCGGGCGTCGACGGCGGAGCGGGAGCGCGCGTCGGCGAGGACGCGGAGCGCGGCGGGGACGTCGGCGGGGGCGATGAGGTCGGTGAGCGGGGTGCCGGGGAGCAGGGAGCGGCCGAACGTGGTCTCGGCGGAGGGGCTGGCGTACCGGACGGTGTCGTCGTCGTCGACGATGAGGATGACGTCCGAGGTGTTGTGCACGAGGGTGCGGAAGTAGGCCTCGCTGGTCCGGCGGTTGACCTCCTCGCTGAGCGCGAACCGTTCGAGGGCCAGGGCCGCCTGGGAGGCGAGGGACTGGGCCGGGCCCGAGATCTCGGCGAGCTTCTTCTCGGGGCCCGCGACGACCAGGACGCCGAGCAGGGGTTCGGGGCCGGCCGGGGCCTGGAGCCGCAGGGGGCAGAGCAGGGCGTACGGCTCGGGGGCGACCTCCGCCGCGACGGCGGGGTCGAGCCGGTTCACCGGGACGAGCCGGGTGCCGTCGGCGACGGCCTCGTGCCAGGCCGGGCCGGGCGGCGGGGGCGAGGCGCCGGCGGAGGGCCGGGACGGGGCGGCGGCGGCCCGTGACGACACGTCGGGCCGTACCCGGAGCGGGTCGGTGGTGGGCCGGGACGGCTCGTCGGTCCCGTGGCGGATCAGTTCCCCCGTACGGCAGCTCCAGGGGTGGCTCGCGGTGGCCACGGCGTTGAGGTCGCCCCGGCGGTCGCGGGTGAGGAGGAGGACCCGGTGGCCGGTGCCGGGGCCGAAGAGCGTCGCGGACGCCGTCTCCACGGCTCCGCCGACCTCGCGGGGGCTGAGGGCGGCGACGAGGGAGGCGGCGGCGACCCGGAGGCTGCGCTCGCGCGCCTCGGCCTTGCCGTGGTCGTTCATCATGCCCCAGAGCCGGACCAGGACGAGAACGAACATCAGGGCCGAGAAGATCGCGATGACGGCGATGTCCCGGTCCCCGTCGTGGCTCAGCGACTGGAGGAGGAGCAGGACGGGCGCGACGAGCGAGGCACCCGCCAGCAGGGCGAGGCGCCGCTCGGCCACGTGCGGCGCGGGTTCGGGGGCACGCTCGGTGAGGCGGGTCATCGACGGGTGGAGGGCGGCGAGGCCCCAGGCGGTGAAGAAGACGACCCAGCCGAGGTCCCAGGCCGTGCCGACCTGCCAGGTGCCCTTGAGCTGGAGGGTGCCGTAGATGACGTCGGAGGCGAGGATGCCGCAGGTGCCGAGGGTGAGGAGCTGCACGGAGCGGGTTCTGAGGCCGCCGGGGACGAGGAGCCGGGCCAGCATCGCCAGCATCAGCACGTCACCGAGCGGGTACGCCATGGAGATGGCCTTCTCGGTCCAGCTCATGCCCTCGCTCCTGGCCAGCGGGGTGATGAGGTTGACCCAGGAGAGCAGCGCGAGGCCCGCGGTGAGGATCAGCGCGTCGAGGACGACGCCCAGGTCACGGCCGACGGCCCGGTAGCGGATGAAGCCGAACAGGCCGACCGCGAACAGCGGGTACGTGGCCAGGTAGAGGGCGTCCGCGACGGAGGGGAACGGTCTGGTCTGGCCGTAGAAGGCCTCCAGAGCGTTGTACGCGGTGTCGCCGCCGACGAAGGTGAGGTTGGCGGCGGCGAGCACGAGCCAGGGCCAGCGCCGGGACGGCCTGTGGATCCGGACGCCGACGAGGATGGCGACGACGCCGCCGAGTCCGATGAGCGCCCAGAGGATGGTGTGGCGGGAGGGGAACTGGAGGTAGGCGACCGTGAGAAGGACGACCACCAGGACGTACAGCAGGGTCCACCGGCGCAGTGCCCCGGTCGCGGCGAGCGGCCGGTTCGGCTGGCGCAGCGGCATCGTCGACCCCCTTGCCGGGTCGGACGCCGTCGGGAGCGCCCTGGTCGCGGTTCGGACCCCGTACGGTGTCCATTCTCCGGGGCGCCCGGGGCGGGTGCATCTCGGCGGCGATCTCGGGGCGGTTCCCGCGGGGTGACCCGGTGCGCGAGCCCGCCTCGCGGGGCGAGGGGCTGTCAGGAGGAGGCGCGGACCACGAGTTCCGTCGGGAGCATCCGGCGGGGCTGCTCGTCCGGGTCGCCGGGTGCGGCGATCTCCTGGAGCAGCAGCCGGGCCATGGTGCGGCCCATCTCCTCGATGGGCTGGCGGACGCTCGTCAGCGGAGGGTCCATGTGCCGGGCGACGGCCGAGTCGTCGACGCCGACGAGGGCCACGTCCTCGGGGACCCGGCGGCCCGCCTCGCGCAGGACGCCGCGCGCGCCCGCGGCCATCACGTCGGAGGCGGCGAACACGGCGTCCAGGCCGGGCCTGCGGTCGAGGAGTTCCCGCATGGCCCGCCGGCCGCCCTCCTCGGTGAAGTCCCCGTCGGCGACGAGCGCGTCGTCGGGAACGAGTCCGGCCCCGGTCAGGCCCTCGCGGTAGCCGTCGAGCCGGCAGCGGGCCACGTACATGTCGAGGGGGCCGGTGATGGTGGCGATCACGCGCCGGCCGCGCCCCGCGAGGTGGGCGACGGCGGTCCGGCCGGCGCCGGTGTTGTCGGAGTCGACGAAGGCGACACGTTCGTCCTCGGTGCGACGGCCGTTGAGGACGGCGGGCAGGCCGAGGGCGCGGACCTGGTCGGGCAGCAGGTCCTCACCGTGCACGGAGACGAGGAGGACGCCGTCGACGCGCTGGGCGGCGAGGTACTGCTCGAAGCGCTGGCGCTCCTGCTCGCTGCGGATCAGGGTGAGCAGCAACTGCTTGTCGGCGTCGGCGAGTTCACTGCTGACGCCACGGATGATGTCGAGGAAGTACGGCTCCGCGAAGAGCCGGGCCTCGGTCTCGGGGATCACCAGGGCGACGGCGTCGGTACGGCTGCCGGCCAGGGCGCGGGCGGCCCGGTTGGGGACGTAGCCGAGTTCGGCGACGGCCCGTTCGACGGCGGCCTTGGCCTGCTCGCTCACCCGGGGGGAGCCGTTGATGACCCGGGACACGGTGCCGCGGCCGACTCCCGCCCTGGCCGCGACCTGCTCCAGGGTGGGCCTGCCGGTCTGCCGCCCGCTCGACGCCATGTGCCGCTTCTCCCCTCGGGCCGGCGCCCCGCCTGCCTGTGCGTGCGAACCTATCAGGCGGGACTGCGGCCCCCGGGGCCGTGGACGGCGGCTCAGGCGCCGGTCGGGGCCAGCTCCGCCATGGCGCCCCAGCCCTGCTGGGGCACCTCCACGTTGATGATCTCGGGGGTGGTGGCGATGGCTCCGGCCATGGCCTCCAGACCGGCCTTGAAGTGCGCGGAGGCGACGTGGGCGGCGCCCGCTTCGCCGTCGGCGAAGGCCTCGAGGAGGACGAAGACGTTCGAGTCGTCGACGCTGCGGGACCAGTCGAAGAAGAGGTTGCCGGGCTCCTCGCGGGTGGCGCGGGTGAAGTCGGCGACCAGGTCGAGCCAGCGGTCGGCGTGGTCGGGGCGGGCGGTGAACCGGACGGCGATGAAGATCATGCGTCCAGCCTGCGCTCGGCCGGCGGGCGCCGCCAGCCGGCCCCCTCAGGATTCCGGCAGGGCCGGAAAGTCCGGTACGGCGCGGGCGAGGGCCGCCCGGATCACACCCTGCCGCCGGCCGAAGTCGGCGGTCGGCAGCGAGACGGAGAGCGCGTGCACGATGCCGTCGCCGCGCTCGGGCAGGGTCACGGCGAGACAGGTGTACGCGAGGTCCGCCTCGCCCACCGACACGGCGAAGCCCTGCCCGCGCACCCGGTCGACCTCGGCCTCGAAGCGCTCGGCGCTGGTGATGGTGCGCTCGGTGAACCGGGCCATCCCGTGCTCCGCCAGATAGCGGCGGCGCAGCGGGCGCGGCAGGGCGGCGAGCAGCGCCTTGCCGTGGGCGGTGGCGTGCGCCCGGTCCTCGGGTCCGGGAGTGAAGGGGTGGGCGGCGTCGGTCACCGGGGCGGTGGTGTCGACGACGGTGATCAGGCCGTCGCGGTACGCGGTGTGGTACGCCTCCGCACCGGTGGCCCTGCGCAGCCGGCCGAGGAGGTCGCCGGTCCCTGCGCCGAGCCCGTGGTGCCGCTGGTGGGAGCGGTACAGGGCCGGGACGCGGGGGCCCGGGGCGTACCCCTCGGCGGTGCGGACGAGGTAGCCGCGGGCGAGGAGGGGCCCGGTGAGGTGGTACACGGTCGAGAGGGCGCAGCCGAGCCGCCGGGCGAGCGCCTTCGCCCCGACGGGCCGGTCGGCGTCGGCGACGGCGTCGAGGACGGCGAGGGCCCGGTCGACGGACCGGGGCCCGGAACTCGGGGACGCATCAGGCACCGCTCCAGCTTAGACCGACCGGCAAATGGGGGGAGCGCGGTCGCGGGCCTCCCAGCCCCGCCCGGCACTCTCCGCACCCGCACCCCTCCCCTCCGTATCCCCGCAGGTCAACCGGCCTTATGTGCATATGGCACTCTTTCGGCGTACCGTCGAGTGGTTCCCCCCATCCTCGACGCCACGGGAGAGCGTGTGCCCCGCTCCAGGACCGACCATGCCCCACTGCCCCGGCAGGGGCGCCGTCCTCGCCTCCGGACGGCGGCGATCGCGACGGGTGTGGTCGCCGTCGCCGCGGGCGGCCTGTACGTCGCGGGTCTCGCCGCGACCGGCGACGACATATCCGCCGGCACCCGTGTCGACGGCGTGGACATCGGCGGCATGAGCCGGGCGCAGGCCCAGGCCAAGCTGGCGGCCGAGGCCCCGGCCTCGTGGAACGCGCCGATACCCGTGCGGGTCGGCGACAGCGCCACCACCGTGGCCCCGGCCGCCGCCGGCCTCACCGTGGACCTGGCGAAGACCGCCGACCTGGCCGCCGATCCGGCCCGTGACCCCTTCACCGTCATCGGGCGGCTCTTCTCGTCCGGCGAGCGCGACATCCGGCCCGTCTACGCGTACGACGCCGCCAAGGCGAAGGCCACCGTGTCGACGCTGGCCGAGAAGAACGACCGGGCGGTACGCGAGGGGTCCGTGGCCTTCCGCGACGGCAAGGCCGTCGCGACGCACCCGGTGACGGGGCAGAAGCTGGACACCGGGCAGGCCGTCGAGACCCTGCGCGCCGCCTACCCCGCCACCGGCGCCTCGGCGGTGAACCTGCCCGTCACGATGACCGAGCCGAAGCTGCCCGCGACCGAGGTGTCCCGCTTCCTCGACTCGTACGCGAAGCCCGCCGTCTCCGGCCCGGTGACCCTCACCGCCGGCCAGGAGCGGCTGCGGATCTCCCCCGCGACGCTGAGCGACCACCTCACCGTGAAGACGGAGAACGGCCGGCTCACTCCCGCGCTCGACGCGGAGGCGCTGCTGCGTGATCCGGACGTGGCCCGGCCGCTCGCCGCGCTGACCGGCGCGCCCGTCGAGGCGAGCCTCGGGGTCAGGGACGGCAAGGTCGTGGTGGAGTCCGAGGGCCGGCCGGGGCACGAGGTGACCGCGAAGGCCCTCGGGGACGCCGTACGCCCGCTGCTCACCAAGTCCGGCACGGCCGCGCGGACCGCGCCGGTGGCCACCACCGTCACCGAGCCCGAGCTGAGCGCGGGCTCCCTCGCGCGTCTCGGCATCACCGAGCAGATGTCGACCTTCACGGTGAACTTCCCGAGCGCGCCGTACCGGACGACGAACATCGGCCGGGCGGCCGAGCTGATCAACGGCTCGCTGGTACAGCCGGGCGAGGTGTGGAGCTTCAACAAGACGGTCGGCGAGCGGACCGCGGACAACGGCTTCGTCGACGGCACCATGATCCTGGACGGCCAGTACCGGTCGGCGCCCGGCGGTGGCGTCTCGGCCATGGCCACCACCATGTTCAACGCCATGTTCTTCGCCGGGGTGAAGCCCGTGGAGTACGGCGCCCACTCCTTCTACATCGAGCGCTACCCGGCCGGCCGTGAGGCGACCGTCGCATGGGGCTCGCTGGACCTGAAGTTCCGCAACGACACCGGCAAGCCGATCTACATCAAGGCGGGCGCGACCGACACCTCGGTCACGGTGAGCTTCCTGGGCACGAAGAAGTACGACTCCGTGGAGGCGGTCGCGGGACCGCGCACCAACCTCACGCAGCCCTCGAAGCGCGAGGGAACCGGTGAGGCCTGTGTGCCGCAGCCGCCCCTCGAAGGCTTCGACATCTCGGTGGACCGGGTGTTCAAGAACGGCGGCGCCGAGGTCAAGCGGGAGACCTTCAAGACCCACTACACCCCGCGCGACGAGGTGATCTGCAAGTAACGCGGGCGGCGGCTCGGGGGCGCGTACGGCAGATGACCGGCACGCGTCCGTCGGGGGGTACGGATGAGGCGCCCGGGGTCTTCCCGTGACGGAAGGGTGTCTTCCCGTACCGCCGGGGCATGACTCCGGAGCGCGGCCCGCCAGGTCCCCGGGGCCCCGCCCCCGCAGACCCGTCGGAGGCCCGCCTTGGCAGTGCGCAGCGATCCCATCGAGCGGCTGCTGGGTGACGCGGCCCGCTCGGGTGTGTACCCGGGCGCCGCGTGGGCCGTGGGTGACGCCCGCGGCACCCTGTCGGACGGCGCCGTCGGACTCCTCGACCCGGCGCGGCCCGGGGAGCCGATGCGCCCCGACACCCTGTTCGACGTCGCGAGCCTCACCAAGATCCTCGCCGTGTGGGCCGTGACCGGGACCCTCGTGGACGCCGGGAAGCTCGACCTCGCGGCGCCGCTCGGCTCCTACTGGCCCGAGGCGGCGGGGCGTCCCCTCGCCGGGGTCACGGCGCACCACCTCCTCACCCACACCGCGGGCCTGCCGCTCCGCGCCAACCTCCGGCACCTGTACGGCTCCGATCCGCAGGACGTCAGGGACGGCGTCCTCGCGGAGCCGCTGCGGCACCGGCCGGGGGAAGCCGTCGCGTACACCGACCGGGCGGCGCTGGTCCTCGGCTACCTCGCCGAACACCTCACCCGCACCCCGCTCCCCCGGCTCGCCGGGGAACGCGTCTGGGCGCCGCTCGCCATGCCGGAGACCCGGTACGGTCCGCTGCCCGCGGCGATCAGGGAGCGGTGCGCGCCCACCGAGTACGACGAGGGGACCGGCGCCCCGCTCCAAGGCACCGTCCACGACTTCTCGGCCCGGCTGCTCGGCGGGGCCTGCGGGATCGCCGGGGTCTTCACCACCACCGCGGACATCGGCGGGTTCCTGCGCCATCTGCTCGCCCCCGTGCCCGGCACCTTCTCCGCCGGCTGGACCGCCGACTCGCTCCGGGTCCGCACCGGTGAACTCGACCCGCCGCGCGGGCTGTTCTGGCACCCGGCACCGGGCACGGATCCGGCGGACGGCGTGTGGGCGCACTTCGGCTTCACCGGTACGGGGATGTGGGTGTCACCGGCCCGCGGGCGGTGGGCGGTCCTGCTCACCAACCGGCTCCGCCTCACCCGTGACCCGGGCCCGCTGGCCCGGGTCAGGGACGTCTTCCGGGCGCTGGCCTTCCCCTGACCGCCGGAGCCGGCCGCCTTCGTCCTCCGCGTCCCGGTCGTCCCAGGGACGTCCCGGGCATTCCCGGGTGCCGTCCGGGACGGCCGTGGACGGCCCCCGCGCCGGGCCGGGTTGCTACGTTCCTGCGGGAAGGGCCTCCAGGCCTTCGAGGCTCTCCGTAATCCGCTTGGCCAGGTTGTGCTCCCGGGCCAGCCGAAGGCAGTTCTCCCAGGTCTCGCGGGCGGCCTCCCACTCGGCGAAGTGGTGGTGGGCGCGGGCGGTGAAGACCAGGCAGTCGGCGGTCCCGCCGACGTCGTTCATCCGGTGCCGGATGCCGAGCGCCTCCGCGAGGGCGGCGAAGGCCTCGTCGCGGTGCCCCAGACCACGGAGGATGTCGCCGTACTTGGTGAGAGAGGTGGCCAGGAACAGCCAGTGGCCGTCCGTGCGCAGCAGCTCGATCACACTGAGGAAGTCAGCCGCCGCCCCTTCGAGATCGCCGAGCAGCTGCCGGGCGTCCGCGATCCGGCTGAGGACGAGGGCCTCGCCCCGGCTGCTGCCGCGCTCCCGGGGGAGGTCGCGTTCGGCCTTCCGGTAGAGGTCGCGGGAGAGTTCGGCGTGGGAGAGCGCCCGTTCGGCGTCCTCGATCTGGGCGTAGAGGGACGACATGTTGCCGAGGATGGACGCCTGGGCCAGTACGTCCCCGCGCTCGGTGAACAGCTCCAGGGCGATACGGAGGTGGTCGAGGCAGGCCTCGTTGCGGAAGGCCATGCCGTGGGCGACGGCCATGCGCCGGTGCAGCCAGGCCTGGCCCAGCGTGTCGCCGTGGGCGCGGGCGATGTCCATGGCCTGCCCGAGGCAGGTGTCCCACTCGGCCGTCCACCAGTGCGTACCGGCGTAGCCGAAGAGTCCGACGGCGAGCCGCCAGGCCAGGTCGGAGCGGCCCAGTTCCCCGGCGCGGGTCAGGGCGTCCTGGATGGCGGGGAGTTCCTTGGCGGTCCAGCGGATCGCCTCGTCGTCGTCGGCGAACTCGGGCAGGGCCAGGGCCGTCCCGGTCTGTCCGTCGAGGGGTGGCGGGGACTGCGTCTCGCGGGTGGCCACGCTCGAGGCGGTGGCGAGGGCCGTGGCGTACCAGGAGAGCAGGCGCAGGACGGCCGTGGTGCGTTCGGCCTCGGTGTCCTCCTCGTCGCCCCGGTGCCACGCGTACTCGCCGAGGAGGTCGTGGAGCACGTACCGGTCGGGTTCGGGGGTGAGGACGAGATGGGCGTCGGCCAGGACGTCGAGCACGGCGGCGGCGCGGCCCTCGGTGATGTCGAGCAGCGCGGCGGCGGACTGGGGGGTGACCTGGTGGCCGGACCAGTTCCGGCCGAGGAGCCGGAAGGCGCGGGCGCCCTCGCGTTCCAGGGGCTGGTCGCTGTCCCGCATGGCCACGTAGCTCATGGCGAAGGTCCGCTGGACGTCGAAGTCGCCCATGGCGAGGGTCTCCAGCCGGCCCCGGTGCGGGGTGAGGCGCTTCGCGAGGAGCGCGAGGGGCCAGGAGGGGCGGGAGGCGAGCCGGCCGCCGACGATGTGGAGGGCGAGCGGCAGGCCGCCGCAGGCGTCCATGATGTCGGCCAGCGCCTCGGGCTCCTGCCCCACGCGCTCGGCGCCGGCGAGCCGGGCGAGGAGGGCGTGCTGGTCCTGGGCGGCCAGCGGGTCGAGCGGGACCGTGACGGCGCCCGGCAGGTCGGCGAGCAGCTGGCGGCTGGTGATCAGTGCGGCGCTGGGCCCGCCGGCGGGGAGCAGGGGCGCGACGTGGGCGGCGCTGCGCGCGTTGTCGAGGACGAGCAGGACCCGGCGCTCGGCGAGCGCGGCGCGGAAGAGGAGGGCGCGGTCGTCGGTGTCCTCGGGCAGGGTGTCGTGGCGCACCCCGAGGTCCGAGAGGAAGCGGGCGAGCAGTTCGTTGGCCGTCCGCGCGCCGTCGACGCAGTAGCCGCGCAGGTCGGCGTAGAGGGCGCCGTCGGGGAACGCCTCACGGACGCGGTGGGCCACGTGGACGGCGAGGGCGGTCTTGCCGATGCCGCCCATGCCGGAGACGACGACGGGCCGGACACGAGCGGGCGCCTCCGGCTCTCCGCCGACGCCGGACGAACCGCCGGTGCCGTACGTACCCCCGGTTGTGGCCGGGCTCCCGGGCCCGGAGACACCATCGGTCCCGTACGCACCCCCACCGCCCCCCTCGTCCCGCGCCTCCGGCGCGCCGAGCAGCGCCCGTACCCTCGCGACCTCGGCCGTACGGCCCGTGAAGGTGTCGCCCTCGCACGGCAGCTGGAAGGGCGGGCGCGGTGCGGCGGTGCGTGCCTGGGCGCGCGGGCGGGGGCCCGGGTCCCCGGCGAGGACCTCTTCGTGGGCCCGCTGGACGGCGACGCTCGGTTCGGTGCCGAGTTCGTCGACGAGGCTCCGGCGCAGCCGGTGGTAGACGGCGAAGGCCTCGGCCTGGCGGCCGGACCGGTGCAGGGCGAGCATCAGCCGCTGGTGGAAGCCCTCGCGCAGCGGGTGCTCGGCGGCGAGGGTGCTGAGCGGGGCGACGGCGTCGTGGTGCCGCCCCAGGCACAGTTCCGCGTCGAAGCTCCACTCCAGGGCCTGGAGGCGGGCCTCCGCGAGCTGGTGGACGCGGAGCAGGGGCCCCTCGGCCTCGGCGAAGGGGGCGAGGTCGGCGAGGGGTGTGCCGCGCCACAGGCCCATGGCGAGCGCGACCTCGCGGCGGACGCCCTCCCACTCCTCCCGCCGGTGCGCGAGCTGTACGGCCCTGACGTGGCCCTCGAAGACGTCGGCGTCGAGTTCGCCCTCGTGGACGAGCAGCTGGTAGCCGGGGGCGACGGTGCGCAGGCGTTCCTCGGGACCCCGGTCGACGGCGGCGAGGGTGCGCCGCAGCCGGGTGAGGTGGTTGGCGAGGGCGGCGTCGGCGCTGGCGGGGACGGAGGCGCCCCAGAGGGCCTCCTTGAGGGCGTCCCGGGAGACGGTGCGGTTGGCCTGGAGGAGGAGCGCCGCGAGGAGCACCCGGACCTTGGGGCCCGGCACCGGTCGCAGCTCCGTCCCGTCGTGGACGACGAGCGACCCGAGCAGCCCGAACTTCACCACCATGCCCCCGCATCAAGGTAGGCGGGCCCGCCCGCCTACCGGCGGTTCCCGACGGGTCCCATCGTACGGTTCGGCACCCCTTGATTGATCAAACCGGCCGCGGGTTACCATATGAGCGCCGCCTAGCTCGAAAGATAATCTTGTGACTGTCAATGACGACTCGTTCACCAGTTGGAAGAACCGCGAGGAGATCGCGGAGTCGATGATCCCGATCATCGGGAAGCTGCACCGGGAGCAGGACGTCACCGTCCTGGTCCACAGCCGCTCCCTGGTGAACAAGTCGGTGGTCAGCATCCTCAAGACCCACCGGTTCGCCCGGCAGATCGACGGCGAGGAGCTCTCGGTCACCGAGACGCTCCCGTTCCTCCAGACGCTCACGACCCTCGACCTCGGCCCGTGCCAGATCGACATCGGTGTGCTGGCCGCCGACTACAAGACCGACAGCCGCGGCCTGACGGTCGAGGCGTTCACCGCCGAGGCCGTGGCCGGCGCCACCGGCGAGAACAAGGTCGAGCGCCGTGACGGCCGCGACGTCGTCCTCTACGGCTTCGGCCGCATCGGCCGCCTCGTCGCCCGCCTCCTCATCGAGAAGGCCGGCTCGGGCAACGGTCTGCGCCTGCGCGCGATCGTCGTGCGCGGCGGCGGCGACCAGGACCTGGTGAAGCGCGCCTCGCTGCTGCGCCGCGACTCGATCCACGGCCAGTTCCAGGGCACGATCACCGTCGACGAGACGAACAGCACCATCGTCGCCAACGGCAACACGATCAAGGTGATCTACGCCAACGACCCCTCCGAGGTCGACTACACGGCGTACGGCATCGAGAACGCCATCCTGATCGACAACACCGGCAAGTGGCGCGACCGCGAGGGCCTTTCGAAGCACCTGCGCCCCGGCATCGACAAGGTCGTCCTGACCGCGCCCGGCAAGGGTGACGTGCCGAACATCGTGCACGGCGTCAACCACGACACGATCAAGCCGGACGAGCAGATCCTGTCCTGCGCCTCCTGCACCACGAACGCGATCGTCCCGCCGCTGAAGGCGATGGACGACGAGTACGGCGTGCTGCGCGGCCACGTGGAGACGGTCCACTCGTTCACGAACGACCAGAACCTCCTGGACAACTACCACAAGGCCGACCGCCGCGGCCGTTCCGCGCCGCTCAACATGGTGATCACCGAGACCGGTGCCGCCTCGGCCGTCGCGAAGGCGCTGCCGGAGCTCAAGGCCCCGATCACCGGCAGCTCGATCCGCGTCCCCGTCCCGGACGTCTCGATCGCGATCCTGAGCCTGCGGCTGGGCCGCGAGACCACCCGCGAAGAGGTACTGGAGTACCTGCGCGACGTCTCGCTGCACTCGCCGTTGAAGCGTCAGATCGACTTCACCACGGCCCCCGACGCCGTCTCGATGGACTTCGTGGGCTCGCGTCACGCGTCGATCGTCGACGCCGGCGCGACCAAGGTCGACGGCGACAACGCGATCCTCTACCTGTGGTACGACAACGAGTTCGGCTACTCGTGCCAGGTCATCCGCGTGGTCCAGCACGTGTCCGGCGTGGAGTACCCGACCTTCCCGTCCCCGGCGGTCTGATCCCCACCCGTTCCACAGCACGACGGCGAATAGCCATTTCCGTGCACCCACGGCGACGATGTGCTACAGTCAATAGCAGTTGCAGTCGTGGTTCCCAAAGAAACTTACAAGTGCCTTTGACGATTCGACATCGTCAGGCACTTTCTGTGTTTTCGGTGCAGTTTTCCGGACGGGGCAATCATCACGGCGACGCCGGGAGTCGCACAGTGCGGCTTCCAGGGCTACGCCCCGAAGGAGATTTGACATGGCTAACGGCACCGTGAAGTGGTTCAACGCTGAAAAGGGCTTCGGCTTCATCGAGCAGGAGGGTGGCGGCCCGGACGTCTTCGCCCACTACTCCAACATCGCCACCTCTGGCTTCCGTGAGCTCCAGGAAGGCCAGAAGGTGACCTTCGACGTCACGCAGGGCCAGAAGGGCCCGCAGGCGGAGAACATCCTCCCCGCCTGACGTTGACACGTCCGACGCAGCTGGGGCCCTCACCCGTGTGGTGAGGGCCCCGGCTCGTTGCATTTCCAGGCATTATTCAGCACTTCCAGGCTTGTTCACGGGCCGGACACCAATTCCTCACCGTCGGTGTGGCCGGATCCGTACGCACCTGGCGTTCGGTACGTTCCAGAAATTCATGGGGCCGTCCGCGGCCGGTCGCGAATTCCTCGAAGCGCACCGTTTTCGAGGAAGGTCCCGTATGAACACCACCCCCAGCACACCCGACGCCGCCGAGCCCGCCTCCGCCCCGAGCACTCCGGCCACCGGCTTCGCCGCGCTCGGTCTGCCGGCCGAGGTCCTCGCCGAGCTCACCCGGCTCGGGGTCGACGAGCCGTTCCCGATCCAGTCCGCGACCGTCCCCGACGCCCTCGCGGGCCGTGACGTCCTGGGACGCGGCCGGACCGGCTCCGGCAAGACCCTCGCCTTCGGGCTGCCCCTGCTCGTCCGCACCGCCGGGCGCCGCGCCGAGGCCCGCAAGCCCTTCGCGCTGGTCCTCGTCCCCACCCGTGAACTGGCCCAGCAGGTCACGGACGCGCTGGACCCCTTCGCCCGCGCCCTGAAGGTGCGCCTGGCCACCGTCGTCGGCGGCATGTCGATCGGCCGGCAGGCCACGGCCCTGCGCGACGGCGCCGAGGTCGTGATCGCCACCCCCGGCCGCCTGATGGACCTGGTCGAGCGCAAGGACTGCCGACTGGACCGGGTAGCCGTCACCGTCCTCGACGAGGCGGACCAGATGGCCGACATGGGCTTCATGCCCCAGGTCACCGAGATCATGGACCTGACGCGCCCCGGGGGCCAGCGGCTGCTGTTCTCCGCCACCCTCGACCGCAACGTCGACCTGCTCGTCGAGCGGTATCTGACGGACCCGGTCGTCCACTCGGTCGACCCCTCGTCCGCGACGGTCACCACGATGGACCACCACGTCCTCCTCGTGCACGGCGCCGACAAGTTCGCCACCGCCACGGAGATCGCCGCCCGCGACGGGCGGGTCATCATGTTCCTGGCCACCAAGGCCTCGGTCGACCGCTTCACCAAGCACCTCCTCGGCAGCGGCGTCCGTGCCGCCGCGCTGCACGGCGGCAAGTCCCAGCCGCTGCGGACCCGCACCCTGGACCGCTTCCGGTCGGGCGAGGTCCCCGTCCTCGTCGCCACCAACGTGGCCGCGCGCGGCATCCACGTCGACGAGCTCGACCTCGTCGTCAACGTCGACCCGCCGGCCGACCACAAGGACTACGTCCACCGGGGCGGGCGCACCGCCCGCGCCGGCGAGTCCGGTGTCGTCGTCACCCTGGTGACCCCGGAGGAGCGGCGCGAGGTGGCCCGTCTGATGGCGGACGCCGGCATCCGTCCCCTTGAGACCCGGGTGCGCTCGGGCGAGGCGGAGTTGAGCCGCATCACCGGCGCCCGGACCCCCTCGGGCGTTCCCGTGGACGGCAGCGCACCCAGCAAGGAGGGCGTCAAGCGCGGCGGGGCGGCCTTCCGCGGCATGGGCACCGTCCCGGGCCGTCCCGGCCGTGCCAAGAACGAGTCCCGCCGGGCCGCCGAGGCCCGCAAGACCGCCGAGGCCCGCCAGGCCGCACGGATCCGCCGCGGCAAGTGACCCCCTCTCGGCACCGGGCAGTTCGGCCTCGATGTGCGGGAGTCCGGCGAAGAAGCTGACGCCGTCGTAGTACACCCGCGCACGCCTCGGCCCGCCGGTCCGCTGATCGCGCCCCCGACGCACCCGGCGGCGAGCGCGGTGCCGGCCTCGGTCGCGACCGTCCGGCCGACCGTCTCACCCAAGTGCCCCTCCCGGCTCGATGGGTCCCGGTAGACGTTCGGAGGCCATCGGCCGCATCCGGGACGAGGGGTTCTCCCACGGAGTGCCGGGGACGTCACCCCGACGGCGCACCTGCCGTGCGGGGACGTCCGGCTTCGTGGAGGGTGGCGGCATTCCGTCCGTCCCACGCGAGGTGTGTCCGATGAGTTCCATGGACGTCCCATCAGATCTGCCGAAACCGGAGGCACGGCCGGTGGCGAGGTCGGCGGCCACGCCCACCCTCACCTGGGTGACGCTGGCCCTCATGACCACCGCCTCGGTCGCCAGTCTTCGAGCCGCGCCGACCATGGCCGTCTACGGCCTGGCGTGCGTCTTCCTCTATCTCGTCCCGGCGATCGTGTTCCTGCTGCCGACCGCGCTGATCTCGGCCGAGCTGGCGTCGGGGTGGTCCGGCGGTGTGTACCGCTGGGTCGCGGAGGGGCTTACGAAGCCCCTCGGGTTCCTCGCGGTGTGGTGCCAGTTCGCGATGACGATCTTCTACTACCCGAGCCTGCTGGCGTTCGTGGCCAGCACGATCGCGTACGTCATCGATCCCTCGCTCGCCGACAACGGCGTCTACACGGCGATCGTCATCATGGTCCTGTACTGGACCGGTGTCTGGGTCTCCTCGCGCGGTACGAAGGCGCTGGCCGGGCTGTCGAGCTGGGGCCTCGTCATCGGCACGCTCGTGCCCGGCACCGTCCTCGTCGTCCTCGGCATGGTCTTCCTCGGCCAGGGCAACCCGTCAGCGGCGCCGATGGACAGCAGCCATCTGCTCCCCCAGTGGACGGGCCTGGCCAGCCTCGTGCTCATCGTCAACAACTTCCTCTCCTACTCCGGGATGGAGATGAACGCCGTTCACGTCTCCTCGCTGAAGGACCCGCCGAAGGAGTACCCGAAGTCGATGTTCCTGGCGATGGGACTCGTCCTGCTGATCTTCATCCTCCCCGCGCTCGCGATCAGCTGGGTCGTCCCGGCCGACCAGCTCAGCCTGACCGCGGGCGTGATGCAGGCGTTCGACGCGTTCTTCTCGTACTTCAACATCGGCTGGATGACCCCGATCGCCGCCGTCATGCTGATCTCCGCCTCGCTCGGCGGCATGCTGACCTGGCTGGCCGGACCGTCCAAGGGCCTGCTGGAGATCTCACGCAGCGAGGGCTATCTGCCGCCGTTCCTGCAGAAGCTCAACAAGTTCGGCATCCAGCAGAACATCCTCGTCACCCAGGGCATCGTCACCTCGATCATCGCCCTGATGTACGCGCTCATCCCCAATGTGTCCAGCGTCTACTGGATCTTCTCGACGATCACCACGCAGGTGTACCTCATCGTCTACCTGCTGATGTTCGCCGCCGCCATGCGCCTGCGGAAGAACCAGCCCGACCACCCGCGCGGCTACCGGGCACCCGCCCTGGGGGTGCTGTGCTCCGTCGGTCTGCTCTCCTCGCTCGCGGCACTCGCCATCGGCTTCGTCCCGCCCTCGCAGTTCGGCAGCGGCAGCGTCTGGTCGTACATCGTCATCGTCGGCGGCGGTCTGATCATCCTCGGCCTGCTCATCCCGTGGGCCTTCCTCAAGTTCCGCAAGCCGAGCTGGCGCTCCCCCGCCGCCCGGGGTGAGGCAGGGACCTCATGAGCCCCACCCGATTCGCTTCCGAGCACAAGTGGATCTACATCGGCGCGATCGTCATCCTCGTCGGGCTGACCGTGACCGGTCTGATCCAGTACAACAACTTCAAGCGGAGCGACGCGACCGCCGACAAGGCGACCCAGCTCAGCGAGGAGCTGGTGAAGGCCGGCTACCCGGCCCCCGACCTGGAGAACACCCAGCGTCTGCTGGGCACCGACGGCGGCGAGGTCTGCGCGGCCCCCGGCAACGCCCTCAGAAAGGCGCTCTACCGCATGGAGGAGCTCTCCAACGGCGCCACCGGTCCGGGCATGCGTCCGGTCATCGCCGACACGAAGGCGGTGCAGGCGGAGCGGATCGTGCTCCAGGTCTACTGCCCCGACAAGCTCGACGAGTTCGACGAGGCGGTCGAGGATCTCAAGACGGACAACACGGTACGCCGGTAGGCACGCGGCGGGTCTTCGAGGGGGCCCGGCCCGGGCCCCCTCGTCCTGTCATGTCGCGTTCAGCGCCACCGTGGGGTGGAGGCGGGAGGCGCGGATCGCCGGGTAGAGCCCGGCGATGACGCCGATGGCGAGGGTGACGGCCAGGCCGCCCGCCAGGGACCAGGGCGGCACCACCGCCGTCCACCCCTGCACCCGTGCGAAGCCGAACGTCGCCGCCGCGCCGAGGACCGCCCCCGTCGCCCCGCCCAGCGCCGACAGGAGCAGCGACTCGGTGAGGAACTGGAGCCGGATCGCGGTGCGGGTCGCGCCGAGGGAGCGGCGCAGGCCGATCTCCTGACGGCGCTCCAGTACGGAGATGACCATGGTGTTGGCGACGCCGACGCCGCCGACCAGGAGGGCCACCGCGCCCAGTCCCAGCATCAGGGCGGTCAGGCCCTTGTCGGTCGCGGCTTTGGCGGCCAGCGCGTCGGAGGGCCGGGACACCTTGACGACCGACTCGTTCCCCGGGCTGATGGTGCGGGCCAGGACCGCCCGTACGTCCTCCACCGAGGAGTCCGTGGAGCGCTCGAAGACGGTGGTGGGGTGGCCGTCGAAGCCGAAGTGGCTTTCGGCGGCGGGGAATCCGACCATCGCGACCCGGTCGAGGCCGGGGACGAGTTCGATGGGCCGCAGAATGCCGATGACGACCACGCGGGTGTCGTTCATCATGATCGTCTCGCCGGTGCGGGTGATGCCGAGGCGGTCGGCGGCCACCGCTCCGAGGACCGTGACCGGCAGGCGTTCGCCGGCCGGGTCCAGCCAGGCGCCCTCGGCGACCTCGCCGCCGAGCGCGGCAAGGAGGTCCGTGCGGACCGCCTGGGTGGTGACGCCCGCGGTGCGCTCCTCGGGCACCAGGTCGCTGCGGCGGATGCGGGCGTCGACGTCGCCGGTGGCCGTGGCGTGCTGGACCGGGCCGATGCGCTCGACCATGGCGACGGCGTTCCTGGGCAGTTTCACCTCCCTTCCCTGGGCGTCCTTGCCGGCCTCGGCGGTGAGGAGGTTGGTGCCGAGCCGGTCGAGCCGTGCCATGAGGTCCGCCCGGCTCGACTCGGACAGTCCGACGACGGCGACCATGGTCGCGATGCCGATGGCGATACCGAGCGCGGAGAGGACCACGCGCGCGCGTCGGGCGCGGAGCCCGACGGCTCCGACCCGGAACACATCGCTCAGGGAGAGCCGGGCGGGCTTGAGGACGCGGGCGGCGGCGGGGGCGGACGTGGATGCGCCGCCCGCCGCATCGGTGGCGTTCGCGCCACGGGGGCTCCGCGCCCGGTGGGTTCCTCTCACGGGGAGACCTCCTTCCCGGCGGTGGCGCCGCGTTCGTCCGCGACGATCTCGCCGTCCCGGAAGCGGACCCGGCGCGGCAGCGAGGCCGCGATCCCGTTGTCGTGGGTGATCACGCAGATGGTCGTCCCCGACGCGTTCAGCTCGTGCAGCAGCTCCATGACGATCTCGCCCGACGCGGTGTCGAGCGCCCCCGTGGGTTCGTCCGCGAGCAGCAGTCGCGGGTCTCCGACGAGCGCGCGGGCGATGGCCACGCGCTGTTTCTCGCCGCCGGAGAGTTCGTTGGGCGTGTGGGAGCGGCGGTGGTCGAGCCGTACCCGGGCCAGGGCCTCCCGGGCCCGCGCGCGCCGTTCGCGCGCCGGCACGCCCGCGTAGAGCAGTCCGTCGGCGACGTTGTCGACGGCGTCACGTCCCGCCGCGAGGTGGAAGTGCTGGAAGACGAAGCCGATGTGGCGGGCGCGCAGGGCGGAGAGCCGGGCGTCGGAGAGCGCGGACACGTCGTGACCGGCGATCCGGACGGTGCCGCCGGTGGGTTTGTCCAGGGTGCCCATGACGTGCAGCATCGTGGACTTGCCGGAGCCGGACGGGCCGACGACGGCGAGCAGTTCGCCCTCGTCGACGGTGAGGTTCACGCCGCGCAGGGCGTGGACGCCGCCGGGGTACGACTTGGAGGCGTCGCGCAGTTCGATCACCGGGTCGGGGGTCATGACGCCGCCACTCCGACCTTCATGCCCTCGCGCAGGTCCGGGCCGCTGACCTCGATCTGTCCGTCGGCGGTCATGCCGGTCTCCACCCGGACGGTGGTCGTGGTGGTGCCCCGGACGACCTGGAGGCCGTAGCCGCCGTTCTCGCCGCGCAGGGCGAGGACCGCTTCGACGGGTACGGCGAGGACGCCCTTCCTGGCCTCGCTGACGAACTTCACACTGGCCGTCGCCCTGGTGTCCTCGCCGGCTGCGGCGTTCGCGCCGCCGTCGAGGACGACCTCGACGACGATGCCCTCCTGGGAGGCAGGAGCCCCGTCGGGGCCGGTCTCCTCGGGGCGTACGGTGCCCGCCACGCGTCCGGCCACGGTCCTGCCGCTGGGCAGGGTGACCTCGACCTTGGTGCCCCGTGAGGTGAGCGCGCCGTCGGACTGGTCCAGTCGCGCCCGGACGACGGGGCTCGTGGAGGCCACGGTCAGGACGGCCGTGTCGGGGCCGACCCGGTCGGCGAGCGCCGCGTCGGCGGAGACCACCTTGACGCGGCCGGGCTGGAAGACGACGTCACCCCTGCCGACCCTGCCGGTGGGCTCGCGGTTCAGGAACTTCTGCCACCGTGTGACGGCGGCGGCGGTGTCCTCGTCGTACCGGGTGTCGACAGGGAGGCCCGCGCCGTAGCCGAGGTCGCGGAGGTTGCGCTCCAGCTGGAGGACGTCGCTCCCCCGGTCGCCGGGCTTCATCTCGCGGAACATCGGGACCGGCCCGTAGAGGAGGGTGACGGGTTTGTCGTTCAGCTCGTAGAGGGCCTGTCCCCTGGTGAGCGTCCGGCCTTCGGGGGCGGCCACGGTGACCGTGCCCTCGACGGCGGACCTGACGGCGCGCCGCTGGGCGAAGTCGAGGCTGCCGTCGACGGTCTTGGAGCGGACGAGGTCGGTGCGGACGACGGCGGCGGTGGCGGGCGGCAGGCCGCCGCCCTTCCCCGGGCCGCCGGAGCCGCCGTCGCCCCGGCCCCCGAGGACACCGAGGTCCCCGGCGCCGAGGAGCACGGCGCCTCCGGTGACGGCCGCGGCGACGGTGACCGCGGCGAGCGCGCGGAAGGCGGTGCGGCGCCTCACTGCATGCCGTCCAGGCCGTCGAGGAGCTTCGTCGCGCACGCCTCACGGGCCGCCTTGTACACCGGTGAGTGGCTGTCGATGGTCGGGGAGGCCGGGTTCGGGTCGCCGCCGGGCTGGGCGTTGCCACCGCTCATCGTCGGGTTGGCGAACCGGGAGACACCGTGGTCGCGCATGCAGGTGGCGTGCGCGAGCATCGACTCGTAGTCCTTCTGCTGGTCCCGCTCGGGTTCGGCCAGCATGACCTTCTGGAGTTCGGTCACGCAGACGCCGTTCCTGCCGCCCTTGGCGGCCTCCATCTGGCCGGGCCGCGACGCGATCTCGTCGACCTTCGCCCAGTCGAGGTGACCGCTGAGCTTCGGGTCCGGGTAGTCCTTGTAGCCGCCCTTGACGCGCATGCAGCGGACATAGGCGAGCTGGGCGTCGTAGAAGGCGCTGTTCCCGGCGGGCCGGGTGCTCGGGCCGCCGTCGGCCTTCGTGGACGGCGAGGCCGCGGCGGTCTCCGGCGCGGAGGCGATGTCCTCGCTCTTCCGTGCGCCGCCGGCGCCGTCACCGCTGCCGCAGGCCGCGGAGAAGGCGAGGACGGGGAGCACGGCGAGCGCCGTCAGGCGCAGCCGGGCGGTGGCACGGGGGGTTGTCTTCGGGGTCATGCGCCCACCCTCGCCAGGGCACGTGATGACGGTTCCATGGCGACATGATGGGAACGTAACAATGCCCCCGACCTGCGGGCCGGCCCCCCGTGGAGGCGCCGGACGGGTGTTCGCGGCACCCATAATCGACCGTATGCCGCATGTACTGCTGATCGAGGACGACGCGTCCGTACGGGACGGGATGGAGCTCGTGCTGCGCCGGCACGGGTACGGCGTCGACACGGCCGCCACCGGCGAGGAGGCGCTCGCGCTGCTCGACTCCCCCGGCGGCGGAAGGATCGAACTGGCCGTCCTCGACCTGATGCTGCCCGGCATGAACGGCTTCGAGGTGTGCCGGGGGATCCGCGCCCGGACGGCCACGCTGCCGGTCATCATGCTGACCGCGCGCGGCGACGACCACGACATCGTGACGGGTCTGGAGGCGGGCGCCGACGACTACGTGGTCAAGCCGGTCACCGCGCCCGTCCTCGAGGCCCGCATCCGGGCCGCGCTGCGGCGCGCGGAACCCTCGGGGCGGACGCGGGCGGACGCCGCCGATCACGCCGGGCTCGTGATCGACCGCGCCGGGCTGACCGTCTCCAAGCACGGTGTCACGGTCCCGCTGCCGCCCACCGAGCTGCGGCTGCTCCTGGAGCTCTCGGCCTCCCCCGGCCGGGTCTTCAGCCGCGAACAGCTCCTCGCCTCGGTCTGGGACCACACCTTCCTCGGTGACTCGCGGCTGGTGGACGCGGCCGTCGGCCGGCTGCGGTCGAAGCTGGAGGACGTACCGGCGCGGCCTCGGTACGTCCAGACGGTACGGGGTTTCGGCTACCGTTTCGGCCCGCTGTGAGCGGCCGGTCGGCGGAGTCCGGGCGCGCCGGGAGCGCCGGTCGGAAGCGGCGGCTCGTCGGAGGGCTGCGGACCCGTCTGGTCGTCACGTTCGTGGTGGTCGCGCTCGTCAGCGCGGTCACCGCGACCGCGCTCGCCTACCGGGACGCCCGCACCGCCGTCCTGCGGCGCACCCAGGACGCCGCCGTGAACGACGTACGGACACGGGTCACGGCGGTCGCCGCCGACTTCGACCTGCCGCCCGACCGGCGGTCGCTCGCCCGGTTCGCGGCGAAGGTCTCGGACGGTCTCGGCGCCCGGATCGTCGTCGCCCGCTACCAGGACCTCGTCGCGGTCTCCGACTCGCTGGCCGACACGGAGGGCCGGATCACCGCCGAGCTGCGGGCCGCCGTACGGGCCGGGGACGGGGCCCGGTTCCAGCGGGTGGAGTGGCGCGGCGAACCGTATCTGGTGGTCGGGACGCCCGTGACGTACGCGGACGGGGACCGGCGCACCTCCGGCCTGGAGGTCTTCGTGATCACCGATCTGCGGGCCGAACGGGACGACACCGAGGCGCTGTTGGACTCCGTGCGCGCGGGCGTCCTGCCGGTGGTGGTGCTGGCCGCCGTCCTGGCGCTGCTCGCGGCGGGCACCGTGCTCCGGCCCGTACGGAAGCTGGGGCGGGCCACGCGCGGACTCGCGGCCGGGGATCTCGGCAGCCGGGTCACGGTGAAGGGTCACGACGAACTCGCCGATCTGGCGCGGACGTTCAACGACACGGCGGACGCCCTCCAGGCCTCGGACGCGCGTCTGCGGGAGCAGGAGGCGCGGGCACGCCGCTTCGTGGCGGACGTGTCGCACGAACTGCGCACACCCCTCGCGGCGATGACGATGGTCGCGACCGTCCTGGAGGAGGACGCCGACCAGCTGCCGCCGGACGCGGCGCGGGCGGCCCGGACCGTGGGCGCGGAGACGGCGCGGCTCTCGCGGCTCGTCGAGGACCTGATGGAGATCTCCCGCTTCGACGCCCACGCGGTCCGGCTGAACGCGGCCGAGACGGACCTCGCCGACACGGTACGGGGCTCGCTGGCGCTGCGCGGCTGGACGGACCGGGTGACGACCCGGCTCGACGAGGGGGTGCGCGCGGTCGTCGACCGGCGCCGGGTCGACGTGATCGTCGCGAACCTGGTGGGCAACGCGCTGCGGCACGGCGCCCCGCCCGTCACCGTGACCCTCGGCACGACGGCCACGGCGGACGGCTCCTGGGTGACGGTGGCGGTCGCCGACCACGGTCCCGGACTGTCGCCGGAGGTCCGTGAGCGGGTCTTCGACCGGTTCTACAAGGCGGACGCGGCGCGGACGCGGGGCTCGGACGACGACGGCGGGCACGGCAGCGGCCTGGGAACGGCGATCGCGCTGGAGAACGCGCGGCTGCACGGCGGCACGATCGATGTCACCGAAGGGCCCGAGGGCGGTGCGGTGTTCACCCTGCGCCTGCCCCTGCGGCGTACCGGGGAGGAGGCGCGGTGAGGATACGCGGACCGGTGGTCGCCGTGGCTCTCGGCGTCGCCCTGGTGGGGTGCGGTGTCCGGCCGACCGGGGTGATAGGCGCGGGCGAGGCGGCCTCCGGGCCGACCCGGGGCGTCCGGCTGTACTACGCGTCCGACAGCGGGCTGCGCGGGGTGCCCGTGCTCGACAGGGAGATCGAGAACCTCGCCACGGTGGTGAAGCTGCTCGCCTCCGGCCCGCCGCCCGCCGAGCAGCGCGACGGCCTCACCAACCTCGTCCGGATCGGCGGGTACGGGGTGACCGGGCACGGCACCCGGGTCACCGTACGCCTGGAGGAGCCGTACGAGGAGACGGGCCGCGACCTGGGCACCGGGCAGCTGGTGTGCACGCTGGCCCGCGCTCAGTCCGTGCTCGATCCCGAGGTCAGGGCCGACGACGTGGAGGTCACCCTGCGGGCGCCCGGGGACACGGTGCTCGGCCCGTACCGGTGCGCCGAGTTCCTGAACCGGTGAGCCGGGCGGGCGGCGGATGCCGTCGCGGGCGGCCCGCTCGACTCGCCCTCCTCCTCGTGCACGTCAGTGCAGCGGCAGCCGTACCTCGATGGTCTTGCCTCCCTCCGAGGGCAGACTCAGCCTGACCTCAAGGGCGAGCAGCCTGATCATGGGCCACCCGAAGCCGCCTTCCGGCAGGCCGGCGGCCCGCTCCGGACCCGAGGGGCCCGAGGGGTGCGGCAGCTCGTCGCTCGCGTCCGCGACGGAGATCGTCACCTCCGTCGGGTCGAGTTCCACGTCGAAGCCGGTGAGGCCGCCCCCGTGACGGAGCGCGTTGGTCACGAGCTCGGACGTCACGAGCAGCGCGTCCCCGAGTGCGACGGGTGACGGCGCGCTCCCGTGCCCGGACGCCCCCACCGCCAGCGCTTTCGCCACGAGGGCGCGCGCCTCGGCAGCGTCACGTGGGATCGGGGGTCCGTTCCCGTCCGTTGTGCGATGCCCTGCGGTCACTGTTCTTCCCACCCGATCTCTTCTCCTCGCCCTGTTCCCTCCAAGGGGCCCCTTCCCCGCCGGACGCGCGCCATTCCCTTTCCTCACGGTCCGTTCCCGCGCCTCACGACCGGTGCCCGCTCCGCTTCCCGGGCGCGTGAGTGGGTAGGAGGACATGGGGGCCTCCTTGAGGAGCCTTTGCATGCCGAACCGCAGCAGCACCGCCAGAACAGCCGACGGCCTCGCCTCCCGCGTGGCCGACGATCTTCCGGAGATCGCGGATCCGCTGACGGTCAGCACCGCCGACGCCCGTGCGCTGTCGGTGATCCTTTTCCGGCGGCTCCGGTCGCTGGAGGAGGGCACGGCCACCTACTCGTACGTACGGAACACCCTGGTCGAGCTGAACCTCAGCCTGGTGAAGTACGCGGCGACCCGGTTCCGCCGCTCCGGCGAGTCCTGGGAGGACGTCGTCCAGGTCGGCACCGTGGGTCTGATCAAGGCGATCAACCGGTTCGACCCCGGGCGCGGGTGCGAGTTCATGTCCTTCGCGCTGCCGACCGTGCTCGGCGAGATCAGACGGCATCTGCGGGACACCGGCTGGAGCGTCCATGTACCCCGCCGCCTCCAGGAACTGCGGCTCGACCTGGCGAAGGCGAACGAGGCCCTCGAACAGGAGCTGGGCAGGCCGCCGACGGACGCGCAGCTCAGCGCGCGTCTCCACGTCAGCGAGGCCGAGCTGCGCGAGGGCAGGATCGCCGCGAACGGCTTCGTCAGCCGTTCCCTCGACGTGCCCGTGGACGACGAGGACGGCGGTCCCGGCCTGCTCGCGCGCCGTCTCGGCGCCGACGACGCGGCCTTCGAGAAGATCGAGAACCTGGAGACGCTCAAGCCGCTCGTCGCCGCCCTCTGCGCCCGGGACCGGACGATCCTGGCGCTGCGGTTCGGCGAGGAGCTGACCCAGTCGGAGATAGGCAAGCGCCTCGGCCTCTCGCAGATGCACGTCTCCCGGCTGCTGAGCCGCATCCTCGGTGGTCTGCGCACCGCGCTGACGACCGAACCCCCGGACCGCCCGGGGGTTCAGAGGTGAGGGAGCCCGAGGGCTGGTCCGGGGTCCCCGCCGGCGGGGACCGGCGCCGCGATCTCCATCCAGACGGACTTGCCCCCCTCCCTCCTGACGACTCCCCACGCGTGGGAGAGCCGGTCGATCACGATCAGCCCGTTGCCGCCCGGTTGCCCCGGCGCGCCCCGTGGCCGTAGACGAGGAATCCCGGCGCCCCGGTCGCTCACCTCGATCCGCACCCCGGCGGCCCCCTCGGGCGTCCCCGGCTGCGCGGGGGCGAGCCGGATCACGAGTTCCGTCGGGCCGCCGGCGTGGAGGCAGGCGTTGGTGACCGCTTCCGACACCAGTAGCAGGACGTCCTCGACGGCGAGTTGCCGCTCTCCGTCCGTGAGCCCGGCCGACGGCGCCGATCCCGGCCAGTCCCAGTCGGTGAGCGCGTCGCGGCAGAAGTCCCGGCAGCGGGCGACCACCGCATCCGGGCCCCGCAGTCCGAGGCGACGGGTCTGACTCCTCGTCGGAGCTGGTTCGCTCATCGTCGGCTCCACGCCTCGGTCCGGGGGCCTCTCCCTCGGCGAGTTCCCCGGGCGGCCCGTCGTACACGGTGAACCCGTCCACGATTCCGGTGAGGGCGTACGTCCTGCCGTTTCCCCTGCGCGGTGCGGCGCGGCCGGCGGGGCGCTCTCGTGTGATGCTGCGAAGACGCGGCGGAGCGGGTGAGCCGAAAGGTGGGAAGGATGGCCGGACGCGAGGACGGCGGAGGGGCGGCCGAGGGCGGCCGGGGGCGGGTGGAGACCACAGAGGAGCGCGCGGACCGGCAGTGGCAGGACCTCATGCAGGAGATCCGGGTGGCCCAGACGGGCGTACAGATCCTCCTCGGCTTCCTGCTGACCGTCGTCTTCACCGCCAGGTACGCGAGCCTGGACGCGGCCGACAAGGCGATCTACGTCCTGACCGTGGTCCTCGGATCGCTGGCCACCGGAGCCCTCATCGGCCCGGTCTCCTTCCACCGGATCGTCTCCGGACGCAGGATCAAACCCGAGGCCGTCGCCTGGGCGTCCCGGCTGATCCTGATCGGCATCGTGTTCCTGCTGGCCACCCTCACCTGCGCGCTCGTCCTCATCCTGCGGGTGGCCACCGACAACGCGATCGTGCCGTGGCTCGTGGGCGGGGTCCTGGCCTGGTACCTGCTGTGCTGGTTCGCGCTCCCGCTGTGGGCCCGGAGCAGACACACGACGAAGCGGGTGGAGTGACCTGCGGGACGCCGGGTAGCCGCCCGGGGGACGGGGGAAGCCTGCCCCGTTGTCACACCGGAAGGAGTACGCGATGCCTCGCGGATCCAGCCCGAAGCGGGAGCGGCAGTACGAGCACGTCAAGGAGAGCGCGAAGCGGCGCGGCGAGAGCGAGAAGCGCGCCGAGGAGATCGCCGCCCGCACCGTGAACAAGGAACGGGCGCGGCAGGGCGAGTCCAGGACCTCCAGCCGGTTGTCCCGGGAGGACATGTCCTCGGGTGAGCGCGGCGGCCGGCGCTCGCACAGCGGTGCCGAGGGGCGTACGTACGACCAGCTCTACGAGGAGGCCAAGCGCCGCAACATCGACGGCCGGTCGAAGATGAACAAGGACCAGCTCAGGCGCGCCCTGGGCGGCGGCAGCTGAGCCTGGGCCGGTCGCCGGCCTCACCTACGACGGTTCGCATGGCCGCGGCCGTCCGGCGTGATCCGCGTGCCGCTCATGGTGTCGAGTCGCCGCACTTCAGGAGGCGTCTACCCCCGTACGGCGACGGCCAGCGCACCTCATTCCCGGTCACAGGTCCTGGACGCGTCGGAAGGGGCGGTCCGCCTCCAGTTCGAAGGCGAGTTCCAGGAGGGTGCGCTCGGCGCCCGGGCGGCCGGAGAACATGACGCCGATGGGCAGTCCCTCCTCCGTCGGGCGGGCGGCCGGCAGGGAGAGCGACGGGGTGCCGACGACGTTGTTGACCGGGGTGAAGGCGACGTACGCGAGGATCCGGTCGATCAGGGTCCGGTAGGGAACGGTGGGGCTGAGGTGGCCCAGCCGTGGTGTCGTGTGGGCGAGCACGGGCGACAGTACGAGGTCGAGCCCGCGGAACGCCGCCGCGTACGCCTCCCGGGTGCGCCCCAGCCGGCGCAGCACGCCCGGGGTGCTCCGCCAGCTCTTGAGGTAGTCCTCGCGCAGCCCCCGGCTGAGGCCGTCCGTGCGGTGCCGGTCGAAGTCCGCGCCGAAGCCTCGGCCCGTGACACCGAGCAGGAACGACAGCATCCCCCAGTACGTGAGGAAGTCCTCGGTGAACCGGGGATCGAGGGTCAGTTCCACCGGTTCCACGGTGTGACCGAGCCGTTCGAGCGTGGCCACGGTCTCCGTGACGGCCTCGCGGGTGGCGGAGTCGGTGGGGACGCCGTTGGGTGAGTCGACCAGGAATCCGACGCGAAGCCGCCGCGCCGAGGGGCCCTCGACCAGGCCGAGGGGTGGCAGCTTCGGGTTGCGCCAGTGCGTCTCGGCCGCCGCGAGGAACGCGGCGGTGTCCCGTACGGACCGGCTCACGATGCCGTCGGTGACGATGTCCAGGGGCAGTTGACGGCTCTGGGCGTTCCTCACGACCCGGCCCCGGGTCGGTTTGAGGCCGACGAGTCCACAGCAGGCGGCGGGGATACGGATCGAGCCGCCGCCGTCGTTGGCATGGGCGAAGGGCACCGCCCCCGCGGCGACCAGGGCCGCGCTGCCGCCGGACGAACCACCCGCTGAATATCCCGTGTTCCACGGGTTGCGCACGGGCTCGGCGGACTCGTACTCCGTGGTCGGGCTGAAGCCGAACTCGGGCAGACGGGTCTTGCCGAGCACCGTCGCACCGGTGCTCAGGAACTGCCGGGCGAAGGGCGCGTGCCGCCGCGCGGTCCTCGGGGTGAAGGCGGAGCTGCCGTGGCCCGTGGGCAGCCCGAGGTAGTCGGTGTTGTCCTTGACGAACGTCGGCACCCCGGCCAGCGCTCCGCCGCCGGCCCCGGCGACCGGCGCGGGAGCCGCCACGCGTACCTGAACGGCGTGCAGCCGCCCCTCGACGGCCCGCACCCGCTCGGCCGCGTCCCTGGCGACCTCGGCGGCGCTCACCTCGCCCCGCCGTATCGCCGCGGCGAGTCCCACGGCGTCGTGCTCCCCCAGGGCGTCGTCCCGGTAGGCGTGCACCGTGGTCAGTTCCTCGAATGTGGACACCGCTGTCTCAGCCCCCGGCCTCGCGATCGTTGGACGACCAGCATGCCGTACCCGCGAGTAACACGCGAGGGTTCCGCCGAGGGCGACCTCGGCGTGCACAACGTCCACCAGAACCATGAACGCGCCCGGCGCGTCCGGGTCGGCGGCGGGCGGCGCCCCGGGTCACCACCCGAGGCGCCTCACCCCGGCGCGCCACGGGCCGTCCGCCATCTCGAACTGCACCACGAGCGGCCCCTCGGGCAGCGGCACCGTCTCGCGCCGCTTGCCGCTCTCGTTCAGCACGTTCTCGTCATCGGGCAGGGACGTGGGGTCGTGGTGGCCGGCGAGTTCGTAGATGTTGACGATCAGGTTCTCGTCACCTCGGTAGTGCACGGTCAGGTCGGCCGCGCCACCGGTGTGCAGCAGCACGTCGGGACCCCGGTACTCCACCTCGTCCTCCGTCAGGTGACGGGCCGTCGCCAGCGGCGACACCTCCACCCTCCACGGCCCCTCCGCCTCCAGCTTGAGGCGCAGCGGCCCCTTCTGGGGGACCTGGGCGAGCACGCGTCCCCAGAAGTCGTCCTCCGTGCTGTTGACGAGGTTGTCCGCCTCCTTGTTGCGGCGGTCGAGGACCGTGAGCCCCGTGTAGCCGTCGCCGTCGATGTCGAGCTGGACGACGACCGGGCCCGGCGGGAGGCCCTCGACGGTGATCACGTCGTTGTCGCGGCCGGTCCATGAGAGCGGCTCGAAGACGGGGCCGTACGACCACAGGGCGACGGGTGCGGGCACCACCGGCGGGGGCGCGTACGGGGCGGGGGCGACGGGCACCACCGGCGGGGCCGGCCAGGGGGTGGGGGTGACCGGCGGCGGAAGCGGTGCCGGAGCCGCCGAGGGGGGAGGAAGCGGAACCGGTGCCGGCGTCGGCATCGGCGGGCCCGGGACCTTGAACCCCGGCGCTCCCCCCAGTACTTGCTGCCCCGCCGGCGGCCCGGGCGCAACCGGCGGAGACATCGGAACCGGCCGCATCGGAGCCACCGCTTGCACCGGAACCACCGGTTCCACGGGTTGCACCGGAGCCGTCGGCTCCGCCACATCGACCCCGTGATCCGTCGCGAGCCCCGCGAGACCGTTCGCGTAACCCTGGCCCACCGCCCGGAACTTCCATCCGCCCGCCCGCCGGTACAGCTCGGCCAGCACCATCGCGGTCTCCCCCGCCGCGTCGGTCACGTCGTACCGCGCCACCGACGTACCGTCAGGGGCGAACGCCTCCACGGACAGCCCGGCGACGTCCCGCATGGCTCTCTTCTCCGTCGAGGCGACGACGAGCACGCGCTCGATCCGCGCCTCCACGGAGGCGAGCCCGACCTCCAGCCACGCCGTGCCCGTGCCGTCCCCGGTCAGCCGTACGGCGCCGGAGGAATGCGCCGGCGCCCCGTGGAAGACGACGTCCCCGTCGCCGCCGACCGTCCCGCCGCCCGTCAACAGCAGTGCCATGGCGTCGATTTCACCGCCCCGTACCGCGATGTTCAGCGGCACGGTGGGAACAAAACCGTTCCCGCCCTTGGTCAACGCCCCCATGACACCCCGCCCGGTTTCCCTCGTACCCGCCCTCATGCCCTCGGACTCCGTGTCCGCCGTCGTTCATCTCCCAGCGATCTTGCAGCTGGCCGGGCTCCCGGACAAGGCCCCTATGATGGGCCCGCTGTGCGGGGAGATCGGGATACGCCCGAGAGGGATCGTTCGCAAGACCGTTCTCCTCCGGTTAATTCTCCTTCTGATCACCGGTCCACGTCCGTCGAGGGGTTGCCGGTCGTTCGGGGCGGGCAGGTTTGGAGAGCCGTAGGGCGGAAATCGGCCGTCCTCGGTGCCATAGATGACGTGAATCGTCCGTTGTTCGTGTGTGTTGGGCCGTCCGCACACCGGGGCGGGCCGAAAGAGGAGGGGGTCGGTCCCCATGACCGTGCACGCCGTCGAGATCCCCGAGTTGTGGATGCCCCATCCCCTGCGGGTGAACCCCTGCCTGCCGGCCCTGCGCGAGGAGAGCGAGACATGGGCACGCGCGATGGGCATGCTGGGCGGCGAAGGGGGGCCACCAGCCCGCCGGCCGATCTGGACCCCGGCCCAGTTCCACGCGATGACCGTCGACCAGCTCACCGCCTGGACCCTGCCGGACGCGTCACTCGCCGGCCTCCGCCTCAACCACCGGTTCAACATATGGGCGTTGGCCTGGGACGACTACTTCGCCTCCGCCTTCAAGCAGACCGGTGACCTCCCCGCCGCGCGCACGTTCACCACGCGCCTGCACGCCTTCCTGCGACCGGATTCCGGCGCCCGGCTGCCGGAGCCGACGAACGCCGTCGAGCGCGGGATCGCCGACCTCCAGGGGCAGCTCTTCCCGCCCCGACTCGCGCACTGGCGGCACGAGTTCAACCGGGCCCTGGTGAGGTACGTGGACGCCGGCGTCGAGGAACTCGCCAACAGCCGGGGCGGCCGGATCCCCCATCTGATCGAGTACGCGCCGTTCCGCCGGGAGAGCTTCGCCGCGCACACCGCCCCCTACTCCGTGGAACTGGCCACCGGCGCGCGCATACCCGAGCAGATACGGCGCAGCCGGCCCGTCCGCGCCCTTCTCGACGCCTTCATGGACTACATGGGGCTCGCCAACGACATCGCCTCCTACGAGCGCGAGGTCAACGAGGAGCACGACGTCAACAACCTCGTCCTGGTCCTCGGCACCTCCCTGGGCATCCCGCTCCACGACGCCGTCCCCGCCGCCCTGAACCTGGTGAACTCCCGGATGCGGGACTTCGAGCACCTCCGGCGGACCGAACTGCCGCCGGTCGTCGAGCGCGCCGGGCTCGACGAGGCCGAGCGGGCCGAGCTGGACACCTGGCTCCGGGGCGCGTGCGGCTTCCTGTCGGGAATCCACGCCTGGTACACCGGCGCCCCCCGGTACGCCCCCGCGGACGTCCCCGCCTTCCAGGAGTGAAGACACCGCACGGCCGTACCGTCGGTACGGCCGTGCGGTGCGTTCGCCTGCGGCACGGGGTCATGTGCGGGGTGCGGTCGTACGGGTCCGTACGGGTCCACCGCCGGGTCGTACGCGTCTACCGCCGCCCCAGCAGCCTCAGGACGCGCGTCCACCAGGTGTCCCGGGACACGGTGCCCCGGGCCGGCTCGGTCTGCGGCCTCGGCGGCGCCGACGGTCGCCTCGTGTCGGTCCGCGCGGGCGGCGGCGGCAGCGGGGCGGGGTGGTCGTGCACCTGGGGGGCGCGCGCGACGAACTGCACGGGCAGCGCCGTCAGGTGCCGGGCCCAGGTGGTGGAGCGCCAGCTGAGGCTCTCCTCGGGCACGGACAGGGCGATGTCGGGGAGCCGGGTGAGGAGGATGTCGATGCCGGTGTCGGCGATGATGCGGCCGATGTCCTGACCGGGGCACTCGTGGTTGCCGGCGCTGAACGACAGGTGCGCGCGGTTGTGGTGGACCGGGGTCGCGGGGTTCGGCCGGATCGCCTCGTCGACGTTTCCGGCGGCGAGACCGAGCAGGAGCATGTCCCCCGCCTTGATCTCCTGTCCGCCGAGGGTGGTGTCGCCGTTGGCCCAGCGTCCCGGACACACCATCAGCGGCGGCTCGTCCCAGAGGACCTGCTCCACGGCCTCGGGCAGGGTCATCTGACCGCCTGCCAGGGAGCCGCGGAACCGCGGGTCGGTGACGACCATGCGCAGGACGTTGGACATCAGGTTGGCGGTCGTCTCGTAGCCGGCGAGCAGGATGAGGCGCAGGTGGTGCTGCACCTCCTCGTCGGAGAGGCCCGCGGGGTGCGCGAGCAGCGCGGAAGCGATGTCCTGCCCGGGGCGGGACCGCTTGGTGGCGACGAGCTTCTCCAGGCTCTCCAGCACATACGTGTTGCTGGAGAGCGAGGTCTCGGTGGCCTTGAAGAGGTCACGGGCGGAGTGCACGAGCCCGGGTCCCGCCTCGTCCGACATGCCGAGCAGATGGGTGAGGGTGAGCATGGGCAGGTGCTCGGTGAACTGTTCGACGAGCTCCGCCTCGCCGTCCTCGCAGAACGTGTCGATCAGTTCGTGCGCGAAGCGGGTGATGTGGCGGCGCAGCCCCCGGTGGTCGAACTGGTCGAGGCCGGCGGTGAGCGCGCCGCGCAGCCGCTGGTGCTCCTCGCCGTCGGCGCACACGCAGTCGGGGCGCCAGCCGATCATCGGGACCAGGGGCGAGGTCGCCGGGTCGATCTCCCCGCTCGTCCAGCCGTGCCAGACGCGCGGGTCGCGGGAGAACTGGGTGGGGCGGCTGGCCACGTCGCGGTTCTCGAGGTAGCCGAGGACGAGCCAGGCGCGTACGTCGCCGTCGAGCAGGACGGGCGCCACCGGGCCGTGCGCGGCGCGCAGTTCCTCGTACAGGCCCATGGGGTCCGTCTCGGCGGCGGGGCCGTAGAGCCGGCTCGCTCCGCCGGGTCCTGTGGTGGCCACATGGGCCGGGCAACCCGGGGGCGGGGTCTGTCCGGGCAGCGCGGTGGTGTGTTCGGCGGGTGGGACGGTCATGCGGTCTCCTGGGAGGCTGCGAGGGTGCACAGGTAGACCATCAGCGAGAGCAGGGCGTCCCGGCAGGACGCCCGGTCGCGTGCGTCACAGGTGACGATGGGCACGGAATCGCTGAGGGCCAGAGCGGTGCGCAGTTCTTCTACGGGGTACTGCGGGGCTTCCGGGAAGCTGTTGACGGCCACGACGAACGGGACGCGGCGGTCCTCCAGGCGGGTGACCACCTCGAAGCAGACCTCGACCCGCCGGGTGTCGACGAGCACCACGGCGCCGAGGGCGCCTTCGAAGATGCCGTTCCACAGGAACCAGAAGCGTTCCTGTCCCGGGGTCCCGAACAGGTAGAGGATCAGCTCCTCGTTGATGCTGATCCGTCCGAAGTCGAGAGCGACGGTCGTGGTCTTCTTGCCCTGGGCGCCGGGGTTGTGGTCGATCCCGACGCCCGCCTGCGTCATGGTCTCCTCGGTGGTCAGTGGCGGGATCTCGCTCACCGCCCCGACCATGGTCGTCTTGCCGACTCCGAAGCCGCCGACGATCACGACCTTGACGCCCCGGGCGCCGTACGGCAGCAGCATGTCGGTGCCGCGCGGGCCGACGACGGCGGGCGCGTCAGAGCTTGCGTAGTCCATGGATCACCGCCTCAAGTAGGCCTCGTTCGGGGAACGCCGCGACGGGCACGGGCGCGATGGCCTCGACCCTTTCCTCGTCGACGAGTTGGGACAGGAGCACGGTGACCACGCTGAACGGAAGACTGAGGTACGCCGAGAGCTCGGCCACCGACAGCGGGTACGTGCACATGGTGAGGATGGCCGCCTGCTCGGGCTGCATCGCGGGGTCCGGTGTGGACCTCGCCGCGATGAGGGTGACCAGGTTGAAGGTGTCGGCCGAGAAACCCCCGCCGGTGATGACGTAGAGGGGGACGGGGTTGCCTTCCTCCCAGGGGTTCCGGTTCTCTGGTGTCACATCGCCTGCCCGACGTCATCCCGGGGCGGGCTGGTCATGTGCTGGCCGATCCGGACCACCAGGGTCCGCATGCGGTCTCCCAGGAGGCCGGCGTCGACCTCCTGGTCGGCGAGGACCGCGAGGTAGGCCCCCGGACCGGCCGCCATCAGGGAGAAGTACCCGCCGTCGGCCTCGATCCCGACCATCCGGGTCGTTCCGTTGCCTTCCGGGAACATCTGCGCGATGGCCCGCGCGAGGCTCTGGATCCCGGAGCAGGCGGCGGCGATGGCGTCGGCGGCGTCGGGCTCCGTGTTCGCCTGCCCGATGCACAGCCCGTCCGACGACAGGACGACCACGTGGCGCACGTACGGGACGCTGCCCACGAGCTCCTTGAGCATCCAGTCCATGTTGGGCAGTGGCTGCATGTTACTCAACCTCATCTGACGGTTCGCTGGGGGAAGTGGAGGGTTCGGCGGACGCTCGCTTGTCGCCGTTGAAGGCCTCCCACATCAGACCCGGCGGGCGGGTCGTGCCGGAGGATCCCCCAGATGCGGGCGGGGTCGTCGTCCCGGCGACGACGACCGGCGTCGGGACGGGCGACTCCCTGCGGCGCTGCGGGAGCCCGTTGGGCGTCTTCCTCACCTCGCCGGATTCCGTCGAGGCCTCCACCGGCGGCACCACCCTCGGCACCACCCTCGGCAGGACCGGACCGCCGACCGTACGCTTCCGGATCGGCTCCGGGAAACGGCGCATGGCGGGCTGCGGCACCGTCGTGATCAGATTCCTGGGCACCAGGACGACGGCCCGTACGCCTCCGTAGGCGGAGGTGCGCAGGTCGACCTCGCAGCCGTGCTCACGGGCGAGCCGGCTGACGACCGGCAGGCCGAGCTGGGTGACCTCACCGAGGCTGGCCAGCTGGATGCCCGACATCGACTGCTTCATGACGCGTTCGATGCGGTGCCGGACCTCTTCGGTGAGTCCGACGCCGCGGTCCTCGATCTCGATCGCGATGCCCGAGGGCACCTCGCTCGCGGTGACCTCCACCGGGGTGTGGGGAGGCGAGAACGTGGTGGCGTTGTCGAGGAGTTCGGCGAGGAGGTGGATCATCGGCTCGGAGCCGGGGCCGACCACGGCCACCTCGGCCACCGACGTCAGCTTCACGCGCGGGTAGTCCACGATGCGGGACATGGCCCCGCGCAGCACGTCGTAGAGCGGGATCGCCTTCGACCACTGGCGTCCGGGCCGGGCGTCGCCGAGGACGGCGATGCTGGCCGCGAGCCGCCCGATCAGGGCGTTGCGGTGGTCGACGTCCTGGAGGCCCCTGGAGACGACGAGGTCGTTGCCGTGGACGATCTGCATGGTGTGCAGGTCCTTGGCGAGCTGGTGCACGATCGCCTGGACCCGGCGCGCGACCGCGACCAGGGTCCGCTGGGAGGCGTCACGGGTGTGCTCCTCGGCCTCCACCGCTTCCAGGAGTGACCCCAGGGCTCCCCTGAGCGCTTCGGCGAACCCCTCGTCGAGGTGGCTGCCGAAGGCGGCGGACCGCAGGACCTCCGAGGCGGGGGCGCCCCTGCGGAGCCGGGCGACGGCCGCAGGGAGCAGCTCCTCGGCGAGCCACACGGTGGCGGCCTGCTGGTCGGCGAGGCGCCCGAGCAGGGCCGCTTCGCGCTGTGCGTAGTACTCGCGCTCCTCGACTCCCGCCCGGGTGGTGCGGGCCTCGTCGGCGGAGCGGAGCCGGCGCGCGGTCTCGGCCGAGGCGGCGATCGCCAGGACGATCGCGCCCAGCCCGTACCAGGCCACGGCGGTCCGTATGTGTGCAGGCGAGAGGAGCAGCGCGGCCATCAGGGCGCCGGCCAGCACTCCGGGGGTGAGGAGCCATACCCGGGGAGGCGCGGGCGGGCGGGCTCTGGACATCGATCCTGCACGAACCATCAAGGGGTCCCTCAGCAGACGGGAAATGAGCGGACTGGGGTGAAGCGATGGGCCGACGGGGCGCTTCGAGAGCGCGTCGATGGTCGCTTCCCGTCACAGCCACGTTCCGTCCGCGCGCACCACAGCGTCCATGACTCGCTGTGACCGCACCGCAACACAGAGGGGAGCATAGTCAGTTCGGGTTCCCCATGTGCCGGAGCTGGAAGGGCTACCTCCACCGGTCATTCAGGGCGCATTAAATGACCATTCACCGCACCGAACATGCAATGAACCGATCACATTTGGACGTTGGCCCACCCCGACTCCACGGCTCCCGAACGCACGGACGCGCCTTCCCTCCCAAGGGTTACGCGGCCCACGCCGCCGACGAGGAGGGCGGTGGCCACGAGGACGGCACTCACGACCAGCGGCGCGCGGAGGCCGAGTCCGGCGCCGAGGGCGAGGCCGCCCAGGACGGGGCCGGCCACCGCACCGACGTTCAGCGCGGCGGTGGCGAAGCCGCCGGACAGGGTGGGCGCCCCGGAGGCCCCGTAGAGCGCCTGGGTGATCAGGGTGGAGCCGACCCCGAAGGACAGCGCACCCTGGACGAAGACGAGGGCGAGGGCCACGACCGGGTTGCCGGCCGTGAGGGCGAGGACCAGCCAGCCCGCCGTCAGCGCCGCGCCACCGACCGCGAGGACCCGGCCGGACCGGGTGTCCGCCAGCCGGCCGGCCAGGTTGACGCCGAGGAAGGATCCGGTGCCGAACAGCGCCAGCGCGGCGGGCACCCACCCGGCGCCCAGTCCCGTCACACCGGTGATGACGGGGGTGAGGTACGTGAACGAGCAGAACGTCGCGCCGTTCACCAGCGCTCCGAGCACGAGCGTCAGGATCAGCCGGGGGCCGCGCAACGCCCGCAGTTCACGGCGCACACCGGGCGCCCCGGGGTCGGCGGGCGTCACGGGCACGGACCACAGGATCGCGAGGACGGCGGGCGCGGAGATCAGCGCGACGCCCCAGAAGGCGGAGCGCCAGCCCCAGAACTCGCCGGCCAGGGCGCCGAGCGGGACACCGGCGACGCACGCCAGGGTCACACCGCTCAGCAGGACCGAGGTCGCCCGGCCCTTGGCCCCCGGTCCCGCCATGGCGGCGGCGGTCGAGAGGCCGACGGCGAGGAAGCCGGCGTTGGCCAGGGCGGCGGCCACCCGTGTGACGAAGAGGACGTCGAAGCTGTGGGTGAGGGCGCCCACGACGTGGGCGAGGAGGAAGGTGACGAGGAAGGCCAGCAGCGCCCGGCGGCGGGGCAGGCGCAGGCTGAGCACGGCGACGAGCGGCGCGCCCACGACCATGCCGAGGGCGAAGGCGGAGGTGAGCGAGCCGACGGCTTGGAGGGACACACCGAAGTCGGCGGCCATGTCGTGCACGAGACCGGACAGCATGAATTCCGACGTTCCCTGGGCGAAGACCGCGAGCCCGAGAACGTAGACGGCGAAGGGCATGGAGAAGCTCCGAACTACATCGCAGAAAGGGGGAGACGCGACGCGCGGACGGCAGGTCCGGGGGTCGCGTGGGAGACGCCTCGGAGAGAGCTCCGGGCGCGATCCCGCGATGCGGTCGATCCATGGCGGATCCGCGACGCACTGCTCGGCGAAGAGCCGAAGGAAGCAGGGTCGTCAGAGGCTTGCGCGATCAGCCACCGATCACCGGTGGCCGGCTTCTCTCCGCCTCAGGGCTGGACATGGCGCCCAACATAGCAACGGCCGACGGGCCGTGTCCCCCGCATTCCGGTCGGGCGGGTGGCCGACACCCACGGGTCGGGTCGGTTGGATGGCCGACACCCCACGGGTCCGAACGGGTGGATTGGCCGAACTACGCGTAGACCAGATAGGTGCCTGAGGCATGTAGTGGAGACGGCACCCACGTCAGAGTCACCGATTCGCACCTAGCGAGGCCTCCCATGACGAAAGCCGTTGCGTTCCCGCAGTCCCGGACCTGCCCCTACCACCCCCCGGCCGAGTACCCCCGGCCCGCCGAGGAACGCCCGCTGTCGCGGGTGACGCTCTGGGACGGGCGGCAGGTGTGGCTGGTCACCGGGCACGGAGCCGCCCGCTCGCTCCTCGCGGACCCGCGCCTGTCCACCGACTCCACCCGGCCCGACTTCCCGATGCCGACCGAGCGCGCCGGGACGCTGCGGCGCCGCCGCCGCGCGGCGCTGCTCGGCTGGGACGACCCCGAGCACAACGCCCAGCGCCGGCTGCTCATCCCGAGCTTCACCCTCAAGCGCACGGAAGGCCTGCGGCCCCGCATCCAGGAGACCGTGGACCGGCTGCTGGACGCCGTGGAGGCCCAGGGGCCGCCCACCGAGCTGGTGAGCGCCTTCGCCCTCCCGGTGCCTTCGATCGTCATCTGCGACCTGCTCGGAGTGCCGTACGAGGACCACGACTTCTTCGAGGAGCAGTCGCGGCGGCTGCTGCGCGGGCCGACGGGCGCGGACACCGAGGACGCCCTGGCCCAGCTGGAGGAGTACCTCGGCGCCCTGATCGACCTCAAGCGGGCGAAGCCGGGCGACGGCGTCATCGACGACCTCGTGGCCCAGGGCTCCGGGGACGGCGGCCCCGACCGCCAGGAGCTGGTGCAGCTCGCCACCATCCTGCTGGTCGCCGGGCACGAGACCACGGCGAACATGATCTCCCTCGGTACGTTCACACTGCTGAACCATCCGGAGCGGCTGGCGGAGCTGCGGGCCGATCCCTCTCTCGTCCCCTCCGCCGTCGAGGAGTTGCTGCGGTTCCTGTCGATCGCCGACGGACTCCTGCGGGTCGCGCGCGAGGACATCGACGTCTCAGGGACGGTCATCCGCGCGGGCGAGGGCGTGGCGTTCTCGACCTCGGTCATCAACCGGGACGCCGCCGCCTACGGCGATCCGGACACCCTCGACTGGGCGCGCCCGGCCCGCCACCACGTGGCCTTCGGCTTCGGCATCCACCAGTGCCTCGGCCAGAACCTGGCCCGTGCCGAGCTGGAGATCGCGCTCGGGACGCTGCTGCGCCGGCTGCCGGGGCTGCGTCTCGACGCACCCGCCGAGGAGATCCCGTTCAAGCCGGGCGACACCGTCCAGGGGATGCTCGCGCTTCCCGTCAGCTGGTGAGAGGAGTGCCGCGGATGCGCGTCACGATCGACGGAGACCTCTGTATCGGTGCCGGTCAGTGCGCCCTGACCTCGCCGGGCTTCTTCACCCAGGACGACGACGGCTTCGGGATGGTCGTCCCGGACCGGGAGGACGGCGGCGCCGGGACCGGGTCCGACAGCGACGACACGCTGCTGGACGAGGCCGCCCGCGCCTGCCCCGTACAGGCGATCACGATCCACGATCCGGCCGACGGTCCCGGGACCGCCTGACCCCGGCCGGGGCCTCCGGCTCCCGGCTCCTGTCTCTCTGCTCCCGTCCGACGTACCGGTGCCCGCGCCGGTGCGCCGGGCCCGGGGCGGCCCCACGGAAGGTCAGGAACCCTGCGTCACCTGGCACTTCGGCACGGACCGAACAAGTTCGGACTTTCTTGGGCGCATAGGGGAAACATGTGCCCTGTAATGAATGACGATCCGGTCGACCGAGTTCCGTATTGATCAACAACAGATCTATAGTGCCGACGTTACGACTCCCTTCCCCGTGTGCCTGTCCCGAGAGTCTGGTTGATGTCGGCGTCACCCACCCCTTTCCGCCCTGCCCTGATCGCCTTGTCGCTGACAGCCGCAGCGGGTGGCGCGGTCGCCGCCGCCGCGGCCACCGCGGCACCGGACGGCGTCCGCACCGCGCTCGCCTGGTTCGCCGCCTGCGGCGTCCTTCTGCTCTCCGCGGCGGCCTTCGCCGTCACCTGGTACGGCCGCACTTCACGCACGCTGAGCCGGCGGGTCGAGACCCTGTCCGCCGAGCTCGCCTCGCGAGAGACGTACGCCGCCCAGTCCCGGGCGTCCGCCGCGCGCGAGAACGCCACCCTCAAGGAGCGGTACGAGGAGCGGGCCTCGGCGGCCGAGGCCGCCCACGCGGCCCGTACCGAGGAACTCGTCAGCTCCCACACCGCCAGGACGGCGGCGCTCGCCCGCGAGCGGGCCGCCGACGTCCAGCGGCTCGAAACCCGGCTGCGCCGTGCCGAATCCGGCCGTTCCGCCGCCATGGCCGCCTCGGCCAACGCCGCCGGCCGTATGCAGGCCCTCGCCACCAGCATGCTGGCGGACCTGCGCGAGATGGAGCACCGGCACGCGGACGAGGACGTCCTCACCGACCTCCTCCACCTCGACCACCGCACCGCCCAGGCCGGCCGGCTCGCCGACTCCGTCGCCGTGCTGACCGGAGCCCGCTCCGGCCGCCGCTGGGCCCGCCCGATCGGCATGGAGTCGATCCTGCGCGGCGCCATGGGCCGGATCGGCGGCTACCAGCGGGTGCGGCTGCACTCCAGCAGCGACGCGGCCGTCGCCGGACACGCGGCCGAGGGCGTCATGCACGCCCTGGCCGAACTCATGGACAACGCCGCCAACTTCTCGCCGCCCACCGCCGAGGTCCACATCTACGTGGAAGAGGTCCCGGCCGGCATCATGATCGCCGTCGAGGACAGCGGTCTGGTGATGAGCGACGTACAGCTGCGGCGCGCGGAGGCCGCCGTGGGCTCGGAGGCTCAGGATCTGGCCGGCCTGTCCGGAACCCGACTGGGTCTGGCGGTCGTCGGCCGGCTGGCCCGCAAGCACGGCCTGACCGTGTCGTTCCGCCCCTCGGCACGCGGCGGCACCGGCGCCCTGCTGATGCTGCCCCAGGAACTGATCAGCCGTACGCCGATGGAAGCGCAGGCCGCGCCGACACCCCCGCCGGCTCCCCTCGCGGGCCGTGGGGTGTCCGTGCCCGCGCAGGCCTCCGGCGAGGCACCGGACCGGACCGCCGCCCCCGCGCCGGCCGTCACTCCGGCTCCCGAGCCCGAGACCGTGCACGACAGCGCGGCCGAAGGCACCGGCGAGCACCCTCGGTTCGGTGAGAGCGGTCTGCCGCGCCGCCGTCGTGGCCGGGCCTTGGCCGCCGCGCACCCCGAGGGGCCCGACGCCGCCGCCAAGCCCCGTACGGCGAGCCCGCGCACCGGCGCCGCGGCCGGGGCGGCGACCCGCTTCGGCAGCTTCCGCCAGGCCGTCCGCGCGGCCTCCCAGCCGGAGTCCCCGCAGCAGGAGTCCCCGCAGCCGGACTCCGCCCCGCTGGAGACCTCGCGGCCGGACGCGACCGAGCCGGACGCGACCGACCCCCGTCCCACCCCGAACTCCCCGTCCCCGGAAGGCACCCCGCAATGACCGGCACCACCACCGACGAGAAGCTCAGCTGGCTCCTGGAGGGCCTTCTGGAACGCACCCCGGGCACCCGTCATGCCCTGGTGCTCTCCCGCGACGGCCTCAAGCTCTGCCGTACCGCCGGGCTCTCCGTCGACCAGGCGGACCAGCTCGCGGCCATCGCCGCGGGCATCCAGAGCCTCTCGCACGGCGCCTCCGTGGAGTTCGGTGACGGCACGGGCGGGGTCCGCTCGGCGATGGCCGAGTTCTACGGCGGCATCCTCTTCATCGTGGAGGCCGGCGAGGGCGCCCACCTCGCGCTCGTCGCCGACGAGGACGCCGACGCCGGGCTCGTCGGCCACAACATGTCGGAGCTGGTCGAGCAGTTGGGCGAGCACCTGGTAGCGAGGCCCCGGGGATGAGTCGCGGCAGGCCGGGACGGGACGACTCCCCCGACCGGCTCTACACCCTCACCGGCGGTCGCAGCCGCGCCGGTTCCGACGCCTTCGACCTGGTGACGCTCATCGTCTCCGAGAGCGACCCGGTTCCCGGTATGCAGTCCGAGCACGCCACGATCCTCCGGATGTGCCAGTTCCCCACAGCGGTGGTGGAAGTCGCCGCCGAACTCGGCCTGCCCGTGTCGATCACCCGGATCCTCCTGGCAGACCTGCACGACACAGGCCGGATCCACGTGCGGCATCCCCGCTCGTCGTACCGCCTTCCCGATCACGACATCCTGGAGCAGGTGCTCGTTGGACTCCGTAATCTCTGAACAGCGCCAGACCCTGCACAGCACCGCCGACAACGGACTGAAGATCGTTGTCGTCGGCGGATTCGGCGTCGGCAAGACCACCCTGGTCCGCTCGGTCAGCGAGATCCGTCCGCTGAACACCGAGGAGACGATGACGCAGGCCGGCGAGGGCGTCGACGACACCGTCGGCGTCAGCTCGAAGACGGCCACCACCGTGGCCTTCGACTTCGGCCGGATCTCGCTGGACGCCCACAACGTCCTGTACCTGTTCGGGGCGCCCGGCCAGGAGCGGTTCTGGTTCCTCTGGGACCGGCTGTTCTCCGGGACGCTGGGCGCGGTCGTGCTCGTCGACACGCGCCGGCTCGCCGATTCCTGGTACGCGATCGACCGCCTGGAACACCACGGCACGCCGTTCGTCGTCGCCTGCAACGACTTCGGCGGGACCTCCCACTCCCCCGACCAGATCCGCGAGGCCCTCGACCTCGCCGACGAGGTTCCGCTGGTCCTCTGCGACGCCCGCTCGCGGGAGTCCAGCAAGCAGGTCCTCATCTCGCTCGTCGAGCACCTGCGCACCGTCGTCGCCTCGGCCCCGCGGCCGACGTCCCAGCCGATCCCGGAGCCCACCCCGTGAACCACCCCGAACCCCAGCCCGTCCCCCTCAGCGGGCCCAGGTTCCAGACCGACCCCACGGAGCTGTACCGGCAGATCCGGCGCGAACACGGGGCCGTCGCGCCGGTCGTCCTGGACGGCGGCATACCCGCGTGGCTGGTCCTCGGCTACCGCGAGCTGCACCAGGTCACCAGCGACCCGGTCCTCTTCTCGCGCGACTCCGACCTGTGGCACCAGTGGGACGTCATCCCGGCGGACTGGCCGCTGCTGCCCATGATCGGCCGCAAGCAGCCGTCCATCCTCTACACCGTGGGCGAGCGGCACCGCGAGCGCGCCGCCGTCATCTCCGGGGCACTGGAGGCGATCGACCCGTTCGTGCTGAGGCAGCGGGCCGAGCGCTTCGCCGACGAGCTCATCGACGCGCTGTGCGCCAAGGGGTCCTGCGACATCATCGCCGAGTACGCGATGCTCCTGCCGGTACGGGTCCTCGCCAGCGTCTACGGCTTCGCCGACGAGCAGGGCCCCGCGCTCGTCACCGCCATGAACGACATGATCAACGGCCAGGAGGGGGCGCTGGAGGGCCAGCGCCACCTGGGCGAGTCCATGTTCGCGCTGCTCGCCGCCAAGTCCGCGGCACCCGGCGACGACGTGGCCTCCCGGATGCTCGGCAACACCGCCGGGTTCTCCCTGGAGGAGGTCGCCCAGGACCTCATGGTGATGATGGCCGCGGGCCACCAGCCCACCGCCGACTGGATCGGCAACTCGCTGCGTCTGATGCTCACCGACGACCGCTTCGCGGCCTCGCTCGCGGGCGGCCGGCACAGCGTCGGCGAGGCCATGAACGAGGTCCTCTGGGAGGACACCCCCACCCAGAACGTCGCCGGCCGCTGGGCCTCGCGCGACACCCACCTCGGCGGCCGGAAGATCGGCCAGGGCGATCTGCTGTTGCTCGGGCTGGCCGCGGCCAACTCCGACCCGCACGTGCGCACCGACTCCGGCGCGTTCACCGGCGGCAACAACGCCCACCTCTCCTTCGGTCACGGCGAGCACCGCTGCCCCTTCCCCGCCCAGGAGGTGGCCGAGACCATCGCGAGGACGGGCATCGAGGTGCTGCTCGACCGGCTGCCGGACGTGGACCTCGCGGTGACCGCGGGCGCCCTCTCCCGTCGTCCCTCCCCCTGGCTGCGCGGTCTGACCGCGCTCCCCGTGACCTACACCCCGACACCCGCACTTGGAGCCATCGGATGAGCTGCCCGTACGACCACACCGCCGCCACCGGCGCCGAGGCCATCACCCTGGACCCGTTCGTCAGCGACCTGGACGGCGAAGGCGCCCGGCTGCGCGCCGCCGGCCCGCTGGCCCGTGTCGTGCTGCCCGGTGGGGTGCCCTGCTGGGCCGTCACCCACCACGCCGAGGCCCGGCGGCTGCTGACCGACTCCCGGCTCGTCAAGGACATCGGTGTCTGGGGTGCCTGGCAGCGCGGCGAGATACCGATGGACTGGCCGCTGATCGGCCTGGCCAACCCCGGCAGGTCCATGCTGACCGTGGACGGCGAGGAGCACCGGCGGCTGCGCACCCTGGTCGCACAGGCGCTGACCGCGCGTCGGGTGGAGCGGCTGCGCGAGGGCATCGAGGCGCTCACCGGGGGCATGCTGGACCGGCTGGCCGAGCGTCCGGCCGGCGAGACCGTGGATCTGAAGGCGGAGTTCGCTTTCCCGCTGCCCATGAACGTGGTGTGCGAGCTGATGGGCGTCGACACGGCCGACCAGCCCCGGCTGAAGGCGCTCTTCGACAAGTTCTTCTCGACGCAGACGCCTCCGGAGGAGGTGCCGCAGATGATGGCGGACCTGGGCGCCCTCTTCGCCGGGATCGTGGCGGCCAAGACGGAGCAGCCCGGCGACGACCTCACCAGCGCGCTGATCGAGGCCTCGGAGGGCGGCGACCGGCTCAGCACGGAGGAGATCACCAACACCCTCCAGCTGATGGTGGCGGCCGGGCACGAGACGACCATCAGCCTGATCGTCAACGCCGTCGTCGCCCTGGAGACCCACCCCGAGCAGCGGGCCCTGGTCCTCAAGGGCGAGGTGCCGTGGGAGAACGTCATCGAGGAGACCCTGCGCTGGTCGACGCCCACCTCGCACGTACTCATCCGGTTCGCCGCCGAGGACATCGAGGTCGGCGACCGGGTGCTGCCGAAGGGGGAGGCCCTCATCGTGTCCTTCGGCGCGATCGGCCGGGACGAGGAGCAGTTCGGTCCGACGGCGGGCGACTTCGACGTGACCCGTACGCCGAACCGTCACATCTCCTTCGGTCACGGCCCGCACGTGTGCCCCGGCGCGGCGCTGTCCCGTCTGGAGGCGTCGGTGGCGCTGCCCGCGCTGTACGCGAGGTTCCCGGAGCTGCGGCTCGCGGTGCCGCGCGAGGAGCTGCGCAACAAGCCCGTCGTCACGCAGAACGACCTCTTCGACCTGCCGGTCGTTCTGGGCTGACGGACTGCCCGGCCCCGGATCGCGGACGGGTCACTCCTCCTGCTCCAGGACCACGATCTCGTCCTCCTGGTGCCAGTGCCGGACCTGTGACTTCGGCGGGTTGACGCACACGCCGTGGGCGGGGCCGCGGGCGCGGTAGCCGATGGCGCACGCGCCCTGGCGGGCGGCCGATTCGACGACGGTCGCGAAGGAGACCTCGCGGCCCGTCTCGATGTAGCGGCCCGCCAGGTGGATACGGAGGGTGCTCCCTCCTTCGGCGAAGAGCTCCTGGAACACCGCGGCCAGCCGCGGGTTCTGGGAGATCTGCGTCATCAGGAGTCCGATCAACCTGCCGCTGACCACGAAGTCGGCGCCGGGGGCATGGGGGGCGATCAGCCGGTTGCGGTCGTCGGCCATCTCGGTGACGACGGGAACGCACGGGCTCTCCACCCCGGCCGCCGCCCGCTCGCGTTCGCGTGCCCGCAGGTGGAGGAGGGTGACGAGGGTCCGGTCGTCCGGATCGTCGTGACCGGGCCGGGGGTCGGCGGCCAGGACGATCACGGCGTCGTGTCCGGCGGGGTCCAGCGCGTCCGTCGTCTCGCGCAGGGTCGGGTCACCGGGGTGGTGGCGTACGAACAGACGGTGGCCGAGGGCCTGCGTGAGGTCCCGGATGCCGGAGACGGTGGCGGCGCGCGCCTCGGCCACGACGTCGAGCACGGAGCCGGGTGGGGTACGCCGGGACAGCGCGTCGGCGATCCGGTGGGCCCGCCGGTTCCAGCCCAGCAGGAGAAAGCGCTCGGGGGCCTCGGCCCGGCCGGTCGGCGCGGGACCCGCCGCACGGATCGCCGTGGGGTCGTACGGGTGCGGTGCGGCGGTCCAGTACGTCGCGTCCTGGTGCTCGGCGATCACGATCAGGGCGTCGCCCTCCAGGACGGGGGTCCGGGCCGGCGGGTTGAGTGACACGCTTCCGTCCTCGTGGGCGATGCCGACGACGGCCGACACCGGGGAGAAGGCGGCGGCCTCGTGGAAGGTCAGGCCGAACAGACCGGGCTCGCGCACCGTGTAGAACTCGTGCCCGGCGAAGTCCAGCAACTCCTGATGGACGAGGGAGAGTCCGGGCTGCCGCGCGCACTGGACGAGGAGCCGCGCGGAGAGGTCGTCCGTGTCCAGGACGGTGGCCCGGGGGCCGCCGGCCAGCCGGGCGGCGCCCAGGTAGCGCTCGCCTCGTACGGCCGCGACGACCCGCACCGGGTGTTCCTCTCCCACGGCCGCCGTGAGGGAGAGCAGTGTCTTGACGACCTCGGCGTCGTCGCCGGGGCTGTCCCTGGGCAGTACGAGCACGCACTCCGCCGTCGCCGGGCTCACCCGGGCGAGCGCGACGGGGTCGGTGGGACGGCCGCTGCGGCAGAGGAGCCGGGTACGGCCGACCGGGCCGACGGTGGCGCGGAACTCGTCCTCCATGTCTGCCTTGCCCCGGTCGGCGAGCACCGTGACGACTCCCCGGCGCCGTTGGGCGTGGGCGGCGACGAGTTCGGCGACGACGGTGGGGATCTGTTCCGACCAGCCGAGCACGACGGTGTGGCCGCTCTCCACGACTCTGGCGTGTCCCCGGTCGAGGGCGAGCAGCTTGTCGGTGATGCCGGTGGTGATGAGGCTGACCAGGGTGGAGACGTAGAAGAGCGCGATGAGGGCGAGGAGGACCGACAGGGCGACGCGCAGCGGGGGCCCGACCTCGCCGCCGAGCCGCAGGGTCTGTCCCGTGTTCCGCCACACGGCGGCGATCCTCGCGCTGGGGGTGGTGGGGGCGCGGTGGTCGGTCCACACAAGGAGCGCGCTCACGGGCACGACGAGGGCGAGGCAGGCGAGGGCGAGCCAGCCGACGAGGGCGGGGGTTCCGCGGCTGAGGGTGGTGTCGAACCAGTAGCGGAGACGGGCCTCGACGGGCCCGCTCCGGTGGAGGGGGAGCCCCCGGGGCACGGGCGGGACCACGGCCCGGCCGGTCGTCGGTCCCGGTGCGGCGTTCCGCTGGGCGGGAACCACCTTGCTGCCTTGTCTGCGCACGTCAGAAGCGTGGCGTCCCGTTCTGTCCGGCGGAGCGCCATCGCGGCACATTCATCCCTTCGGGATCGAACGACTCGGTTCCGGGGGCTGGAACGAAGAGCTGAATGGTGGTTCACTTCTTTGTATGGCCTATCGGAAGACCCCCGCGGAACTCGAACGGCTGGAGGCCGCCCGTGAGCGCCTGGTCGACCAGGCCACCCAGGTCGTGGCCGAGGTCGGCTGGGCGAACGCCTCGGTCACCGCCGTCGCCGCCGCCGCGGGCATCGCGGCCGGCTCCGTCTACCAGCACTTCCCCTCCAAGGCCGCCCTGGCCGTGGAGGTCTTCCGCCGCGCGTCCGGCCGCGAGGCCGAGGTGCTGAGCGAGGTCCTCCACGGGGACGGCGATCCGGTCGAGCGGCTGACCGACGGCGTACGGGTCTTCGCCCGGCGCGCCCTGGAACGCCCCGGACTGGCCTACGCCCTGCTCGCGGCGCCCGCCGAACCCGCCCTGGGGGCCGAGCGCCTGGAGTTCCGGCGGCGCTACCACGAGCTGTTCGCCGAGGTCGTCCGCGAGGGCACGGCCGCCGGGCTGCTGCCCCCGCAGGACGCCCGCGTCACCGCCGCCGCGCTGACCGGCGCCGTCGGCGAGGTGCTCGTCGACCCGCTCGGCGCGCCCGTCGAGGGGGCCGACGGCGGCGCCGACCTCGCCGTCGACGAGCTGCTCACCGAACTCACCGCGATGACTCTGCGCTGCACCGGCGCCCACCCGGCCGACCCGCCCCGCTGACCCCGCGCCGCCGACCCGGCCGGGCTGTCCCCCGTACCACACCGCACCGCACCGCAAGCCGGACCCGCACGAAGGACCCGCCCCACCGCATCGCACCCGCACCCGTCCCGCCGACCCGTCCCGCCGACCAGGAGGAGCCCGCCATGACCGCGACCGCCGGAGTGCCGCCGCTGCGCAGCAACCCCACCGCGCACACCCACGACGTCACCAACCAGGCCCCGCCCCTCGTCGGCCACGACATCGCCGACGACCCCGTCCTGCTGGAGGGCGTACGCCGGGAGGGCGCCGAGTGGTACCTCGACGACCTGCACCGGATCGGCCGCCGCGCCGGCAGCGAGGAGGTCCAGCGGTGGGCGGAGGAGGCCAACCGCCACGAACCCGAGCTGCGCACCCACGACCGCTACGGCAACCGCGTCGACGAGGTCGACTTCCACCCCGCCTACCACTCCCTGATGGACGTCGCGATCGGCGAGGGCCTCGGCGGCGCCCCCTGGGCCGACGACCGGCCCGGCGCCCATGTGGCCCGCGCCGCCGGGTTCATGGTGTGGAGCACCACGGAGGCGGGCCACGGCTGCCCGGTGTCCATGACGTACGCCGTCGTCCCGGCCCTCCGCTCCGCCCCGGCGCTCGCCAAGGAGTACGAACCCCTGCTCACCAGCCGGGTGTACGACCCCGGGCTGCGCGCCCCGGCCGGCAAGCGGGGCCTGCTCGCGGGGATGGGCATGACGGAGAAGCAGGGCGGTACGGACGTCCGTACCAACACCACCACGGCGGTGGAGGCGGCGGACGGCACCTGGCGGCTGCGCGGCCACAAGTGGTTCACCAGCGCCCCGATGAACGATCTCTTCCTCGTCCTGGCGCAGGCGCCCGGCGGCCTGTCCTGCTTCCTCGTCCCCCGGGTGCTCCCCGACGGCAGCCGCAACACCTTCCGGATCCAGCGCCTCAAGGACAAGCTCGGCAACCGCAGCAACGCAAGCAGCGAGCCGGAGTTCGACGACACCGTCGCCTGGCCGGTCGGCGCCGAGGGCCAGGGCGTGCGGACGATCATCGACATGGTCACCATGACCCGCCTCGACTGCATCCTCGGCTCGGCCTCGGGCACCCGCGCCGCGCTCGCGCAGGCCGCCCACCACATCCGGCACCGTTCGGTGCTCGGGGCGAAGCTCATCGACCAGCCGCTGATGCGCAATGTCATCGCCGATCTGGGCGTCGAGTCGGAGGCCGCGACCACCCTGGCCCTGCGGATCGCCGGCGCGGCGGACCGCGCGCAGCGCGGCGACGCGGGTGAGCGCGCGTTCCTGCGCCTGGCCACCTCCGTGGGCAAGTACTGGGTGTGCAAGCGCCAGCCCGCCGCCGTGGCCGAGGCGCTCGAATGCCTGGGCGGCAACGGCTACGACGAGGCGTCCGGCATGCCCCGCCTCTACCGCGAGGCCCCGCTGAACGGGATCTGGGAGGGCTCCGGCAACGTCAACGCCCTCGACGTCCTGCGGGCGTTGACCCGCGAACCGGATTCCCTGGAGGCCTTCCGTACGGAGGTCGAGGCCGCCGCCGGCGCCGACGCACGACTGGACGCCGCCTGGCGCGAACTGCGCGGCGAACTCGTCCTCACCGAGGACGCCCAGCTGCGCGCCCGCCGCCTGGTGGAGCGCCTGGCGCTCGTCCTGCAGGGCTCGCTCCTCGTCCGGCACGCGCCGCACGCGGTGGCCGACGCCTTCTGCGCCTCCCGCCTGGCGGGCGACCGGGGGCTGGCCTTCGGCACGCTTCCGGCCCGTTCGGACCTCGGCGGGATCATCGCCCGGCTGCCGGCGGGGACGCCGACGGCCTGAGCGGGTCGGGTGCCGGCGGGGCGGGGCCGCCCGCTCAGACGCCCGGCGGGCAGGCGGCCAGTACCGGCAGCAGCGGAACGGCGAGCGTGGCCGCCGCCATCGAGCCCCGCAGCACGGGGTGCGGGGCTCTGCGGGGGCCGAGCAGACGCTTCATCCGGAGGAGCGCCGTCGAGCCGCCCGCGGCGAACGCGCCCGCGGGCGTCCGGCCTGCGGCCATCTCGAACAGCGCCGTCGCGAGCGCCTGCCGCGAGTGGCTCCGCAGCGCCCGGTCGTCGGCGATCATCTCCAGCAGCACCGGGATCTCGGCACGCGCGTGCCGGGCCAGCGGCAGCCACGGGAACACGGTGGAGAACGCCTCCACGGCCGCGATCAGCAGATGGTGGCGGCCGGATACGTGCGCGCGCTCGTGTTCCAGGACGGCGCCGAGCTGCTCGTCCGTGAGGAGCCGCACCGCCGAGTCGCTGACGACGACCCGGGAGCGGAGGCCCGGGAGGGAGTACGCGACGGGAACGCGGTGCGCGAACACCGTCGCGCGCAGACGGTCGGAGCGTACTCCCACCTTGTCGAGCCGGTCGCGGTGGCGGGCGCGGAAGCGTCCGGCGCGGGCGAGGTGGTAGAAGAACGCGCCGCCGTAGGCGGCCAGGACCGCGAGGGGCATCGTCAGGGCGAGACGATCGGCGGTCGTGGGGCTGGGGTCCGGCCCTTCCGTCCCCTCCCCCAGGCCGCAGGCGTGCAGCAGCTGCACGATCCCCGCGTGCAGGTGCTCCGTCGGCGTCGCCAGCTGGGAGGCGGCGAGGGCGGTGGTGAGGGTGAACGACATCATGAGCGCGATCCACAGGGCGGCGCCGAGCGCGGGTGCCCCGTACGGTACGGCGCTGCGTGCCATCAGCCGGGGGGCGGCGACGCCCACGATCGCGGCGCAGCCCAGGAGCGCGGGGGCGGCGTTCAATCCTTCGCCCGTCGTTCCACGTCCCGAAGGGCCTTGCGGAGCGCGGCGATCTCGTCCTCGTCGAGGTTCTCCACGAAGTGGACGAGGGCCGCGGGCCGGTCCTCGCTGGCGCCGAGGCCGTCCTCCATGAGGGCGGCCGAGTACGCCTCGCGGGTCGCGACGGCCTCGTACAGCCAGACCCGTCCCTCCCTGGTACGCGTGAGGTGGCCCTTGTGGAAGAGGATGCTGGTGACGGTGGTGACGGTCGTGTACGCCGCGTCCCGCTGCCGGTTGAGGTCGTCGACGACCTCGCGCACGGTGGCCGGGCGGTTCCATCTCCAGAAGCGGTCCATGATCTCCGCTTCGAGCTCCCCCAGCCGACGCATGGGTTGCTTCCTCTCCACTGGGCTCGTCCTCGTTCGGCCCTCATGGTAAACGGCCAGCTCACGGTGGCACCGGCCGCTGTACCCCGCCGAAGCGACCGAGCCGGCGGGGGCGGGAGAGGTCAGCCGATGCGGACGCCCCACATGAAGGGCATGCCGCTGCGGGCGATCGACTCGTAGCGCACCTTCGCACCGGGCTTGGGCGAGTGGAGGATCTGTCCGTTGCCCGCGTAGAAGCCGACGTGGCTCAGGTCGGTCCGCATGATGATCAGGTCCCCTGGCTTGAGGTCGCCGAGGGAGTTGATGCGCGTACCGACATTCGCCTGGGCCTGTGAGGTACGGGGGATGGACACGTCGGCCTGGCGGAAGGCCCAGGAGGTGAGCCCGGAGCAGTCGAAGGAGCTCGGGCCGCTCGCGCCCCAGACGTACGGCAGCCCGACCCGGCCCTGAGCGGCGGCGAAGGCCGCGGCGGCGCGCTGCGAGGCGCTCGCCTCGCTCCCGAGGTCGACGCGTTCACCGGCGCGGTTAGCACGGTCCTCCGCCTCGTCGATCCGCGCCCGCTCCTTCGCGGACAGGGTGTTGAGCAGGCGTCGGGCCTCGCTCAGCTTGCCCTGGATCTCCCTCTTCCGGTTCCCCAGGTCCTTCTGTACGGCGTCGAGGTCGCGCAGCTTGCCCGAGGCCTCCTGGCGCTGCTGCTGGAGCGCGCGCTGCCGGGAGAGGAACTGCTGCAGGACGGCCGTCTGCCGCTCGCCTACGCGGTCGAGGGCGAAAGCCTTCTCCAGATAGGTGTCGGGAGCCTCGGAGAGGAAGAGCTGTATGGAGGGGTCGATTCCGCCGGACCGGTACTGACCGGCCGCCAGGCCGCCGATCCGCTGGCGGAGTTCGTTGAGTTCGCCCTGCTTGCGGGCGGCCTCGTCCTGCACGACCGCGATCTGCTTCTTGAGCCGGTCCGCCCTCTCCTTGGCCCCGTTGTACTTCTCGGTGGCCTGGGTGGCCTGCTCGTAGAGGCGGTCCACCTGGGCCTCCACGCCCTTCTTGTTCGGGTCGGGCAGCGGGTCGGCCGAAGCGGACTGCGTGCCGAACGCCACGGCCGCCGCCGTGGCCACGGTGAGGACGCCGGTGCATCGCGGACCGGACTGCTTCGGGCGGCGGTGGGAAGCCACGGTGGAGCTCCTTCTTCCTCGTCCGCCTTGCCGGGTCCGTACGGTGCCCCGGGGTCCGCGCGGGGACAGCGCGCACGGCGGTGCCCTCGGCGCCGCCCCGGACGGGCGACCGGCTGAGCGAAGGCTCCGCGAATACTAATCTGCTTAGAGGATTAGAAACAACGACCGTCGGGCCGCGAGGGCGGGATGGGGGCTTGGGCCTGGGGCCCGGGGCCGGGGGCCCGGGGCCGGGGGCCGGGCCGGACGCGAAACGGAGGCCGGGCGGGACGGGAGCCGGGAGTCGGCCGCCCAGCCGGGTGACCACACCGCTCGGACGATCCGGGGTCACCCCCGCCCCACGCGGCCGGACGTACGCTGCCGACTCTGACCATTCGTCACGAAAGGAGCGTTTTGTGGCCTCCCGTCTCAACCCGTACATCACCTTCACCGGTGAAGCGAAGCAAGCCATGGAGTTCTACAAGGAAGTCCTGGGCGGCAACCTGACCCTCAACACCTACGGCTCGTTCGGAGCGAAGACACCGCCCGGTTACGCGGACAAGGTCATGCACGGCCTGCTGGAGACCTCCGCCGGATTCACGCTGATGGGCGCCGACAACCCGCCGGGGATGGAGAACAACCCCGGCAACAACTTCGCGGTGAGCCTCAGCGGCGACGAGGCGGCCGAACTGCGCGGCTACTGGGACAAGCTGTCCGCCGACGGTGCCGTGTCGGTGCCGCTGGAGAAGCAGATGTGGGGCGACGTGTTCGGCATGTGCACGGACAAGTTCGGCATCACATGGATGGTCAACATCAGCGAGCAGTGACCTCATCGCGGCACACCGACGCGTCGGCCCGAGCAGTACGGCCGGCGCGTTGCCCATGCCCGGGGAGCCGGGGCCGCGGCCGGGGCCGGCGCCGTCAGCTCGGCTACTCTCGGCGCCATCTGACGTTCGTTCGATGATCCGGACATACGTCCGATCACCCACCCCAACGTCGCTCGGGAGACTCCGGCCCATGACCACGCCCCCATCGCCGCCTGCATCCACACGGGCCGCCGAACCGGCCGTCCTGATCGGCGCACTGGTTCCGCTGACCCGGCCCGGCTGGGTCACGGCGGGGCGGCAGCTGCTCGCCGGCCTCGAACTGGCCGTCGAGGACGTCAACAACTCCGGCGGGATCGGCAGAAGGCCGCTGGAGCTGGTAGTCAGGGACACCGCGGCCGACCCGGAGAAGGCCTTGGCCGCCGTCGACGAGCTGGCCCACCTGGGGGTGGCCGCCCTGGCGGGCGAGTACCACAGCGTCGTCGCCCGCACCGCCGCCACCAGGGCCGACGCCCTCGGTCTGCCGTACCTCTGCTCGTCGGCGGTGCTCGACGCGCTCACCGAACGGCCGACGGCACGGGTCGCGCGCATCGCCCCCGCGCAGTCCCACGGCTGGCGGATCTACGCGGACTTCCTGCTCGAAGCGGGCCACCGGCACATAGCCGTGGCGGCCGACCCGAGCGTCTACTGGGCATCGGGGGCCCGCATCCTGCGCGACCGTCTCGCGCCTCGCGGCGGCGACGTCACCGAACTCGACACGCGCACGCTCACCCCCACGGCGCTGTGCGACGCCCTCGTCGACAGCGGCGCGACCGCCCTCCTCCTCCTGGTCGGCCACCCGGAGCCGGCGGTGCCGATCGTCAGGGCGGTCCGCCGGGACCGCCGCCTCGCCGACATCCTGATCGGCGCGCCGGCCGGGCAGCCGGAGTTCGCCGAGTGGGCGGCGCTGCTGGGCGACGACGGCGCCGCCATCCCGTTCCTGCGCTACCTGCCCGAACGCCCGGGCCCCCTCGGCACGCGCGTGGCGGCGACCCTCCGCGAACGGCTTGCCGAGGCACCCTCCTTCGTCGCCTTCGAGGGCTACGACACGATCACGGTCCTCGCGGACGTACTGCGCTCCCACGGCGTGGACCGGTCCCGCATCGCCGAGTCCTGGCCACACGTGGCCGTCGAAGGCACCCGCGGCCAGATCCGCTTCTCCCGCCCGCCGGGCATCGACGTCCTGCAGTGGGCCTGGCCGCCCGTGCAGGTCGTGGACCGCGACCCGTCGGCACCCGACCGCTTCCGAATCCTCCACACCGGCTGACGCGCCGGCCCGCTCGGGGCGCCGGATCAGGGCCCACCGGACGAGCCGGGCGTCATGGAGGGCGACGCCCGCCCCGCCGGAGGCCGAGGCCGTCGCAGCGGCCGTTACCGAGGCAGCTACCGAGGCCCAGGCCGTTGCCGAGGCAGGCTCGATGTCAGCCTCGCGCCTCGCAGGTGAGGTCGTACGCGGGAAGCCTGCCCGTGTTCAGGTAGGCGTTGACGCGCGCGTCCACGCAGGCGTTGCCGTACTCGCCGTACAGGCCGTGCTGGCGGGCGCCCTTCACCGTGAGCAGGCGGGAGCTCGGCCATTGCTCGCGTATGGTCCGGGCACTGGCGTAGACGGTGCGGGGGTCGCCGGTGGCGGCCACGAGCAGGGCCGGGACGTCGTTGTCGAGCACCGTCGGCGGCTCCGCCGGCCGGTCCCAGAACTCGCAGGAGGTGATGTTGACGGCCAGCGGCCCTGCGAGGGGGTACCGCTCGCGCGACTCCTCGACCGCACGCCAATAGGCGGCGGCACCGCGCCGCTCGGCCACGTCGCCACAGATGATCGCGGTCATCTGGCTCGCGGGAGCGGAGCCCGCCGAGGTCAGCAGGAACTCCAGCTGCCCCGCGAACTCTTGGGACGGCTCGACCGGCTCCCTGTCCGCGGCACGCGCGAGGAGGCCGACGGTCGCGGCCAGGTCGGCGCGCCGTACGTCGAGGTCGCTGCCGAGGCCGCCGATGAGGACGGCGGGGAGGACGTGCTCGTCCAGGAGGTACGCCTTCCCTATCCGTAGCGGCTCCTCTTCGGCGGCGGCGAGGATCCGGTCGACCGTCGCCAGGACCTCGGCACGTGTGGCACCCAGCCCGTAGGTGCCGTGCCGCGCGGCAGCCCACGACGCCCACGCGCGCAGGGCCCCCTCGTTGGCCGCCTCGGCGCCGTGCAGCAGCGCCGTACCGTAGCGGTCCGGGGACATCACGCCGTCGAGCACCATGCGGTCGGTGCGGCCGGGGAAGAGCTGCGAGTAGACCTCGCCGAGGTAACTGCCGTAGGAGTAACCGAGGTAGGAGAGGGTGTCCGCGCCGAGGGCGGCGCGGATGACGTCCATGTCGCGGGCGGTGTTGCGGGTGGTGACGTACGGCAGCACATCGCCGTGGGCGCGCTCGCACCGCCCGGCCAGGTCACGCGCGAGGGCGACTTCCTCGCGGTACGCCGCCCGGTCGGCGCCCGCGGAGCGCATGGGGGCCGAGCCGATGTCCCAGCCACAGTCCAGCGGGGTGCTCCGGCCGACGAAGCGCGGGTCCATGCCGATCAGGTCGTAGCGGTCGGCGACCTCCCCCATCACCTTCGACACGGACAGCGGCATGTGGAGGCCGGCGCCGGCCGGTCCCCCGTCGTTGAGCAGCAGCGGGCCGACGCGGTGCTCGGTGTCGGTGGCCTTCAGGCGGGACACGGCGACGGAGATCGTACGGCCGCCGGGGTCGGCGTAGTCGAGCGGCACGGTGATGTCGCCGCAGTCGGCGCCCGCGGCGTCCAGCGCCCGGCCGACCTCGTCGTCCGCGCCGAGGGCGCAGGCGTGCCAGTCGACGTGCCGGCCGTGGAACCGGGCTAACGGGTCCGGATCGACGGCGACTGCGGTAGTGGTGGTGGCCATCGTGGTGGTGGCGGCGAGTACGGCCGCGCAGAGAGCGAAGGTCTTGATGTGTCGGAATCGTGGCATGCCTCCACGCTAGGAGCGGCGGACGCCTCGGCGCACTCCGGGAGATCCCGGAAACGTGCTGGGGTCGCCCCCTAGGGCCTGTCGTCACACTCCCGTCGTCCCCCGCAGGCGGGAGTGTGACGACAGGCCCTGGGAGAACCAGCTCGCGCGGTGCGGGTTTCGTGCTCGTTCCACGCGAGGGATCATGGGGCTGGAACGACGGAACACGAGGTCAGGAGCATTCATGGCGAAGCGGGTTCACCAGCCCCGAGAGGACGCGGAGTTCGACTTCGTCCTCAGGATGAGCGGAGTGCCGGTCCTCGCGTACTTCACCGGGACCTGGCCCAAGGCGATCGAGAACTGCCGGGCCATGGACCTCGTCGTGGGTGGCATCGCCGACGAGTACGCGGACCGCCTGACGGTCGTCCGTACCGACATCACGCGCTGCCCGGCCGCGACCGAGCGGTACGGGGTCACCGGAGCCCCCTCCTACGTCCTGTTGAAGGACGGAGAGGCGGTGGCGCACGGCACGGGGGTCATGACGACCGTCGAGGTCCGGGAGTTGCTGGACGGCCACCTCTGAGGGCGTACTGAGCCATCGGTACGGCCCCTCTGAGGCGTACGGATTCCATCGGAGCACCACACCCCCCTCGGCACCGCATGCCCGGTGGGTCACGTGGGAGCGCCGGGAAGCGCCTGCTGCGACCACACCGTCTTGCCCCGGGCCGCGTAGCGCGTGCCCCAGCGGTGACTGAGGCTCATCACCAGGTACAGACCGCGCCCGCCCTCGTCGGTGTCGCGGGCGCGCCGCATGTGCGGCGAGGTGCTGCTGCCGTCGGTGACCTCGCAGGTCAGGTACCGGTCCCGGATGAGGCGGAGCCGCACCGGCCCGTTTCCGTAGCGGATGGCGTTGGTGACCAGTTCGCTGACGATCAGTTCGGTCTCGAAGGCGAGGTCCCTCAGCCCCCAGGCCGCAAGCTGGCGTTCGGTGAGGGCGCGGGCGGTGGAGACCACCGAGGGGTCGGCCGGGAGGTCCCATTGGGCGACCTGGTCCTCGGTGAGCCCGTGGGTGCGGGCCAGCAGCAGGACGGTGTCGTCCTCGGCGTGCTCGTCGGCCAGTGCGTAGGCGACCGCGTCGACCGTCTCCGACAGCGCCCGGTCCGGGTACGCGAGGACCCGCCGGAGCGTGTCCTTGGCGTCGTCACGGCCCCCGAGCAGTCCGTCGGTGTAGAGGCAGAGGACCGCGCCGTCGTCGAGGTCGCAGAAGACCGTCTCGTACGTGCCGTGGCCCGTGCCGAGCGGAGGACCCGCATCGATCCCCACGGTCGTCACCTCGCCCGCCGGCGAGACGAGCAGAGGGGCGCGGTGCCCGGCGGACGCGAGGGAGAACCGGAGCGTGACGGGGTCGTAGACCGCGTACGCGCAGGTGGCGACCGCCGTGCCGGTGCCGGTGCCGGTGCCGTCTCCGTGCCCGTCACCGTCGGCGCCCTCCCGGGCGAGCCGGGCGGCGATCTCGTCGAGGTGCGTCAGCACTTCGTCCGGCTCCAGGTCCAGATCGGCGAGTGTGCGCAGCGCGGTACGGAGCCGTCCCATGGTGGCCGCCGTCTCGATGCCGTGTCCGGTGACGTCTCCGACGACGAGGCCGACCCTGGCCCCGGACAGTTCGATCACGTCGAACCAGTCCCCGCCGGCCGTCAAGGGCAGGTACAGGTGAGCCGTCTCGACGGTCGTCAGCCGGGGAGTGCGGCTCGGCCGCAGATGCCGCTGGAGGGCGGTGGCCGTGTTCCGCTCGCGCGCGTAGCTGGAGGCGTGGTCGATACCGAGGGCGGCCCGTGAGGCGACCTGGGCGGCGAGGTCGAGGTCCTGTCGCGTGTACGGCTGGGTCCGCTCCGAGCGGTACAGCGTGACGACTCCGAGCACCGCCTCGGGTACGGCGAGGGGGACGGTCATCACCGAGTGGACCCCGGCGGCGGCGAGGGCGCGGGCGTGCTCGGACATCTCGGGGGGCCAGGTGCCCGCCGCGTCCAGCCGTGCCACCAGGCGTGGCGTGCCGTCTTCGAGGGTCCTGGTGAACGGGGTGGCGAACGGGAGCGTCTCCAGGACCGTGTCCCTTTCCTCGGGGCGCGCCCCGGGTCCGGCCAGGAAGGCCGTTCTGCGCAACGGCTGCCCGGCGTCCACCGGGCCGGGGCGGCGCCGCTCGCCGCGCAGTACGGCGTCCACGATGTGTACGGTCACGGCGTCGGCGAGGGCCGGTACCAGCACCTCGGCCAGTTCACGCGCGGTGACCGTGGCATCCAGCGTCGTGCCGATCCGGCGGTGCGCGTCGTGGAGGAGGTCCAGCCTGGCGCGGGCGGCCTCGCGCTCGGTCACGTCCTCGACCGCCATCACGACCCCGGGTCGCCCGTCGGCGGCTTCCTCCACGCGGAACAGCGAGACCGACACCGCCATCTCCCGATCCGGCCGGCCGACGGGGCTGCCCTTCACGGTGTGGTGGATCACGGAGTGGCCCGTGCGCAGCGTCTCCCCCGCGAGGACGACGAGTTCGGTCGTGTCGAAGCCGGTGTCGACCTCAGCGAAGGTACGTCCGATCACCTCTTCCGCCGAGATGCCGCTGAGGCCGCGGGGACTGGCGTTGTAGCGGCGCACGCGCAACCGCTCGTCGAAGAGGAAGAGGCCCAGCGGGGACTGCGTGAACAGGGCTTCCAGCACGGCGGAGTCCGGCCCCTCCCCACGCCCCTCGGTATCGGCTCCACCCACCGGTGTACCTCCCGTCCCGCGACAAGTGCACCATAAGCGCCATTGGCGAAGATATGCCAACGGGAGCCTCCGTACCGGCCGACTGGAGCCTCCGCCCCGACCAACGGGACACGGACGGACCCGGCCGACTGGACACGGACGGATCCTTCCGCGTGGCTGTCCTCGGACCCCTCCTACCCCTGCACCCATGCCGCGACCCGGGCCGCCATGAATCCGTGGCGGGACCTCGCCGCGGGCGAGAGGGGCCGCGCGCAGGCGTGTGGGTTCACCCTGACGGTCAGTGCCGTCGTGGCGGATGCGCACGTCGTGGGCGGGCCACATGGTGCGGAAGTCGGGGCCGAAGGTGGACGGTTCGCCGACCAGCTCGCGCAGGGCGCGGTCATGGGGCTAGCGGCCCGCCTCGGAGCACAGCAGCGCGACGGTGGCGGCGGCGCCGGAGTCCCAGTCGACGAAGAAGTCCCGGGAGCCGCCGTCGGGGAAGTGGTCGCGGGCGAAGGTGGGCCGACCGCGCTTGTCGGTGGTGGGGCTGTCAAACATCGGCGCGTGCAGGGCCCGGCCGAGCGCGTTGTGGGCGATGACGTCCAGGCGGCCGTTGCGTACGAAGGCGGCGGACATCGTGATCGAGTCGAGCAGCCGGTGGACGCGGGGCGGGACCTCGACGTCCCGGCGGCGGGACGGCGGGCGGGCCGGGCGGCCCGACCCAGGTCGAACAGGTAGGTGCGCTCGTCCTCGTCCAGCTGCAGCGCGTCGGCGACCGCGGCGAGCACCTCGTCGGACACGCCGCTGATGTGGCCCTTCTCCAGCCGGGTGTACCACTCGGTGCTCACGCCGGCGAGGACGGCGACCTCCTCGCGCCCCCGGGACCCGGCGCCGGCCGCTGGTGGGCAGCCCGGCCTGCTCCGGGGTGCTCTTGGCGCGGCGGGCCGGCGGGCCCGCGCCTGCCGTGCGATCGCGCCTCGGCCTGCGTCTACGCGGGCAGCGCGGGGAACACGACCACCGAGCCGTCCTCGTAGCGCGCGATCTCAATCGCCACGTCCGTCGTGCGGCTGTTGACGGTGACGCCCTCGCCCAGCTTGTGAATCCGGTGTGCCGCGCTCATGAGGCGATCGACTTCACCGGTCGTGAAGACGGGTCGCAAACCGTTCGGGCGGGCCAGCTCAAGTGCCGACAGGCGTACCAGGACATCGGCGATGCTCGATTCCCGTTCGTCGAGGCGCTGCTGATCGCGGCTGAGAGCGCGGGTGAAGTTCTCGAACGGATTGCCGGGCTCGCTCTGGGCGTGGTCGACGGCCTGAAGGACGACCACTCGCCGCATCAGCGCGATGGCCAGGGAAGCGAGTTCGAGGTGGGTGCGGAACATGCCGCCCTGGTCATCGACGCCGGGGAACGACTTGGTCAACGTACTGAGTTCGACGGCCTCGCCCTCGGACAGTCTGTCAAGTGCGCTCTGCCAGCGGGCAAGGCGGCGGTCGGTTCTGCTCAGCGCCGTATTGATGGCATGCACCGCCGAGTCGAGTCCCAGCGAGACACCGATCCTGCCCTGGTCGAGCAGAATGGCGGTGGCCTTGTCGATGGCGTTGCGGCAGGCGTCGAGTTCGCTGAGCTCGTCGTCGAGCTTGTCCTCATGAAGTTGCTCGAGCAGTCCCGTGATGTGTTCGATGGCCTGCTGGCGCTTGTGGTCGGCGTGCGCGCTCACCCCCACCGCCACGGCCATCAGCACGAGCGGAGCGGCCACGGTGAGCGCGGTGCCGCCGACGGCCGCGGCACCGGCGGTCACACCGGCCCCGCCGACCGTGCCCGCCGCTGCCGCTCCCCCGACCGGCACGAACCGCGCTTGGGCGGCGATCGTGCCCGTCGAGTTCACGAGCCCACCGAAGATGCCACCGGCACCCCCCTTGGACACCATCGGGCGAACGAGGCCCTGCCCGAACTGGGCGGCGACCTTCGCCGGAACCACCATGCGATACAGGCTCTCGCCGGAAGTGGTCGCTCTGGCCACCGTGAGGGAACTTCGCGCCGATTGCGTGACGATCTGGGAGAGGTGCTGCGCCAGGGGACTCACGACGTCGAGCGGAATGCCGCGGCCTCGGTCGATCTTGTCGGGCAGCGGATGCACCTCAAGTGTGACGATCGGCTCGTCGGCCAGGACGGCCAGCACTCCGCGCAGTTCAGCCAGACGCTCAGCCGTCATGGACTCGCCCGCGGTCAGCCCTGCCATTCGGACATCAGCGGTTGCCAGCGTCCACACGGGCACAGTCGTCTTGCGGTCGTCAGTCATCGTCCCCCCAGGTTCTCCGCCAGGAGAATACGCCTGACGTCACACACGAACGGCGCATGGTCGCCATCGGCGGATCACACCGCCCCTGGCGTCCGCCGCCGGACACCGGAGCGTTCCGGAACCGGGTCGACCTCCTCGCATGCCGGCAGCCGAAGTGCTCCCGTCTCCGCGTCTCCACCCACCCGTCCAGCTCCTCCGAATGCCGCGGCACCCGACTCCCGTGCCGGCCCGACACCAGCCTTTCCCAGGCACTGGTGATCACGGCGTACGACGCGATGCGCAGGGCGACGTTCCCCGTCGGCCGAACAGGCTCCGTGGAGCCCGGCCCGGCGCGAGGCGTACGCGAACGACCGGGACAGCCCTGACACCCTGACTGCCGTCACTGCGGCTTCCGACCGCTCCAAGAGGGTCAAGTACTCTGCCGTCGACACCGCCATGCCGACGACTCCAGGCGATGATGCTGGCGGGACAGGAGCCCGTCGAGGTACGGGCGGCCCGCGTCGTGCTGAAGCGGGACACGGAGGCTCCCACTCGGCGATTTCTACGCGCCGCCGGACCTCGCACCACGGAACCGGGCCTGGTCGCCCGACTGACGGGTGAACTGCACGACCTGCTCACCTTGCCCCTGAAGGAGGACCGGCTCGTACTCGCCCTCGCCGAACTCGGCATGGAGGTGGCCCCCCTGCCCCCTACACCTCCGGCGCCTGGATGAGCGAGCCGGCCGCCCGGCTGCGTGCCTGAGGGGTGTCTTGTGGACAAGGCGGGCGTCCGGGAGGGAAGGGGCGGCCTGCTGCGGCCGAAGCGGGTCCGGCCGGCGTGGCACGGGCCGGGCCCGGCGCCGCCCCGTGGCGCGGTGGCGGGGCTCGGCCGACGGGGTGAGGATGGCGACGACGGGCAGTCCCCCACGAAGGCGGTGCGCGCATGACGGAAGATCTCGAACAGCTTGCGACCGAGGCGTACGTCTACGGCTTCCCGCTGGTCTTCGACCTCGAGCAGGTGTCCCGCTTCGTCCAGGACGGGATGTCCGCGCTGCCCGCGGCCCCGTTCAACGTCCTCAGTCACGCCAGCGCGCTGGCCGGGCCCCGGGACACCTTCGTCAGCGTCAACAACGACACCGTCTACTCCTTGGCCCAGCTGGATCTCAGCGGAGGGCCGCTGCTGCTGCGGGTGCCGGACACGGCCGGGCGCTATTACGTGATGCAGTTCGTCGACGCCTGGACGAACAACTTCGCCTACCTGGGGCGACGGGCCACCGGCACCGGAGCGGGCGCCTTCCTGCTGACCGGACCCGGCTGGACCGGCGACGTTACCGACGGAATCCGGCAGATTTCCGCCCCGACCTCGGTGGCCACGATCGTGGGCCGCTGGGCCTGCGCGGGGCCCGACGACGTCGCCGCCGTACGGGCCCTGCAGCAGGCCACGACCCTGGAGCCGTTCGGCGCACCCGGTCCCGTGGACGGTCTGCCCGTGCCGGACGCCGGCGTGGACGAGGACCTGCGGTTCTTCGAAGAGCTTCGCGTGTGGATGCGGGCCTTCCCTCCGTCGCCCACCGACCTCGCGTACCAGCAGCGCTTCGCACCTCTGGGGCTGCTCGAACCCTCCACGCCCTACGCCGAGCCCGACGACGCCCTGGCGCGGGCGCTGCGGGCGGGGCTCCAGGCCGGCCGGAGACTTGTGGAAGGCGGACTGATGGGCGGAGCGCACGCGCCGGGGACCGGCTGGGAACTCAACATCCACGCCTTCGACTACAACCGCGACTTCTTCGAGGTCGGCACCCTGGACGACCCGCAGTGGATCATCAAGGACGACGAGGCCGCCCACCTGCAGCGCGCCGGCGCCGCCCGCGCCGGTCTGTGGGGCAACCACGGCTACGAGGCCGCCTACGCCATCGTCCACAAAGACGGGGACGGACACCCTCTGGACGGCAGGAAGGCGTACACCCTGCGCTTCGACTCTCCGCCCCCGGTGGACGCCTTCTGGTCGCTGACCATGTACGACACCCCGGACTACTACCTCGTCGAGAACCCGATCGACCGCTACTCCATCGGCGACCGCACCCCCGGCCTCCACTACGCCGACGACGGCGCCCTGACCCTGTACCTCCAGCCCGACCGGCCCGTCACCCCCGAGGCGGCGGCAAACTGGCTGCCTACTCCGTCAGGAGCCTTCCGTCCCATCCTGCGTATGTACCAGCCGCGGCCCGAAGTCCTCGACGGCACGTACGACCCGCCGCCGATCACCGGCGCTTCCCCTGCCTGAGCCGACTACTAGCCGGTCAGATCCGCTGCTGGCCACGGCGGACGGACCGCACGAGATGCTGACCCTGTGGTGATTCAGGGCAACCGGGTGCTTCACGTGCGCTATCGGGTGCGCCGTTGACCGATCTGAGCGGGTACGCGAAGAAGTTCGCTGCGAACGGTGACACGAGATCGGGCCTCCGGCTGCGTCTGCGCATCGCTGTCGCTGGTCGGGCAGCCGACGCCGTTCCGGCCCAGCACCCCGTCTGCGGCAACTTCAACTCAAGATCACTGGTTGCCGGTTTCCGTCGTATCTTGGCCGACCCCCAGCAGGAGCAAGCCGGTAGACCGTCCATCGCGACGATCTCCACGGCCTCGCGCCACCGCCTGGGCGCGCTGGATGAGCCAGGCCTTGAACGCGGCCTTGGAGCGGCCCGGGATCATGTCCAGCAGCCTCGCCGGACCCGTACCGGCGTGAGATCGATGATCACGGTGCCGCACTTGTCCCTGCGGCGGGTGTGGCGCCACACCTGCCCACACCCGGTGCACCGGTACCGGCGGATCGTCACCGGCAGGGTGGCCGGTCGCCGGCCCAGCGGCTCGCGCGCCAGCCCCCGAGCCGGTCGCGGACCAGGTGCTCGAACGCGGCTAAGTGGTCCACGAGCCAGCTCAGGTAGAACAGCCCCTGGTTGATCACACCCGGGTCCGTGCCGCGCTTGTTCTCGACCTCGCGGCATAAATCGGAAGTGGGGACCTCAAGGTGTCGCTTCAGCAAGAAGCGACACCCTCGCGGTCGACAAGATTCCTGGCCGTGAACCCCAGGAGTCTGCGCGCCGCCGAGGTGTCGACCGGGGCTGCGCGGCCCGGCAGCGGGCCGCGCAGCACGGTGCCGGGGTGGTAGCGGCGCAGCAGTTCCTCCGTCGGGTACGGGACGATGATCTCGGGGGCGCAGAGGTGCACCGCGTGCGCGCCGCTGCCACGCACGTCCAGCGCGAGCAGTGCCGCTCTCGCCGCGTCGTGGACCTCTAGGTACGTCCACAGGTCCCTGGCGCCGGCGGCCGGGTCGGCCGTGAGCCGGGCGGCGTGCGCGAGCAGCCGTTCCTCGAAGCCGCCCACGTACGGATAGCGCAGGCACACCACGCTCATGCCGTGCCGTCGCGCCATCATCCCCGCGGTCAGCTCGTCGACCTGCTTGGACAGGCCGTAGGCGTCGGCGACCTGGGAGTCCATCGCCTCGTCGACCGGAACGTACGGCGGATGCGGATTCTCGGCCGCCGTCCAGGGCAGACCGGTGACGCCCCACGAGCTCGCCAGTGCCACGTGCCGGATCCCGGCCCGACCGGCCTCCTCCAGCACGGTGAAGGTGGTCAGGCTGTTGGCCGTGAAGACCTCACGTGCGCTGTTGCGTTCGGGAGTTGGGATCGCGGCCAGGTGGACGACCGCGTCGGCGCCGTCGATGGCCGCCTGTACGGTCTTCGGGTCGGCCGCGTCACCGGTGACGACCAGGCGTGCCGCGAGATCACCGGGATCGTCGAGAACCAGAGCGTTCGCCTCGGTCCCACGCTCGGCGAGCAGTGCGAGGACGGCTCGCCCGATGCGCCCGGCGGCCCCGGTGACCAGCACTCTCCTGACCATCGCGTCACTCCCCCGCCGCGTAGGCGCGTACGGCGACGAGGTGCGCCGAGTCCGTGCCGTTGGTGGCTTCGACGACGATCCGGATCGCCGATGTGGTGACCGGACCGGCCAGTGCGTGCGTGACGCGGCGCCGTCGGTTCTGTGCCGCGCGCGCGATCACGCGCCAGGTGCCGTCCGCGTCCCGCGCCTCGACGCGGTAGTCGCACAGGAGGGTGGGGAGGGTGTCGAAGGGGGTGCGGTGGTGGTGGAGGTTGATCAGGTCCTCGTTGACGTCGTCGTCGGCGATGACCTCGATACGGCCCAGGGTGACCGGTTCGGGCCAGGTCAGCGAGAGCCAGGGCGAGGGATCGTCCGCCAGGGGTGCGGAGACCCACATGTGCGGTCCCGCGTACGGGCGGGCGTAGCCGTCGACGGCCTTGGCCGGGGCGTACGCCGCCGTCTCCCCCGCACGGAAGCAGAAGGTACGGCGCAGCAGACCGGCGTCCGTCCACTCGCGCAGCAGCTGTGGGGATTCGTCCTGGGGACGCAACGGGACACGTGTGAAGCACAGGACGCCGGGGGTCGGCCGGTCGGCGCGGTGCAGGGCGATCGCGTCATTCGCGCGGATGACGAGGAAGGCGTTGCGCGGGGTGTCCGGGGACCAGTCCAGGCCGGTCTTGAGCCATTGTCGGCGGCCGGCGGCGACCGGCAGGGTGGTGGAGGTGACGAGGCGGCGCGGGACGTAGTTCTGGCCGAGTTCGGGGTCGTACAGGTCGATCACGAGCTCGGTCTCGCGGTCGGCGTCGACGAGGAGTTCAAGGCCGGTGAGGTCCGGGTCGACGGGGAGAACGAGTCCCGCGTCAGCCGTGAGCGGCCACAGTTCGTCGGAGTCTTCAACTGCCAGGCAGGACAAGGCAGATGATGCGGTTGCGGTTGCCCGCTGCGCCTGGTCCTCCGGGTCCGTCGAAGCCAGCCCGATGAGCGAGGCGTCCTGACGCAGCAGCACCCGGTGCAGCTCGGGTACGGAAAGTTCGCGCGGCGCGACCTCCTCGGCAGCGCACAGCGCCGCCGCCGTGCCCGCCGCCTGCCCGATCGTGGCGCAGGTCGCCATGACCCGGGTCGAGCCGAACGCGACATGGCTGGCGGAGATGTTCCGCCCGGCGAACAGCAGGTTCTCGGTGTTCACCGAGTACAGGCTGCGGTACGGGATGTGGTAGATCCCGTCCGCGTAGAGCTGCCGGGCCCCCGACTCGGTGGCGTACATACCCTGCGGCGGATGCAGATCGATCGACCAGCCTCCGAAGGCAACCTGGTCGGCGAACTCCGTCTGCCCGAGAATGTCCCCCTGGTGCAGCACGTAGTCACCGAGAAACCGCCGGTACTCCCGCTTCCCGGGCACCGACCCCACCCACTCCAGCGTCATGTTCGCCGCGTCGAACTCGCCCGAATTCTTGATGTGGTCCCAGATCCCGTAGATCACCGACCACAGCTCGTCCCGGATCCGCTCGTTGTCGTGCACCGTGTCCAGCTCTCCGCCGAACTCGATCCACCAGTACGCACACCCGTTGTCCCCCGCCTTGATGATCCGCCGCTGCGGGATGGAGGTGGTGCTGATGTCCTTGGCGAAGTCCGGGGGCACGAACTTCACCGGTCGCCCGGCGTCCTTCGTGTAGAAGAGCAGCGTGGAGCCGAGAGTGATGCCGTCGGCCGACTCCGGGGCCCACGCCTCCTCGAATTCGTTACGCGCCTCCCGGCCGATGCGGTGGTGGGCGCCGGCGAGGTGGCCGATCAGGCCGTCTCCCGTGCAGTCCAGGAAGACGGGGCTCTCGAAGCGGATCCGGCGCTCGGAGCCCATCATCCAGCCGGTGGCCGAGGTGATCCGCCGCGCGTCGTCCGGGCCCTCGGCCTCGACCTCGCGCACATCGGTGTTGAGGTAGAGCGTGATGCCGGGCTCGGCACGTACCGCGTCCAGGACCACGGCGTCCCAGTAGTACGGGTTCCCGTCCGGGTTGCGGTACTGGTTCTCCACGAGCAGCTCGCCCATGATGCCGCCCTCGCGGGCGTTGTGGTTCTTGCCGTGGCCGGTCGCGCCGCATACCCAGACGCGGACCTCGCTGCTCGAATTGCCGCCGAGGACCGGCCTGTTGTTGATCAGTGCGACGGTCCGACCGAGGCGGGCCGCGGCGATGGCCGCGCAGACCCCGGCCAGGCCGCCGCCGACGACGGTGATGTCGTGCCGTGCGGTTTCGTTCCTCATGCGGTACGTCCCCTGCTTCCGGGCTTGCGGTCGGGATCGGCCGCGAGGCCGTAGTAGATGCGCGGGGCGCCGTCGACGGTGAGTGCGATCTTGCCGCCGGAGGCCTTCAGGGAGCGTTCCTGGCCGATGCAGTTGAGCTCGCGCACGGTGCCGGCGGCCGCTTGGGCCACGACCTCGGTCCTGGTCGTCCAGGTGTCGACCCAGGGCTCCGGCGACGCGTACCAAGGATCCTCACCGTGTTCGGAGTTGAGGATGTAGCCGTCCTTGCGGCTCCAGATGATCGAGATCGGGCCGTCGGGGGTGGTGAAGAGCAGGCCCTTGATGTCCTGGTCCTCGAAGGCCAGATGGCGGACGAATTCGGCCTGGTCCAGGACCCTGGCGGCGGTCGCGAAGGCGAGCAGCGACGGCTTGGCGCTGGTGTCGCGGTTCATCAGGCCGTAGTGGTACTCGGGGTTGGCCGGGTCGGCCTCCTGCGGGTGGTGGATGATCGAGTCGTGCAGCTGGTACCAGTTGACGGAGCGCACGTTCTCCGACTTGGCGAGGGCGAGCGAGAGCAGCGTGTTCTCGGCGGCGTGCCGGTAGGTGTCGCCCCACCAGACGTTGGGGCGGGTGGGCGCGTACGCCTCGGTGAGCCAGAGTTCCTTGTCACCGCCGTATTCCGCCATGACCTGCCGCGCCTTGCGCAGGGCGCCGAGGAAGTTCCAGTACGTGCCGGACGAGCCCTGGGTCCACTCCTCCGGCGGCGGTGCGAAGTCGGGTGTGAAGTTGCCGCGGCCGGGGTGGAAGGCGAAGACGTCGATGAGGTCCCAGCCGCCCGCGTCGTGGAAGTTCTTGGTCCAGATGTGGTCCATGCCGCCGAGGCCGGCGTTCATGACCTTCATCGTGGAGCCGGCTGCGGCGAGGCGGGTGGTGACCTGGCGCAGGCCGTCGCGGACGTAGGCGTCGGCGCCACGGCCGGACATCCAGGGCTGGTTGACCTCGTTGCTGACCTCGAAGTACGCGGCGTCGGCGGCGATGGCCTTGGCGACGTTGGTGTCGGCCCAGGCGGCGATCTGCTCGGGGCTGCCACCTACGGGGATGCCACTGAGCTGCACGTTGTGGCCGATGCCGTTGGCGTCCAGGGTCGCGATGTCGATGCCGGGGGCGCCCGCGTAGGCGATCCGGATCCACTTGATGCCGAGCGTCTTGACCAGGCCGAGTACGGCATCCTTGCTGGGCTGGAGCAGCCAGGGGTAGTTGGCGAGGCCGAACATCGACTCCTTTCCGGCCTGGTAAGTGAACTCCGGGAGCACGCTCAGATTGGTGCGGGCGATTGCCCGGTCAGCGCCGCTGACCGCCTCCACTCCGGTGAACACGATGTTCTGCGAGGGAGAGGTCAGAGGGAAGGAGGCATTCCAGGCGGCGCCCGCCGCGAGGTCCTTGCAGAGGGTCCCGCCGCCGATCTTCTTGCCGCCGAAGTCCCGTGCCCACCAGGTCAGGGTCACCTTCCGGGCCGCTCCCGACCCGTTGACGACCTGCGCCTTGAGCGTCATCGTCTGCCCGGCCGACTTGTAGAGGTTGAACGGCTGGTCGGTCCACACCTCCACGCCGAGCGGTCGCTTGGCTGCGATCGTTCCCGCCGCGCGCGGCCGCAGGTCGCCGAGGACCAGATCGGCCTGGGTGACGGCGGTGCTCGCGCCGGTCGAGGTGCCGGGCGCATGGATCCATGTGGCGTTCGTACTGGCGGGGTTGGTGGAGGAAAGGCAGAAGAAGCCCTTCGCTCCCTCCCACGTCTCGACGTACGTACCGCCCGCGTTCACCTCGTACGGGATGCCGCCCCGGGCGTCCCGCTCCCAGACGGTCAGCGCTTCGTACGACTCCGGCGCGCTCGCCCCGTACACCGTGCGGGAGAACTGGAAGCCGGACGGGGTGAGCGTGCTGGAGCCCGCGACCTCCCACTTCAGGTGCGCCTTGCGCGCGGTGACGTCGAAGGTGCCGCGCACGGTGACTCCGGGCGCGCTGCTCCCCATCGTGTACGTGACCTGGATCGCGGGCCGTCCGTCGGGGAGTGTGATCAGGGCGGGGCTGCCGCCGAAGGTGCGCTGCTGGCCGAGTGCGGTGTCCTTGATCATGAAGTGGCTGAGGAGGATGCGGTCGGTTCCCGCACCGTCCTGGACGAGGACGCTGCCGTCGCTGCGGCCGACCAGTCTGATGCCGTCGGCCTCGACGGTGACCGGGTCGGCGGCTGCGTACGCGGGAACGTTCGGCAGGAGTGCGGCGCCGGCGGCGAGGGCCGTGCCCTGGATGAGTCTGCGTCGGGCGACTGACATGGAGGTGCCCTTCTGTTGGTCCGGGTGTGGGTGGGGCTCAGCCCTTGACGCCGGTGAAGCCGAGCCCGGCGACGATGTACTTCTGGCAGACGACGAAGACAAGGACCGGCGGGGCCACGGCCAGCACCATCGCGGCGATCAGCTGGTCCTGTGGGGCCTGCGTGGCGAGCTGCGCCAGCGCGACGCTGATCGGCTGCTTCTCGGGGTCGGTGATGGCGACCAGCGGCCAGATGAAGTCCTTCCAGGAGTGCATCACCGCGAGCAGGCTGATCACGGCGAGCACCGGCTTGCTCATCGGCAGCACGATCCTGGTGAGCAGCTGCCGGGTGCTCGCCCCGTCGACCCGTGCCGCGTCGAACAGCTCCCTGGGCAGGGCGTCGAAGAACTGCTTGGCGAGCAGCACCGTGAAGGCGTTCGTGCCGGCCGGCAGCCAGATCGCCCAGTACGTGTCGCCCAGGTTGAGGTGCAGGAACGGCACGTCGATCACGGTCATGAAGAGGCTGACCATGTTCACCGTGTACGGCACGAACATGGTGGCCAGGATCGCCCCGTAGACGACCTTGCCGAACTTCGGCCTGAGCGCGGAGAGCGCGAAACCCGCCGTGGCCGAGACGAAGAGCTGCACGAACCACGATCCGCCGACGACCAGGAAGGTGTTCATCAGATAGCGGCCGACGCTGAGGTCGGTGTACGCGGTGGCGAAGTTGCCGAGGGCCGCGCGGTCCGGCCACAGGGCGAGCGGTTGCGTGGTGAGTTCGGTGGGCGGGGAGACCGCGCCCTTGAGCATCCAGTACAGGGGTCCGATGCCGATGAGCAGCAGCAGGATCAGGGTGAACCCCTGGATGGAACGTACGGCGGCGCGGACGCCGGGCCGTTGCCGGTCGTTCGTCGAGACGAACGTGGTGAGTGCTGTGGTCATGACGTGCTCCAGCTGCGGGTGGCCCGCAGATAGACCGCGGAGAGCAGGGCGAGGGCGAGCACCATCAGGAAGGAGAGGGCGGCTGCCTGGCCGTACTCGCCGTCCTGGAAGGCGTATCGGAAGATCAACAGCAGGACCGTGAGGGTGGCGTTGTCGGGTCCGCCGCCGGTGAAGACGTACGGCTCGGTGAAGACCTGGACCGTGTTGATCAGCTGGACAAGTAGCAACAGGCCGATGACGGAGCGGAGTTGGGGCAACATGACGTGCCAGATGCGGCGCCAGATGCCGGCGCCGTCGACCTCGGCGGCCTCGTAGAGTTCGCCGGGGATGGAGACCATGGCGGCGAGGTAGATGAGGACGGCGCCGCCCATTCCGGCCCAGGTGGCTTCCAGGACGAGCGAGAGCATGGCGCTGTCGGAGGACTCCAGCCAGGGGTACGGGCCGAGGCCGATCTTGCCGAGGATGTTGTTGAAGAGGCCGCTGCCGGGGTCGTAGAACCATTTCCAGAGCAGGATCGCCACGACCGGCGGGATGACGACGGGCAGGTAGACGAGGAAGCGGTAGACGCCGGCGCCGCGTCGCACGGTCGACATGACGGCGGCGAGGACCAGTGGCGCCGGGAAGCCGATCAGCAGGCCGAGGGCCACGAAGAAGAGGGTGTTCCCGACGGCGGTGGCGAGCAGCGGATCGTCGAAGAGCGTACGGAAGTTGTCCAGGCCGACCCAGACGGCCGGCTCCACGAGGTTGGTGCGCTGGAAGCTGAGGAGCAGGCTGCGCACGATCGGCCACCAGGCGAAGAGCCCGAAGACGAGCAGTGCGGGGACGAGGAACAGCCAGGCCGTGAGCTGTTTGCGGGCGCCGGTGCCACGCTTCCGCCGCATCGGCGACTTCGGCACGGGCTCCTTGGACACCGCGGCGGGGCTCCGGGAGGGAGTGAGCAGAGTCATCGGCGGGCTACTTCTGGTCCGCGGCGAGCTGCGCATTGACGTCCTTCTCGGCCGAGGCGAGGAGGGAGTCGATGTCGGCGTCGCGCTTGGTGAGCACGGCCTGGACCACCGGGTCGAGCGCGGTGTACAGCTTCTGCGCCTGGTACGGCGGCTCCGGCTTCAGCTCCAGCGTCGCGAGCCCGTCGATGTACGGCTTGAAGTGGTCCAGCTTCACGTTCACGTACGGCTTGATCGCGGCGTTGATCTCGGTCTGCCGCTTCTGGTCGAAGACCGGCAGGGTCGGTACGCCCACCGCGGACTTCGGGTCGGCCGAGAGCGCCTTGGCCTGGGCGGCGGCGATCTCGGTGCTGTACTGCGGCTTGGCGTAGGCGAAGGTCAGCCACTCGACGGCCGCTGCCGCGTGCTTCTTGTCGGCGGACTTCGGGACCATGTAGACGTCGCCGCCGATGAGGGTCGCGTCGCCGCCGGACTGCGGCATCGGGGCGGCCCCGAAGGCGTCGGGGTTCTCCATGCCGAACTGCATCTTCGCCAGCCGGTACGTCCCCGGGCTGCCCATGAACATGCCGACCTGTCCGGCCGCGAACTGCTTGATCACATCGTTCTGGTTGACCAGCAGCGTCTTGCCGAGCGAGTCGTCCTTCCAGCGCATGTCCTTCAGCAGCCGCAGCGCCTTCTTCGTCGGCTCCCCGGTGAGCGTGGCGGTGTACTTGCCGCCCTCCTGCTTCTGCAGCTCGCCGCCGAAGGCGTACGAGAGCATGGTCAGCTGCCAGCCGCCCTGGTTGTCCTTGGACTCGTGGACGAAGCCCGCCTTTCCGGTCTTCTCGCTGATCCGCTCGGCGGCGGTACGGACCTCCTCCCAGGTGGCCGGCGGCTTGTCGGGGTCGAGGCCGGCCTGCTCGAACAGCTCACGGTTGTAGACCAGGCCCTGGGCGTAGGGGTTCTGCGGCACGCCGTAGACATCGCCGCCGTCGGTGAGCTGCTGGAGCACCTGCGGGTTGAACTCCTTGAAGTGCTGCCACTCCTTGAGCTGACCGGTGATCGGCTGGACCTGCTTCTGCCGGATGAGGCGCTGCGGCTCGGTCAGCGGCACCTTGATGACGTCCTCGACGTTGCCGCCGGAGAGCTTGGCGGAGAAGGTCAGCGGGTCGAAGACCGTGGTGGAGCCCTTGACCTTGATGCCGGGGTGGGCCTTCTCGAAGTCGGCGACCTGCTTCTTGAAGAGGGCGAGGCCCGGCTTGTCGGTGGCCGGGGGCATCCCCTGCACCCGGAGGACGAGATCGCCGGAGGCGTCGGCGCTGGTCGGAGTGAGGGAGGAACAGCCGGCGAGGGTCACGGTCAGGGCCATGGAGCCACATATGGCGGCATAGCGGAAGTTTCTGTGCATGACGGCTCCAAGAAGGGCAGGGGTGAGCTCGGTGCGGTGCTTTGTTCGCTGGGGATCAGTGGGTGGGCGCGGGGCCCGTCGAAGCACGGGGGATCAGGCGGGAGCCGATCTCCACGAAGGGGGACGTGACATCACGTCCCTTTGTGTCACGTCCCGTTGAGCCGGCGATCGTCTCGATCAGGAGGTCTCCCGCACGGGTGGCGATCTCCTCGGGGTCGATCCTGATCGTGGTGAGGCCGGGGGTGGAGACGGAGGCGAGCAGGGTGTCGTCGATGCCGATGACGCTCACGTCGCGGGGCACGCTCATGCCGAGGTTGGCCATCTGGTGCAGCACGCCGAGGGCGACCAGATCGTTGTGGGCGATCACGGCGGTGGCTTCGTGAGCGGCGACCAGGGTGGCGGCGTGCACGCCCGTCTCGAACCTCGGCTCGTACGGGCCGAGTTCGTGCAGCGAGAGGTCGAGCGCCTCGAAGGACTCCTGGATGGACTTGCCGCGGCTCAGTTCGGCACGGGAGGCGTTGACGAAGACGCAGCGCCGGTGACCGTACGCCTTCAGCAGCTCGGCGGCCTGGGCGATCCCGGCGGAGAGTGAGATGCGGACCTCGGGGATGCCGGGGACGTGGCGGTTCACCACCACCAGCGGCATCCGGCCCGCGAGTTCATGGAGGCGATCCTCGGTGAGGGTGGAGGCCCACAGGATCAGGCCGTCGACCCGCTTGGACACGGCCGCGATGACGGCCAGTTCGTCCGCCTCGCGTTCGTCGCTGTCGGCGACCAGGACCGTGTAGCCCAGACGGCGGGCGCGGGCCTGCATCGCCTTGATGATCGGCGGGAAGAACGGGTTGGCGATGTCCGGCACGATCAGGCCGAGGGTTCCGGTGGAGCCGCCGCGCAGCGAACGCGCCGCCGGATTGGCGGAGTAGCCCAGCTCGGCCGCGGCCTCGAGGATGCGCTGCCGGGTCGCCGGCTGCACCTGGTCGGGCGCGGTGAACGCACGGGACACCGTCGAGACGGAGACCCCGGCGGCACTCGCCACCTCCCGGATCGTGACTCCCACGGACGGCCTCCTCGTCGTCTGAAACCTGCTAACGCGGTTGATGCTTGCGAACGTTCCCGGGAAGTGTCAAGACGTGCGACACGACTTGATCGTCGAATAGATCCAGCTCACGCAAGGGTCTTGCGCTGGAGCACGACTGCCCCCAATGATGCGTTCCCGAGAATGATGCTGATGTTGCGGGAACGTTTTCATAGAGGAGCGGAATGAAGATCACCGGCCTGGAAGTGCTGACTCTCCCCGACCACGGCGACAGCATGATGCTGGTGGTGGTCGACACCGACGAGGGCATCCACGGTCTGGGCGAGGTCGGCATCAGATCGCGGCAGCGGGCGGTCGCGGGGGGGCTGGAGCATCTCGCGGAGCTGATCGTCGGCGAGGATCCGCGGCGGATCGAGCATCTGTGGCAGGTGATGTTCCGGCGGGGCTTCTTCCCCGCCGACCGCTTCCTCGGTGCCGCCATCGCGGCGGTCGACGTGGCCCTGTGGGACATCCGCGGCAAGGCGCTCGGCGTACCGGTCCATGAACTTCTCGGCGGCCGGGTACGTGATCACGTCCCGGCCTACGTGCACGTCGGGGACGGTTACCACGACCGTCCGTGGTTCCTGGACCGCTGCCGCGAGTTGGTCGCCGAGGGCTGGCGCCATCTGCGGTTCGCCTCGCCGCACGACGCGGACGACACCCTCGATGCCCGCCGTTGCCTGCGGGACTCGGTGGAACTCTTCCACCAGGTGCGGGACACGGTCGGCGACGAGGTGGAGCTGATCCTCGACGTCCACACGCGGCTTGATCCGCCGGAGGCGCTGACGCTGTGCCGCGAGATCGAGGCGGCCCGCCCGTACTTCGTCGAGGACCCCCTGCGCTGCGAGAACCCGGACAGCTACCGGATGCTGCGGGCGCGTACCGGCGTGCCGCTGGCGGCAGGCGAACAGTACGGTTCCAAATGGGAGTTCAGGACCCTGATCGAGAGCGACCTGATCGACTACGCCCGTGTGGACATCGGGGTGGCCGCGGGCCTGACCGAGGCGAAGAAGATCGCGGCGATGGCGGAGACCCATCACATCAAGCTCGCCACCCACAACCCGCTCGGGCCGGTCACCGCCGCCTCCTCGCTCCAGCTCAACCTGGCCTGCCCGAATGTGGCGATCCAGGAGCACCAGACCGACCCGGATCCGGAGATCGCCGCCCTGTTCACCGCACGGCCGACCATCGTTCCGGGGCGGGTGGAGATGAGCGAACTCCCGGGCATCGGCGTCGACATCGACCGGGAGGCCGCACGCCGCTACCAGGCCACCGCGGCCGAGCGGCCCCATCTGCGCACGGCGGACGGGGCGTTCACCAACTGGTGACCTGCCGTGTCCGGACATCGAGTACGCAATCCCGATCCAGGAAGTGAGGCGAATTCCATCGTGACGTTCACCGCAGCCACGAGGAGACCGGCCCGGCTGGGCCTTGCCGGTCTGGCGATCATGGGCGTACTGGTCGGCGCGACAGCGACGCCGGCCAGCAGCCTGGAAGGCGGGCAGCTCCAGGTGACCGCCCTGTCGTCACGGCCCGGCACGGTGTCGGGCGACGACGCCCTGATACGCGTCGAGGTGCCCGCGTCGACACCGGCCGGCACGGTACGGGTCGAGGTGGGCGGCCGGGATGTGACCTCGGCCTTCCGGCCCTCCGGCGACAACGCGCTGACAGGCCTGGTCAAGGACCTGTCCCAAGGTGACAACCTCCTCACGGCGAGCGCCCCGGGAGCGGAATCCGGGCAACTGACCCTGAAGAACCACCCGGTCACCGGCCCGGTCTTCTCCGGACCGCACGAGCAGCCGTTCGTCTGTGACACCGCCGAGTTCAAGACGATCACCGGCGTCACCCTCGGGCCGCCGCTCGACCAGGACTGCTCGATCAAGACCCGCGTCGACTACATGTACCGCACCACGGCCGGCAAGTTCGTCCCCCTGCCCGACCCGGCCGTACGCCCCGCCGACCTCGCGACCGCCACGACGAGTACCGGCGCGAAGGTCCCGTACATCGTCCGCGTCGAGACCGGCACCATCAACCGCGCCATCTACGAGACGGCCGTACTGCACGATCCGCAGTCCCCCGACCCCGACCCGCTGCAGCGCGGTCCGGGCTGGAACGGGCGCCTGGTGTACGGCTTCGGCGGGGGCTGTTCGGGCGGCTGGTACGTCCAGGGCCGCAACACCGTCGGCATCATGAACGACGCGTATCTGAGCAAGGGGTACGGCGTCGCCTCGTCCTCCCTCAACGTCTTCGGCAACAACTGCAACGACGTCCTGGCCGCCGAGACCATGAGCATGGTCAAGGAACACTTCGTGGAGACGTACGGCGAACCGGCCTTCACCATCGGCAACGGCTGCTCCGGCGGCTCGTACCAGACCCATCAGATCGCCGACAACTACCCGGGGCTGCTCGACGGCATCCTCTCCGGCTGCAGCTTCCCCGACGTCGGCTTCGGGACGGTCCAGACGCTCAGCGACGCACAGCTCCTGAACCACTACTTCACTCAGGTCGCGCCCGACGCGTTCACCCAGGAGCAGCAGCGGGCGGTCTCCGGGTTCGGGAAGTGGGAGAGCATCGGCAGCCTGGCCAGGGCGGCCGGACGGATCGACCCGACGGTGTACTGCCCGGCCCAGCTGCCCGCGGCACAGCGATACGACCCCGCGACCAACCCGGGCGGTGCGCGCTGTGACGTCTACAGCCACACCGTGAACGTGTACGGCAAGGACCCGGAGACCGGGAAGGCGCGCAGGCCGCTGGACAACACGGGGATCCAGTACGGGCTCCAGGCCCTGAACGACGGAACCATCGGCATGGACCAGTTCATCGACCTGAACCGGCGTATCGGCGGACTCGACTCCGACGCCAAGCCGGTCGCTGCGCGTACCGCCGCCGATCTCGCGGCGGTGCGGCTCGCCTATCGCACGGGCCGTCTGCTCAACGGCGGTGGCGGGCTCGCGAACGTGCCGATCATCGACTACCGCGACTACGTGGACGACGCGGCGACCGGTGACATGCACATGCGTTTCCACTCCTTCTCCACCCGGGCACGGCTGGACAAGGCCAACGGCACCCACGCCAACCAGGTCATGCTGACCCGCTCCAGCGGGCACGGGTTCACGCTCGCCGGGATGGTGTCCGACATGGACCGGTGGCTGACCGCGATCAAGGGGGACGCGGGGGACGGCGCCCCCATCGACAAGATCGTCCGGAATCGGCCGGCGGGGCTCACGGATGCCTGCTGGACGCGCGGCATCGGCGCGCAGAAGATCGAGGAGCCGCAGGTGGAGGGCATCGGCAATACGGCGTGCAACACGCTCTACCCGGTGTGGACCTCGCCTCGGATGGTCGCCGGGGCCGATGTGGCCAACGACATCGTGAAGTGCCGTAAGCGGCCCGTGACCCCTGAGGACTATCACGTGCCGGTGACTGACGGGCAGTTGAGCGCACTGAAGGTGATCTTCCCGTACGGCGTCTGCGACTGGTCCGTTCCCGGGGCGGGGCAGCAGGGGCTCGTCGGGACATGGCTCTCCTTCGGCACGGGCTGACCTGAACCGACAGGGGCAGGCGGTCGGGGACCGCGCACGGGAACGGGTGTCATGCACCTTCGCACCAGTAGATCGCCGACCGGTCCGGCGTCGCTGTGCTGTCCGCCCCTGTCGTCCGGTCCACCCTTCCCGCCGTCGGCGCGGCGATCGGGGACATCACCGAACTCTTCCACCGGAAGCTGATCACCGTCGACTGGGAACCGGGCAACACCCCCGCGATGGATTCCCTCACCCACCAGGGAATCCGCCGCGTGGAGGCCGAAGAGGAAGAACACGGCTGAGCCGGACTGCCCGGTGGCCCGCTGCTCTCCTGCCGTGCCCGGCCCACAGTCGTACAATTGAACATGGATCGAGCACGCTCACGTGTGGCGATCCGGAAGGGCGGCCTCGGCGGAGTGAATGCGCTGGGGCCGTTGTGACGACCGCCGCCACGAGGCCCGCGCACCCGCCATCATGGCGCCGCCCGGTGCTGGTGACCCACCTCGCGCGCGAGGTCCAGTCCGAGGACTCGGTCGAGGAAGGCGAACGTCTCGAACTTGGCACCGGCCGGTACGTCGGCGCGCGTCGCCACGTCGGCCAGCGTCTCCAGGACAGCGGGGACGCCGAGATCGTCAGCCAGCACGTCACGGGCGTCTCGCAGCACATCGGCGGGGATTGGCCTGGACGGCTCCTGTGCCCAGTCGGCGACCAGCTGCCGCCAGTCCCTCAGCGCCCGCCGGGCCTCCTCCAGCGCAGTACCGGTGACCGTGACCGGCGTGCGGTAAGGGTGGCCGAGCACCAGCAGCCTCACAGCCAGCGGATCGGTTCCCTCCAGGGTGACGGCGTCCAGGAGACCCGGGGCCAGGAGGTGGGCACGGTCCGCGACGCCCCCCTCCGTGGATGCCGGGCCGACCTCGCCCACCTCGATGCGGACCCCTCCGACCGCGTCCTGTGCGGCGGTCCCGTACGCGCAGACGTGCACGTCGGCAGCGGCGCAGAGGGTTCCGTTCGGACGGTGGACACCGGCGTCGGCGGGCGGGTGGATGCCAAGAGCGGACATGGCACGACCGAGCGCCTCGGCCTGCTCCTGTGGCAGGTCCGGCCCGGTGAGGAACGTGCGGGACTGCAGGCCGTGCAGCTCCGCTGTACGCGCCAGTACGTCACCGACCAGGAGCGCCCGCAGATCCATCAGGCCGATCCCGGCGTCTCCGCCCGGCAGATGGACACAGATGCTCAGCAGATGGCGGCGTACGGAGGGAATCCCCACGAGGTGGCCGGAACGGGTGTCGACGATACGCAGCATGATGTGGAGGCTAGTCGTGGAAACCCCCGGCAACGGGGAGGACCTGACATGGGATTTCAGTCAGCACCAAACCGGCACGGGAGTCAGCGCCGCACCACCAAGACATGCCCGATCAGCACAACCCGGACAGCTCCTCTCCGGGCGCATCGAAGGCCTTCGGCAGGGGCGCGACAGCAGGCCATGGAGGCCGGGCGCACACGGCACACCCGAACTATGGTGTCCCACCACATACGCCCCTGACCTGGCCCTTCCTACGGTGTGGCGACACCGAATCGTCCCCGCACTTGCCTGGAAGTGGTGCACATGGCCGCCGCAACAACCTCCCCCACCCCACCCGGTTCCCTCAAGCGGATCGTCGCCGCCAGCCTCATCGGCACCACCATCGAGTGGTACGACTTCTTTCTGTACGGGTCCGCCGCCGCGCTCGTGTTCAACAAGCTGTTCTTTCCCGACTCCGATCCGCTCGTCGGGACGCTGCTGTCCTTCCTGACGTACGCGGTCGGGTTCGCCGCGCGGCCGCTCGGGGCGCTGGTGTTCGGGCACTACGGGGACCGGCTCGGGCGGAAGAAGCTGCTGGTCCTGAGTCTGCTGATGATGGGCGGGGCGACGTTCGCCATCGGGTTGCTGCCGACGCACGCGACCGTCGGGTCCGCCGCTCCCGTGCTGCTGACCGTGCTGCGGCTGGTGCAGGGCTTCGCGCTCGGCGGTGAGTGGGGCGGGGCCGTACTGCTGGTGTCCGAGCACGGGGACGCCAAGCGGCGCGGCTTCTGGGCCTCGTGGCCGCAGACCGGGGCGCCCGCCGGGCAGTTGCTCGCGACCGGTGTGCTCTCCGCGCTGACCGCGCTGCTCTCGGACGCCTCCTTCGTCTCCTGGGGCTGGCGCGTCCCCTTCCTCCTCTCCGGCGTCCTGGTGATCGTCGGCCTCTGGATCCGGCTCTCCGTCGACGAGTCGCCCGTCTTCAAGGCGGCCCTCGCCGCCGCCGAGCAGCGCACGTCCGATGAGGGCACGGCCGAGAAGATGCCGCTGGTCGCCGTCCTGAAGCACCACTGGCGCGACGTGCTGATCGCGATGGGTGCCCGTATGGCCGAGAACATCTCGTACTACGTGATCACCGCGTTCATCCTCGTCTACGCGACCACCCAGGTCGGCCTGTCCAAGCAGACCGCCCTCAACGCCGTCCTGATCGGCTCCGCCGTTCACTTCGCGGTGATCCCGCTCTGGGGCGCGCTGTCCGACCGGCTCGGCCGCCGCCCCGTCTACCTGATCGGCGCGGTCGGTGTCGGTGCCTGGATGTTCCCGTTCTTCACCCTCATCGACCGGGGCACCTTCGGCAGCCTGCTGCTCGCCGTGACGGTCGGTCTCGTCCTGCACGGGGCGATGTACGCGCCGCAGGCCGCGTTCTTCTCCGAGATGTTCGCGACCCGGATGCGCTACTCCGGGGCCTCCATCGGAGCCCAGTTCTCCTCCGTGGCCGCCGGCGCGCCCGCGCCGCTCATCGCGACCGCGCTCCTCGCCGACTACGGCAGCTCCACCCCGATCGCCCTGTACGTGATCGGCGCCGCGCTGCTCACCGTCGTCGCCATCGCCTGTGCCCGCGAGACCCGTGACCGCGACCTCGGGGAGATCGAGGACCGGACCCCCTCGGACACCAAGGTGGGCGCCGACGTCTGAGCCCGGCACCCGTGACGTACTCGGCCCCGTGCCCCGCTCGCCGACGAGCGGGGCACGGGGCCGTCCGGGGTCAGGTGCCGGTGACCGCGTCCGAGAGGGCGTGCAGACGCAGGGCCAGCTGGATCTCCAGGGCGCGGGCCGGGGACTGCCAGTCGGGGCCGAGGAGCCGGCCGACCCGCTCCAGGCGCTGGGCCACCGTGTTGACGTGGACGTGGAGTTCGTCCTTGGTACGGGCGGGGCTCATGCCGCTGGCGAAGTAGGCGTCCAGGGTGCGGACCAGGTCCGTGCCCCGGCGCAGGTCGTAGGCGACGACCTGGCCCACGGTCCGGTCGACGAAGCCGTCGATGTCCCGGCTGTCCGCCAGGAGGAGTCCGAGGAAGCCCAGGTCCTCCGCCGCGGCGCCCTGGCCCGAGCGGTGCAGGAGCCGCAGCGCGTCCAGGCAGCGGCGGGCCTCCTCGTACGCCCCCGCCACCTGGTCGGGGCGGTCGAGCGGGGCCCGCACCGGGGCGGAGGCGCCGACGGTGACGGGTTCGCGCAGGGTGCCGCCGAGGCTCCGCGCGGTCTGGCGGGCCAGGTCGGCGGCCTTCTCCCCCGGGCCGAGCGGCAGCAGCAGGACCGTCCCGCCGTCGCGCGCCGAGGCGAGTCCGTGGCGGGTGGCGGCCAGGTGGGTGGCCGCCGACCAGAGGCGCTGCCGGTCCGCGCTCTCGCGTCCGCCGGAGTCGGCCGCGTCGGTCTCGGCGGCTCCGCCCGCCCGGTCGATCCGGGCGGCGAGCACGACGTGCGGGGCGGCGCTGTCGGCCCGGAGCCGGGCCGCGCGCTCGCGGAGGAGGCGGCGGTCCCGGTCGGGTGCGTCGAGGAGGTCGTCGAGGAGTTCGCCCCGTACCCGCTGTTCGGCCTCGCCTGCGGAACGGCGGGCGAGCAGCAGCAGTGAGGTGACCAGGGCGGCCCGCTCCAGGGTGCGCTGGTCGACGGGGTCGAGGTCGGGCTGCCCGTGGAGCACCAGGGCGCCCAGGGTCTCGCCGCCGGCGGAGACGGTGGCCACCCAGTCCTCGCCCTCGCGGACCGCGTGGCCGCCCGCCTGGCGTACCGCTCCCGCGCCCTGCTCGGTGAACTCGACGGTGCCGCCGAGGACTTCGGAGACGGCCTCGGCCACGTCGTGGACGCCGCCGCCGTGCAGGACCAGTTCGGAGAGCCGGTCGTGGACCTCGGAGGCCCGCTCGATGACCCCGCTGTGCTCGCGGATGATGTCGTTGGCGCGCTCCAGCTCCGCGAGGGCGGAGCGGGTCTCGGCGAGCAGATTCGCCGTGTCGATGGCGACGGCGGCGTGCGCGGCGAAGGAGCCGAGCAGCGCGACCTGCTCGCGCTCGAAGACCCTGGCCCTGCGGTCGGCGGCGAACAGGACGCCGATCACCTGGCTGCCGAGGCTGAGGGGTACGCCGAGGATGGCGACGAGGCCCTCGTCGCGCACCGCCGCGTCGATGGTGCGGGTGTGCTGGAAGCGCGGGTCCTCGAAGTAGTCGTCGGTGACGTACGGGCGGGCGGTCTGGGCCACGAGGCCGCCGAGGCCCTCGCCCATGCCCAGGCGGACCTGCTGGAAGCGGGCGGAGACCGAGCCCTCGGTGACCCGCATGTACGTGTCGCCGGCGGCCGGGTCGTTGAGGCTGAGATAGGCGACCTCGGTGCCGAGGAGCGCGCGGGCGCGCTGGACGATGGCGCGCAGCACGGCGTCGAGGTCACGGAGTCCCGCGAGGTCGTGGGCGGTGGCGAAGAGCGCGGAGAGCTCCGCCTCGCGCCGTCGCCGCCCCTCCAGCTCGGCCCGGACCCGCAGGGCGAGCTGTTTGGCCTCTTCGAGCCCGGCCAGCGCCTCGGGGCCCGCGCCGCTCGCACGGGCGAGCAGCACGGGCCTGTCGTAGGCCTCCGTCGCCGCTCCCCGCGCGAGGAGTTCCAGGTAGGAGACGTGTTCGTGGGACATGGACACAGGGATACCTGCCGTACGTGTGGTCGCACCACCCCTGTGGACAACCTTCCCGGGGGCCGGCGGCCCGGGCCGGGGCTCCGGGGGCACAGGGGCGGCGCTCAGTGGGCGGTCCAGCCGCCGTCGAGGGCGAGGGAAGTGCCGGTGATGAACGAGGCCTGGGGGGTGCAGAGGTAGAGGACCGCCTCGGCGACCTCCTCGGGCTCGATGAGGCGCTTGAGCGCCGAGTCCTTGAGCATGACCTCGGTGAGGACGCGTTCCGGGGGGATGCCGTGCGCCGCCGCCTGGTCGGCGACCTGCCGTTCGACCAGCGGGGTGCGTACGTAGCCGGGGTTGACACAGTTGGAGGTGACCCCGTGCGGGGCGCCTTCGAGGGCGGCGGTCTTGGAGAGCCCCTCCAGGCCGTGCTTGGCCGACACGTACGCGGATTTGAAGGCGGAGGCCCGCAGCCCGTGGACGGAGGAGAGGTTGACGATCCGGCCCCAGCCCTGCGCGTACATGTGCGGCAGGGCGCCCCGGATGAGCCGGAAGGGCGCTTCCAGCATCACGGTGAGGACGGTGTGGAAGACCTCCGGCGGGAACTCCTCGATGGGCCGGACCAGCTGGAGTCCGGCGTTGTTGACGAGGATGTCGGTGCCCGCCGCGGCGGCTTCCGCGGCGTCCAGGTCGGTGAGGTCGAGCAGGCGGGGTTCGAGGTCGCCCGGGAGCCCGGCGGCCTCCTCGGCCAGGCTCTCCAGGCCCTCGGCCGCCCGGTCGACGGCTCTGACCGTGGCCCCGCAGGCGGCGAGCCGCAGGGCGCAGGCGCGCCCGATGCCGCCGGCCGCGCCGGTGACGAGCGCGGTGCGGCCGGTGAGGTCGAGGACGACGGCACGGGGCAGGGGCTCGGTGGAGCCGGATCCGAGGGCGGTGTTGGGGGCGCTCATGTTCCGCACCCTATGAAGGGGCCTCTCCCTCACCCATGTGTGTCCAGCCCATAGTTCAGTCGGTTGCTGTGGTGCGGAACCATGTGGGTTCGTCGGCGAGTGCCTTCTCGATCCGCAGATACGAGAAACGCTTCATCTCCGGCAGGTCGTCCACGTCGAACCAGCCGACCTCGGTGGACTCCTCGTCGTTGACCCGCGCCTCGCCGCCCACCGCGCGACAGCGGAAGGAGACGTCCAGGAACTGGCACTGGTCGCCGTTGGGGTAGACGACGGGCTTGCGCAGGGTCTCGACGAGCACGATCCGCTCGACCTCGCAGCGCACCGCGGTCTCCTCGAACACCTCGCGGACCGCGCAGTCGGCGGGCTGCTCACCGGGTTCGACGATGCCGCCGATGACCGCCCAGCGGCCGTTGTCGGACCGCCGGCCGAGCAGCACCCGGCCCCGGTCGTCGAAGACGACGGCGCTCACCCCGGGCAGGAAGAGAAGCTGCTGGCCGGCCGTCTCGCGCAGGGCGCGGATGAAGTCAGGGGTAGGCATGGACCCGACCCTAGATCATCAGTTCGCCCGGGACCGGCGGGCTCGTACGGAACGGAGGGCCGACCAGCCGAGGCCGACCGCCGCGAGCGCGACGAGCAGGGCCTCCGGCAGGGTGCCCATCCGGGTCGCCGGGGTCAGCGAGGAGCGCAGCGGCACCTTCTCGACCAGGACGTCCGGGGTGAACATCTTCGTCTGCGCGACGATCTCGCCGTCGGGGCGGATGACCGCGCTGACCCCGCTGGTGACGGGGACGACGACCGACCGGCTGTGCTCGACCGCCCGCACCCGGGACATCGCGAGCTGCTGGTAGGTCATCTCGCTGCGGCCGAAGGTGGCGTTGTTGCTGGGCACGGAGATGAGCTGGGCGCCGTGGGTGACGGTGTCGCGGACCGCCCAGTCGAAGGCGGCCTCGTAGCAGGTGGCGAGCCCGACCTTGGTGCCGGCCAGGTCGAAGACGCCGACCTTCGTACCGGCGCCGAAGTCTCGGCTGACCCGGTCGACGTTGCTGTTGAAGAGGCGGACGAAGGAGCGCATCGGGATGTACTCGCCGAAGGGCTGGACGTGCCGCTTGTCGTAGGTGGCGACCGGTCCGCGCCGCGGGTCCCACTCGATGAGGGTGTTGCGGAGCTTGCCGGTCTCGGGCGTCACGACCGCGCCGATCACGGTCGGTACGCCGATGGCGCGGACGGCGCCGTCGATGACGTCGGCCGCGTCGGCGTTCGCGTAGGGGTCGATGTCCGAGGAGTTCTCGGGCCAGAGCACGAAGTCGGGCTGCGGGGCGCGGCCCGCCTTGACGTCGGCGGCGAGTTCGCGGGTGCGGGCGACGTGGTTGTCGAGGACGGCCCGGCGCTGGGAGTTGAAGTCCAGGCCGAGGCGGGGCACGTTGCCCTGGACGGCGGCGACGGTCGCGGTGCCGTCCTCGGCCGAGTCGTCGACGAGCGGGAGCGCCGCGAGGGCGCCGGTGACCGGGAGGAGCACGGAGAGCGCGGCGGCGGCGAGCGGGCCGCGCGGGACGGTGCCGGTGGCGCGGTAGACCCGGACCCGGCGGTACACCTCGTACAGACCGAAGCCGCAGAGGGCGACGGCGAAGCCGAGCACGGGGGTGCCGCCGACGGCCGCGAGCGGCAGGAAGACGCCGTCGGCCTGTCCGAAGGCGATCTTGCCCCAGGGGAAGCCGCCGAAGGGCACGCGCGCGCGTGCCGCCTCCGCGAGGATCCACACCCCGGCGGCGAAGAACGGCCACCACGGGAGCCGGGACACGGCGGCGATGCCGAGTCCCGCCGCGGCCACGAACAGTGCCTCGACGGCGGCGAGCGCGAGCCAGGGGCCGGCCCCGACCTCTTCACCGGTCCAGACGAGGAGGGGAAGCAGGAAGCCGAGCCCGGCGAGGTATCCGAGGCCGAACCCGGCGCGGAGCCGGCGGCCCCGCAGGGTCCAGCCGAGCAGGGCGAAGGCGGGCAGCGCGAGCCACCAAAGGGGGCGCGGCGGGAAGCTCAGGTAGAGCAGGAACCCGGACAGCAGGGCCGTCCCGGGTCGCACGAACCGCAGCAGCCGGGAACCCGGCGTGGGTGCGGTGTCGGCTCCGGACACGTCGACGGGGGTGATGGTGGCGCTCACCTTGCGGAGTCTACGGGTCGCCCCTGTGGGCGCGGAGGCCGGTGCGACGGGGGTACGGGAACTGGGGTGGCCCCCCGGTCGAAGCGGATGACCTGCCCGGCCCCCGCCCGTGCGCCCGGGGGCGCGTGTCCCGCGCGGCGTTTCCGGGGGCTCACGCCCCGGTCGGTGTGGGCGGTCCGGGCGGGACCGGGTGGGCGAGGCGGTCCCGGATGACCCGTACCGCGGATTCCGCGTCGTCGACGGTCACCGTGAACGTACGCCCGTCGCCGAGGCGCAGGACCAGGCCCTCGCCCCTGCGGACGACCACCGCCGTACCCATCTCGGGGCGCCAGCGGTAGCCCCAGCCGCCCCAGTGGCGCGGGGTGACGCTCGGCTCGAAGTCGGCGCCGACGACATGGGAGAGGGGGATGCGGCGGCGCGGCACACCGATGTGGCCGCAGCGGACCTCCATCGCGCGGTCGTCGACCTTCACGGCCACGTGGACGAAGGCAAGCGTGCCGAAGAGGACGAGGAGTCCGGCGGCGACGCAGCCGATCACGGCCATGAGGAGGGGTGCGATGCCGGAGGTCCAGGCCGATTCGACGGCGAGGGTGATGCCGAGGGCCATGCAGGCGGCGCCGGCGGCGGCCGCGACCCACTGGAAGCGGTTGGTGGCGCGGCCGGTCCAGACGGCGGGGGTCCGCTCGTCGGCACGCGGTTTCCGGGCATGCTGCCTCATACCGGGAAGAATACCCAGGATCGCCCCGCGCAGCGCGCCGGAGCGAAGCGGTCCGCTCACGCTCGGTGAGCACGGGTGGAGGGTGTACGGGGAGGGCGGGCGGCCTCGTGACGGTCGGGGGGCGACGCTCAGTGCGCGGCCGCCACCGTCCCGAGGGTGCGGCCTTCGGCGTAGCCGAGGGCGGTGGCGGGGAGCGTGCCGGGGCGCCCGCTGAGCAGGACGGAGAGGGTGCCGGTGGGGTCCGCGTCGGGGGCGGGTTCGGAGCCGACCCGGCGCAGCGCCTGGGCGGCGACGGCGTCGGCGGAGCCGTGGAAGACGAGCGGGGGCAGTCCGGCGCGGCCACGGGCTTCGAGGGCGGCGAGGATGCGCTCCTCGACCAGTTCGTAGTGGGTGCAGCCGAGGACGACGGTGTGGACGTCGCGGGGGGTGAGCGCCGCGGCGGCGGCGACCGCGCGGTCCACGGCCTCGGGGTCGGCGTGCTCCACGGCGTCGGCGAGTCCGGGGCAGGGCACCTCGGTGACCTCGGCGCCGTCGGCGAAGTCGCGGATGAGCCCTCGCTGGTAGGCGCTGCCGGTGGTGGCCGGGGTGGCCCAGATGGCGACCTTGCCGCCACCGGCGGCGGCGGGCTTGATCGCGGGCACGGTGCCGATGACGGCGATGTGCGGTTCGAGGGCGGCACGGATGGCGGGCAGGGCGTGCACGGTGGCGGTGTTGCAGGCCACGATCAGCGCCTGCGGGTCGTGCTCGGCCGCGGCGAGCGCGACGGCGAGGGCGCGTCCGGTGAGGTCCTCGGGGGTACGAGGGCCCCACGGCATGCCGTCGGGGTCGTTGGAGAGCAGCAGATCGGCGTCGGGCCGGAGGCGCCGCACCGCGGCCGCTGCCGGGAGCAGGCCGATTCCGGAGTCCATGAGCGCGATCTTCACCCGGTCACCCTAGCTGATGAGCCTCATATCCCCCGCGATCTGGGGCAGACTGCCGCGAATGAGCACCCTCGCCTGGTTCGCGCTCGCTTCCCTGGCCGTCTGGGTCTGGCTGCTGCTGGGCCAGGGGTTCTTCTGGCGTACGGACCAACGCCTGCCATCGGCGGCTCGCGGGCCCGCGAGCGGGTCGGGCTCGGGCGGGGACGCACGCGGGTCGGTCTCGCGCGGGGACGCGGACCGGTGGCCGCGTGTGGCCGTCGTCGTACCGGCCCGGGACGAGGCCGGGGTGCTGCCGCTGAGTCTGCCGTCACTGCTCGCACAGGACTATCCGGGCGTCGCGGAGGTGGTCCTCGTGGACGACGGGAGTGCGGACGGGACGGGGGCGCTCGCGGTCGAGCTGGCCCGCCGGTGCGGCGGGCTGCCCCTGACGGTGGTGTCGCCCGGTGAACCCGAGCCGGGCTGGACGGGCAAGCTGTGGGCGCTGCGGCACGGCATGGCGCTGGCACGCGCGCGTGGGCCGGAGTTCCTGCTCCTGACGGACGCGGACATCGCGCACGAGCCGGACAGCCTGCGGCTGCTCGTGGCGGCGGCGGTGGGGCACGAACTGGACCTGGTGTCGCAGATGGCCAGGCTCCGGGTCGTGAGCCCGTGGGAGCGGCTGGTGGTGCCGGCGTTCGTCTACTTCTTCGCCCAGCTCTATCCCTTCCGGTGGATCAACCGGAAGCGCCCGCTGGCGACGGCGGCGGCAGGTGGCTGCGTGCTGCTGCGGACGGAGACCGCGGTGGCGGCGGGCGTTCCGGAGGTGATCCGGCAGGCGGTGATCGACGACGTGTCGCTGGCGCGGGCGGTGCGGCGGTCGGGCGGCCGGATCTGGCTGGGTCTCGCGGACCGGGTCGACAGCGTGCGCCCGTATCCGGGGCTCGGCGAGCTGTGGCGGATGGTGACGCGCAGCGCGTACGCGCAGTTGCGGCACAACCCGCTGCTGCTCCTGGGGACGGTGGCGGGTCTGGTGCTGGTGTACCTGGTGCCGCCGGTGGCCCTGGTGGCGGGGCTGGCGGGCGGGGACGGGGTGGCGGCGTGGGCCGGTGGCGCGGCCTGGGCGGTCATGGCGGGGACGTATCTGCCGATGCTCCGCTACTACCGGCAGCCGTCGTGGCTCGCACCGCTGCTGCCGTTCACCGCGTTCCTGTATCTCCTGATGACGGTGGACTCGGCGGTGCGGCACTACCGGGGTGTCGGTGCGGCGTGGAAGGGCCGGACGTACGCGCGCCCGGAGGCGTCTCCGGAGAGATGACCGGCCCGGCCCGGCGACCCGTCCGGCCTCCGTGTCCTGCGCCCGCCCTGCGTCCGTCCTGGCCCCACGTACGGATCAGACGACCGTGATCGCGGTGAGCAGGAGTCCGCGCTCGGCGAGCCAGCGCCCTTCGAGCCGGGCCGGCAGGTCCCGGCCCGGCGGGGCGAGGGGCAGGATGCGGGCCGTGAAGGCGCCGCGGAGGCGGCTGCCGCTGTCGTCCGTGCCCTCGTCCAGGGTGAAGGTGAGGGCCGCGTCCTCGAAGCGCAGGCGCTGACCGGTCCAGGGGTACCAGGACTTGTACACGGCCTCCTTCGCGCTGAACAGCAGCCGGTCCCAGCGGACTTCCGGCTCCGCCCGCGCCAGCTCGCGCAGATGCCGCTGCTCGCCGGGCAGGGCGATGGCCCCGAGGACGCCGTCGGGCACGGGTTCGTTCGGTTCGGCGTCGATGCCGAGGGCGGCGACGCCGGGCGAGCGGGCGGCGACCGCCGCGCGGAAGCCCGCGCAGTGGGTGATGCTGCCGAGGGTGCCCTCGGGCCAGACCGGTGCGCCGTGCGGGCCGGGGAGCAGCGGCGCGGCGGGCGCGCCCAGGGCCGCCAGGGCCTGCCGGGCGCACCGGCGGGCGGTGGTGAACTCGCGGCGCCGGGTGTCCACGGCCTTCGCTATCAGCGCGGACTCCTCCGGGTGGAGGTCGCCGGGCTCGGCGATGTCCTCGAAGGCGTCCACGGCGACGACGCTCTCCGGCACGAGGCGTTCGATCACTTGCGCTCCCCGGGCTTGCGTTCCCCGTGCTCGCGTTCCCCGTGCTCGCGCTCCTCGGGGAGGATCCGGCGGAGGCCGACCTCCGGGTGGCGCGGCCGGCTCCACTCGCGCGGGTAGCCGACCGACACCTCCTCGAAGCGCACCCCGTCGTGCCAGGTCGTCCGGGGGATGTGCAGATGGCCGTAGACGACCGCGCGGGCCCGGAAGCGGAGGTGCCAGTCCGCGGTCCGTTCCGTGCCGCACCACTGCGCGAAGTCGGGGTGGCGCAGGATCCGGGTGGGTTCGCGGACGAGCGGGTAGTGGTTGACGAGCACCGTCGGCAGCTCCGGGTCGACGGCCGCGAGGCGCTTCTCGGTCAGCGCGACGCGGGCCTCGCACCAGGCCTCGCGGCTCGGGTACGGGTCGGGGTGGAGGAAGAACTCGTCGGTGCAGACGATGCCGTTCTCCTCGGCGCGGGCGAGGGACTCCTCCTTGGTGGTGACGCCGGGCACGCGGAACGAGTAGTCGTACAGCACGAAGAGCGGCGCGACCGTGACCGGGCCGCCCACGCCGCGCCACACGGGGTACGGGTCCTCGGGCGTCAGGACGCCTAGGCGGCGGCACAGGGCGACCAGGTGCTCGTACCGCTCCTGGCCCCGCAGTTGGACCCGGTCCTCCTTCGGCGTCCACAGTTCGTGGTTGCCGGGTGTCCACACCACCTGGGCGAAGCGCTCGCTCAGCAGGGACAGGGCCCACTCGATGTCCTCGGACAGCTCGCCGACGTCTCCGGCTACGAGCAGCCAGTCGTCGTCCGTCGTGGGGCGCAGCGACTCCACGATCGCCCGGTTCTGCCGGTAGGCGACGTGCAGGTCGCTGATGGCCAGCAGGCGGCCCTTGCTCTCGGTCATGCCGTCGTTCCTGTCGTCGGTCGGTTCCGGTGCGGCCCGAGGCCTGGCCGGACGGGCGTGGCCGGAAGGGCCCGGCCGGACGGCGGTGCACACGCGGTGGTCATCACGAGGTCAGGAAGACCGCGTCCCAGTCCGTGGGGAGCCCGTCGGCGGCCCCGGCCGGGGCGGTCGGGTCCGTGGCGGCCCCATCCGTGGTGACCCCGTCCACGGTGGCCGGGGCCCTCGGCCTTTGGGCCCGCGCCGCCTCCGCGTAGCCGAGGAGGGTCAGGGCGACGCCGGCGGCGCCGTCGATGAGCGACGGGCTCTCCAGGACGACCGTACCTCCGGGAGTCCGTACCAACTGGCGGTATCCGAAGGCGGATTCGGTGTCGTGGAGGGAGACCAGCGCGTCCGCGAGGCGGTCGGAGCCGCGCCAGAGCGCCGGCTCGCCGGTGCGTTCGGCGAGCCGGACGGCGGCGTGCAGGACGCCTGCGAGGCCGTGGCAGAAACCCGGGTCGTCGCCGCCGAGTTCGGCGAGCGGCCGGGCGAGGAGGGCGGTCATCGCGTCGACGGCCAGGCGGGAGACCGCGGGGTCGCCCAGCTCCGTGCCGGCCAGGTGGAGCGCGCCGGCGATGCCGGCGGTGCCGTAGCACCACCCGGCCCGCGTCGTCGCGCCCCGGGCGGGCGGCGCGGCGCCGGTCTCCTCGTCGAAGGCGACCCGGCCGGGCCACGCGACCGCGCCGTGCCCGTCCTCGTACGCGTGACCGCCCACCCAGTCGGTGATCCGCCGGAGCGCGTCGGGGGTGCCCGGCACGCCGTGGCCGGCCCGGTGGGCCAGTGACAGGAGGGCGAGCGGGCCGCAGACGCCGTGGGCGGCGCCCGCGTTGAAGTCGCCGCGCGGGTAGGCGGCCCGGTCGCGGGGCACCGCGTAGCGCTCGGGGGCGCACCACCAGCCCGGGACCTCGATGCCGTCGACCCGCCGCGGCTCGGTGAGCGCGACGAGCAGGGCGAGGACGTCCTCCAGGGCCTCGGCGGCCCGCTCGTCGCCCCGGACGGCCGCCGCGAGGAGCACCCTGCCCTGGCCGGTGAGACCCGCGACGACGTCGTAGTCGAGGTACGAGAGCCCGGTGTCCCGGCGCTCGCGCAGCGCGGCGGCCCGGGCCCGGGCGTGCCCGGCGAGCACGCCGGTGCCGCGTTCGAGCAGCCGGGTGTAGCCGCCGGTGGACTCGGCGCCGAGCAGCGCGGGCAGCAAGAGGTTCCCGACGGCCGCGGGTCCCTCACGCGGGGCGAGCGCGGTGGCGGCGGCGAGATGCGCGTGCGCGGGCGCGCGCCACGCGTCGTCGTGCCGCGCGCAACGGTCGTGCAGCAGACCGACGCCGGGATGCCCGAGCAGCACGGAGGCCGGCTGCCACCCGGGCAGCATCAACTCCCCCGGCACCCCGGCGAACTCCTCTGCGGTGACCCCGGCGACCCGCTCGGGATCGCGGAGCCGCTCGGCGACGTCGAGGGCGACGCGGAGTGCGGAGTCGCGTGAGTTTGGGCGGTGAGTGGGATTGGCGGCGGGGTCGGGGCTGGGGGCCGGAGTACGGGCCGGGGTCGGGGGCGGGGCCGGGGCCGGGGGCGAGGCCGAGGCCGGAGTCGGGGGCGAGGGCGAGGGCGAGGGCGAGGACAGGGTCGAGGCCGGTGCGGAGGCCAAGACCTGGCCTGGGGCCGAAGCCGAAGCCGGGGCCGGGGCCGGGGCCGAAGCCGGAGCCGGGGCTTTCTCGTTCCGGTTGTCTCGGTGGGCTTGGGTCATCGGTTGTGCCTCATCCTGCTGAGGGCGAGGGCCAGGCCTTCGCGGGCCGTCACGTGTGCGAGGACCTCCTCCTCGCGGCGGGGGCCGATCAACCGGTTGCAGTGCATGTGCGCGAGGCTCAGCGCGACCGGGGCCCTGCGGTACGGGGCGAGGGCGGCGCGCAGGGCCGTCAGCGTCTCGGCGAGGGCGGCGCGCGGCGCGGAACCGGCGGCGCCGGAGAAGAGGCCGGCGACGGCCTCCTTCGTGGCGCGGGCTACCTCCGAGCGCCGGGCCAGGAAGCGGGGGTCGCCGAGCCAGTCGAGGGCCTCCTCCGGGCTGCCGAGCCCGGTGAGGAGGTCGAGGATGCCGAGCGCGGCCCGCTTGACCACCGGCAGCCCGCCGCCGTCGCCGCCACCCGCCAGCTGCGCCAGCACGCCCGCGCTGTCCGCGTGGAAGACCCGTTCGGCGTGGCCGAGCGCCGCCGGGCCTCCGTACCGCTCCGTCTCGGGGTCGTACGTGTCGAGCACCAGCCGGTCCGTCAGGCCGACGTCCCGCAGCTCCTCCGCCCACTCCCGTACGGCCGGCAGCAGCACCGGCCACAGGGTCTCCGGCTTGCCCCGGAAGCGCAGGCGCAGATGCGGATCGGGGTCCGCGTAGCGGAGGAAGAACCAGCCTTCGGGCCCGGCGGCGCGCACCGCGTCCGAGTCGACGAGCCGGCTCAGGTGCCGGGAGAGGACCTGGTCCTGGAGGCCTTCGGGGACGTACACCTTGGCGTACAGCCACTCGCCGCCGGGCAGCACGGCCCGCCGACCGGCGTGCGCCTGCGCGGCGGCTGGCGGCACGGCCGGGGCAGCCGCGGCGCGGGGCCGGCGGGCGAAGAGCGGGACGACCAGTTCGCAGGCGTGCGGGCCGTCGGGCCCGGCGAACCAGCCCGTGCCGTCCGGGCCGCCGTACCACTCGTTGATCACCAGGCCCCTCGGCCGCTTCACCTCGTCGTGCAGGACGAGCAGATGGCGCGGGTCGTCGAGGTCGACCGTGACCCGGTTGTCCGCCCGCGCGAGCAGCACGTACCGGGGTACCCCGAGGCGCAGTCGCCACCCGGCGACGGCCTCGCGCCAGCCCGGGCCCGTGCCGTCGGTACGGGCGGCGGCGTCCTCGCGCAGCGCGCTGTCCGGGAGCCAGCGGGCGGGCGCGAGCACGGTGCGGCCCAGCCGGACCCGGGGCAGGGCCGGGGCGGCGGCCCAGGAGCCCCAGTTCCAGGGGGCGCACCAGTCGTGGCCCTCGTAGCCGAGTTCGAGCAGGAAGCGTGCCACGTACGGCAGATGACCGCTGCCGGGATTGAGCATCGAGTGCGACACCGGGCGCACCGCCCGGCCCGTCGGCGTGTGGACGATCCACATCCGGTTCAGGTCGGCGTGGACGGCAAGGTCCTCGGGGCGCAGGTCCGTGGTGTCGTCGCGGGCGGCGGAGGCCGGGACGCCGAGCGGGATGCGGTACGGGAGCAACGGGGGCACGGTGGCGACGTTCGCGGAACGGGCGACGCGGGGCCGGTACGCGACGGTGGCGACCAGTTCGCCCGTCGGGGCGCGGGGCACATCCGCCGAGGGAGGCCGCACCGGGTCCACCGCCGGGTCCTCGGCGGACCGGCTCTCCGCGTCCACCGCGGACCCACCCACCGAGTCCAGAGCGGACCGGCCCGCCTCACCATCTGCGGAACTCCCCGCCGGATCCCCCGCGGACCGGCCCGCCGAGTCCACGTCGGGCCGCCCTGTCTCACCCTCCGCCGACCGCCCCGCCTCGCCCCCCGCCGACCGGCCCGCCCCGTCCCCCGCCGACTGCCCCGCCAGCCCCTCCGCCCGCGCGACGATCGCCGCGAGTGCCGCGCCGCCGTCGGCCAGGACCGGTGCGAAGCGGCCGAACGTGGCGCCCGCTCGGGGCGAGCCGGGGTTCGCGCCCAGGACCAGGTGGAAGTCGCCGGCGAGCAGGGCCTCCCAGCTCCGGGCGGCGAGTTCGGCGCCCAGTTCGAGCGAGGTCGGCACTCCGCGCTCCGGGGCGCTGCCCTCCGTCGACTCGCCCAGCGCCTCCAGTGTCGTGTCGTCGAGGACGATCTCGGCGGGGCTGTCCCCGCCCCCGTCCGGGCTCCGCAGGGCCGCCTGCAACAGCTCTCCGAGGAACTGGTCGCGGCGGCGGCCGTCCGCCGAGGGGGACGTCGGCTCGGCCGGTGTGCCGTCCGCGCCCGCGCCGCTCCGGTAGGACTCGGGGAGGCCGAGGCCGCGCGCCTCGTCGAGGAGTTCGAGCAGCGGCACGGCCCGCTCGGTGCCGTACCGCTCCAGGAAGGCCAGGTGGTACGCGCGCAGGTGCGGCATGCCCGGGCGGGTGGCCGTGGTCCGCCAGAGGGCGGCGGCTGCCCGCTCGGCCTGCCGGCCGACCTCGGCCGGCAGGACGAGCCGCGCGTCGAGCCGCAGGTCCGACTGGATCAGGTCGTCGGCCTCGCGCAGCGCCCGCATCCGGGCGGTGACCTCGGCGAGCGCCGGGCCACGCCCGGCGGGCGGTGCCGTGTCCAGGGCGGCGAGCCCGGCACGTATCCCGGCGAGGGCCCGGGGCAACGGGTGGGCGACGCCCGCGAGACGGTCGAGGACGTGGTCGAGCGGGGCCGTGTGGTCGGGCGGCGGCATCAGGTCGCTCAACAGGAAGCCACCGCCCACCAGTTGCGCCACCGTCCGCTCGACGGTCGCCGCCGGGGCCTGCGGGAAGCTCTCGGCGAGTCCGGCGACCAGCTCGGGCCAGGCGACCGGCTCGGCGGCGCGCTCCAGGACATGGGCGACGACCGCGCTGGACCGCACGGAGTGCGCCAACTGGTGCTTCCCGCCGGGATCGTGGTGGTCGACGAGGACCACGCGGCCGTCGCGTACGGTGCGCAGCGGGTTGGCGGTCAGGGCGGCGCGCTCGCGCAGTCCCGGGGTCGTGACGACCTCGTCGGCGAGCAGGCCGTGCAGCCAGGCCGCGTCGGGCCGGCTCGCGCTCCGGTGCGCGTCGCCCACCTCCCGTACGACGTCGGTACCGGTGCCGATGTCGGTACCGGCGAGCGCGACGCCCGCGAAGTGGCCGAAGGGGGTGGCCCGGAAGGTGGCACGGAGGCGGTACTTGGTGAGCGAGACGACCGTACGTACGAGTCGCCTGCGCTTGGTCGGGGCCCCGGCCCGTACCTTCTCGGCCTCGTCGGCCAGGCTCGGGCTGGCGAGCCGTACCGCCGCGAGGAAGACCGGGTCGCCCGCGAGCCGCACGACCTCGGCCCGCAGCTCCTCGTCGGAGGCGAAGTCGAGGTCGACGGCGCCGCAAGCGGGGGGCGCGCCGTCGGCGGGTGGCACGGGGCGGGCGGCGGCGCGCAGCAGCACCGTCCCGGCGGCGTCGAAGATCTCGCTGTCCGTCACGTGTCCGTCCCCGGTCCGTTCTGTGCGTGCGTACATGTGTACGTGCGTACGTGGTGGCAGTGGCATGGGTGCGCCGGGCGGCGCGGGCCCCGGAGGGCCGTGCCGCCCGGCGCGCGATCAGCCGGTGGGGCCGATCAGCAGTGCCAGGACGTGACCGGGCAGGAGAGACAGGTGCCGGTGCCCGTGAAGGACTTGGCCTCCGTCGCCGGGGCGTCCTGGACGACGACCTCCAGGTCGAGGTCGAGGTCGAACTCCAGCTCTGCGGAAAGTGCGGTCGCCATGTGTTCCTCCAAGGAATCGCGGTCGCCGAGACGGCCGGGTCGGCCGGCCGCCGTTCACGCCGTTGCGCGGACCAAGATCTAGGCGGGCTCGCCAAACCACGACTTAAGAGGGCCTAACCCCGCTCTGACGCCGCTCCCCTCGCACCGAGATCCGCAAGACCCGGCATAGGCGGCTGCAAGGGCGGCTTTAGAACGCTCGCCAAGCATGGCCGACGTCGCACCCGACGTACGGGAGAGCTGGGAATGGTCGAGAAGACGGACGACGACGGCACGCTGCGGTCGCTGCACGAGCGGGGCCGGGTGGCCGCCGAGTACCCGCGGGTTCGGGCGCTGGTCGGCGCCACCGACACCGCCGGGCGGCGCCGGGCGGGCAACCTGCTGGCCCGCGTCGGCCCGGACGCCGTGCTCGCCGAACACCCGGGCACACCGGTGGTGTCGGTGGCCTTCACCGGGCACAGCACCGTGTCCGGTCTCGTCGCGCCGGTCACCGCCGAGCTGGCCCGGCACGGACTGCTGCTGCGCCCGCACGTGTCCGACTTCGACAGTTACGTCTTCGACCTGTCGGACACGGGGAGCGAGCTGTACGCGGCGAAGCCCGACGCCGTCGTGTGCCTGCTGGACGCCTCCGTCGTCTTCGACGAGGTCCCGCTGCCCTGGCGGCCCGAGGACGTGGCCCGGGTCTTCGACGAGAAGCTGCGGCTGCTCGGCGGGCTCGCCGGCGTGTTCGACGGTGTGGGCCGCGGCACCCTGGTCCTCAACACCCTTCCGCTGCCGCGCGAGTGGCCGGCGCAGCTGGTCGCGCTGCGCGACCGGGCGCGGCTCGGCGCGGTGTGGCGGGAGGCCAACGCGCGCCTGCTGCGCCTGATGGACGAGCACCCCTCGCTGACCGTCCTCGACCTCGACCCGCTGCTCGGCGCGGAGCTGCCGCTGCGCGACGACCGGCTCGGCGTCTACACGCACACCGAGCTGTCACCCGAGGCGCAGGCGGCGTACGCGGGCGAGCTCGCCGGCGTGTTCCGCGCGACCGCCGGGCGGGCGAAGAAGGTCCTGGTCCTCGACCTGGACAACACGGTGTGGGGCGGGATCCTCGGCGACGACGGGATCGAGGGCATCGAGGTGTCCGGCTCCTACCGCGGCGAGGCCTTCCGCAAGCTGCAACGTTCGGCGCGGCAGATCGCCTCGCAGGGCGTGCTGCTCGCCGCGGTCAGCAAGAACGACCTGGAGCCGGTGCGCGAGGTGCTCGGCTCGCACCCGGACATGACGTTGCGCGAGGACGACTTCGTCCGCGTGGTCGCCAACTGGCGTCCCAAGCACGACAATCTGCGCGAGCTGGCCGCCGAGCTGAACCTCGGCGTCGACAGCTTCGTGTTCGCCGACGACAGTCCGTACGAGTGCGGCCTGGTCACCCGTGAGCTGCCGGACGTCGCGGTGGTCGCGCTCGACGACGAGCCGGCGCTGCACGTCGAGAAGCTGCTGCGAGACGGCTGGTTCACCGTACGGGACGTCACGGCCGACGATCTGAAGCGCCCCGAGCGGTACCGGGAGGATCTGGACCGCAAGGACTTCCTGGACAGCTTCTCGTCCCTCGACGACTACCTGCGCGAGCTGGAAGTCCAGGTGCGGTTCGCCGACGCCTCACCCGCAGAACTGGCCCGGGTCTCCCAACTGACCTTGCGCACGAACCAGTTCAACCTGACCACCGAGCGGCTCCAGGAGGCGGAGGTGGCCGAGCGGGCGGCAGCGCCGGGCTCGCTCGTCCTGACCATCCGCTCGGGCGACCGGTTCGGCGACAACGGCGTCGTCGGCGCCGTCCTCGCCCACCGCGACGACGACGCCCTCGTCATCGACAACTTCCTGCTCAGCTGCCGGGTGTTCGCCCGCGGCATCGAGCAGGCCTGCCTGTCGGCGCTGCTCGGCCACGCTCGTGAGCAGGGTCTGAGCACGGCACGGGCCGGCTACCGGCCGTCGGCCAAGAACGGCAAGGTGCGGGACTTCTATCCCGCCAACGGCTTCGCGCCGGCCGCCCCGGGCGCCGGCCCCGACAGCTCGCCCGTCCTCTTCCGTCACGACCTGGCGGACATCACCGCGCCGCCGGAACACGTCCGGCTGACCCTGAGCCTGGGAGGGCTGCACCAGTGAAGAACCTCGACGACTTCCTCACCCTCGTGGAGAGCGAGATCGGTCTGTCCCTCACGCCCGCGACGGTCGGCGCCGGATTCGACGAACTGCCCGGCTGGGACTCGCTCCACCTGCTGACGCTGCTGACCGCGATCGAGCGGGAGACCGGGCAGCGGGTGCCGATGACGCAGGTCCTGGAGTCGACCAGCCTCCACGACATCTTCGCGCTCACGGCGGCGGCACGGACGGTGGGGACATGACCGGCGCCTCCGTCGGGTCCGGTACGACCGTGCCGGCCCGCCGGGGCTCGGCCCCGGGCCCGGCCCGTTCGGCGTATCTGCTGCCCCGGCAGCCCGACCCGACGCGGGCGCCGCTGCGACTGTTCTGCTTCCACCACGCGGGCGGCGCGGCCTCCTCGTTCTCCGGCTGGCAGGAGCGTCTGGGCGGCGCCGTCGCCGTCGTACCGGTGCAGCTGCCCGGCCGCGAGCACCGGGTCAAGGAGCCCAGGCTGCGGGAGTTCGCGCGGCTCGTCGACGAGCTCGACGAGGCGCTCGACCCGCTGCTCGACGCTCCCTACGCCTTCTACGGGCACAGCATGGGCGGCATCGTCGCCCACGCGCTGACCCGGCGGCGGATCGAGCGCGGTCTCACCCCGCCCCGGCAACTCCTCGTCGGGGCCTGCCCGCCGCCGCACCGGCCGCACCTGGACGACGGCGTCCCCCCGCAGCGGCGCACCGACGAAGAGCTGACGGCATGGATGGCCGGCCTCGGCGGGCTGCCCGAGCTGGTGCGGCGCTACCCGGAGTGGCTCCGGCTCGCCGTCTCCGTGCTGCGCGACGACCTGAGCCTCGTGCACAGCCACACCTCCGGCCGGGGCGCCACCACGGCGCTCGACCCGCTGCCGGTCCCGATCCGCGCGCTCGCCGGGTCGAGCGACCCGCTGGTGACACCACGGCTGGCCGCCGAGTGGGCCCGCCACACGACGGCCGACTTCCGGGTGTTCACCCTGGCCGGCGGGCACTTCTTCCACCGCTCGACACCCGGCATCGTCCTCCGGCTGGTCGCCTCGCTGCTCGGCGCCGAGCACAGCGCCCGGTCCTGAGGGCGTCGGCCCGGGGCCTGAGGGCACCGTCCCGGGTCCCGAGACCGCCGGTCCGGGTCCCGAGGGCGCCGTCCCGGACCTCGGACCGCGCCGTAACCCCACGCCCTGCGCACCCTCCACACCCCCCTCACCCCGCACCCCCTGGTCCCCTCCACTCCAGCTCGACCTGAAGCCCCGCACACCGAAATTCGGAGACGGTAGACGATGACTGCTGCACCCCGCCCCGTCGTACTGTGGCCGGTCTCGGCGCCCGGGCCGGCCTCGCTGCGAGCCCGCGCCGCCGCTGCCGGGGAACTGCTCGACAGCCTCACCGGCCTGTCCCCGGCGTCGGCCGCGGCCGCGCTGACGGCGGCCGACGAGGCGGCCGGCCACCGGGCCGTGGTCCTCGGCCGGGACCGCGACGAGCTGCTCACGGGGCTGCGGGCGCTGGCGGCCGGCCGGATCGAGGACGCCGGCACGGAGGTACGGCGGGGCCGGCTGCCGGAGGACGGTGCGGCGCCCGGGGCCGTCTTCGTCTACTCCGGATTCGGCGCGCACTGGGACGGCATGGGCGTCGACCTGCTCGACGGCTCCGAGGCGTTCCGGAACAGTCTCACCGCCTGCGCCGACGAGCTGCGCCCGCTGGTCGGCTGGGACCTGCTCGATGTCCTGCGGGGCGCCGAGGGCGCCCCGGAGCTGGAGTCCGCGGCCGTCGTGATGCCGGCCCTGGTGGCCGTCATGATCGCGCTGACCGAGGAGTGGCGCTCGCTGGGCGTCGAGCCGGTCGCGGTGGTCGGGCACAGCATCGGCGAGATGGCCGCCGCGCACGCGTGCGGGGCGCTGCCGCGGGCCGAGGCGCTGCGGATCGCGGCGGTGTGGGGTGCGGCCCTCACCGACGAACTCGCGGGTGGGCACGGCATCGTGGCGGTGCTGCTGCCCGCCGAGGAGATGCGGGAGCGTCTCGCGCCGTGGGGCGGCCGGCTGGGTCTCGCCGCCGTCAACGGTCCCCGCTCGGTGACCGTCTCGGGCGAGGAGGAGGCGCTCGGCGAGCTCCTGGCGGCGCTGGCCGCCGAGGGCGTACGCACCCGCCGGATCCGGTCCGACGTACCGGTCCACGTGGCACAGGTGGACACGATCATGGACCGGCTGCTCGCGGAGCTGCGAACGGTACGGCCTGCCGCGTCCCGGATCCCGTTCTACTCCTCCGCGCTCGGCGCCTCGGTGGACACGACGGAGCTCGACGGGCCCTACTGGGCGGGCCAGTTGCGCCGTCCGGTGCGGTTCGAGTCGGCGGTACGCGCGCTGCTCGCGGACGGTCACGGCGCGTTCCTGGAGGCCGGACCGCATCCCGTGCTCAAGCTGGCCGTCGAGGAGACGGTCGAGGACACCGGTCTCGCGGCGGACGTCGTGGTGGCCGGGTCGCTGGTGCGCGACCGCGACGGGCGGCAGGCCCTGTCGGCGGCGTTCGCCGACCTGTGGACGCACGGCCTGCCTGTCGACCTGACCCGGGCGGCGACCCTTCACCAGGCCCAGGACGCGGGCAGCGAAGACCAGGGCCGGGAAGACCGGGACACCGAAGACCTGGGCGGGGAGGACCAGCGCAGGGATGACCTAGGCGGAGAAGGCCGGGGCGCCGGTGGGCCCGCGCGTCTGGAGCTGCCTCCGTACGACATCGCCGCGGACGCCGCCGAGGCGGCCCGCTCCGTATCCGAACTCCGCTCCGAAATCGATGCGTTGACCGAGGTTGAGCGCCTTCGGCGCCTCCTGGAGGTCGTACGGGAGCAGACCGCCGACGCGCTCGGAGCGGGCCGGGGCGCCGCGATCGGGGCGCCCGGCGACACGTTCCGCGACCTCGGCCTGGAGTCCTCGGCCGCGGTCGTGCTGCGCAACCGTCTGGCCCAGGCGCTCGGGCTTCGTCTGCCCGTGGCCGTCGCCTTCGACCACCCCACGCCCGACGCGCTCGCCACGCATCTGCACGCGCTGCTGTACGAGACGGCCGCGACGCCCGGGAGCACGGGCCGCCGCGCGGACGTCGATCCCGGCGAGCCGATCGCGATCGTCGGCATGGCCTGCCGCTACCCGGGCGGGGTGTCCTCGCCCGAGGACCTGTGGAAGCTGGTCCGCGAGGGCACCGACGCCATCGGCCCGTTCCCCCGGGACCGGGACTGGGACGAGGACCTGTACGACCCGGACCCGGAGGCCGTCGGCAAGTCCTCGACCGCCCGAGGCGGATTCCTCTACGAGGCGGGCGGGTTCGACGCCGGCTTCTTCGGCATCAGCCCGCGCGAGGCGACGGGCATGGACCCGCAGCAGCGGCTGCTCCTGGAGACGGCCTGGGAGACCTTCGAGCGGGCCGGCATCGACCCGACGACCCTGCGCGGCAGCGACACCGGCGTCTTCGCCGGCACCTACGGCTTGGAGTACGGGCCTCGGCTCGCGGACGCCGCCGAGGGCGGCGTCGACGGCTACCTGCTGACGGGCCAGTTCGGGAGCGTCGCCTCCGGCCGCATCGCCTACACCCTGGGCCTCGAAGGCCCGGCGATCACGGTGGACACGGCCTGCTCCTCGTCCCTGGTGGCGCTGCACCTCGCGGTGCGGTCGCTGCGGCAGGGAGAGTGCTCGCTCGCGCTTGCCGGTGGCGCCGCGATCATGGCGAGCCCCGGGATGTTCGTGGAGTTCAGCCGCCAGCGCGGACTGTCCCCGGACGGCCGCTGCAAGGCGTTCTCCGCGACGGCCGACGGCACCGGCTGGAGCGAGGGCGTCGGCCTGCTGCTCGTCGAACGGCTCTCCGACGCCGTCCGCAACGGCCACCCGGTCCTCGCCGTCGTACGTGGCAGCGCGGTCAACCAGGACGGCGCGAGCAATGGCCTGACCGCACCAAGCGGTCCTTCGCAGGAGTCCGTCATCCGCCAGGCCCTGGCCGACGCGGACCTCAGCGCGGGCCAGGTCGACGCGGTCGAGGCCCACGGCACGGGGACCCGCCTGGGCGACCCGATCGAGGCACAGGCACTCATCAACACGTACGGCACCGGACGCGACGCCGAACACCCGCTGTGGATGGGCTCGTTGAAGTCCAACATCGGGCACACGCAGGCCGCCGCGGGCGTCGCGGGCGTCATCAAGATGATCATGGCGATGCGGAACGGGGTGCTGCCCCGGACCCTGCACGCGGAGGACCCGACGGACCACGTCGACTGGTCCGACGGCACGGTACGGCTGCTCACGCAGGAGCGCGCCTGGGACGCGAGGGGTGACGAGCCGCGCCGCGCGGGCGTGTCGTCGTTCGGGATCAGCGGAACGAACGCGCACGTCGTGATCGAGCAGGCACCCGAGGAAGCCCCCACGGTCACAGACGGGGCCGAACCCACCGCTCTTCCCTGGCTGTTGTCGGCGAAGAACGAGCAGGCACTGCGCGACCAGGCACGCCGGCTTCACACGTACGCCACCGAACACCCCGACACCCCGGTACGAGACGTCGCAGGGGCGCTCGCCGCACGTGCCCGCTTCGATCACCGCGCCACCATCGACACCACCGGCGACCGCACCGCGCTCCTCGCCGCCCTGGACGCCCTCGCCGAAGGCCGCGAGGCACCTGGTCTGACCACCGGCACCACCCTCACCGGAAAGACCGCCTTCCTCTTCACCGGACAAGGCAGCCAGCGCCTCGGCATGGGCCGCGAACTCCACGAAGCCGAGCCGGTGTTCGCCGCCGCCTTCGACGAGATCGCCACCCTCTTCGACCAGCACCTCGACCAGCCCCTGCGCCACGTGATGTGGGGCGAGGACGCCACCACCCTCAACCAGACCCAGTACGCACAGGCAGCCCTCTTCACCCTCCAGACCGCACTCCAGCGCACCCTGGAACACCACGGCCTCACCCCCGACACCCTCATCGGCCACTCCATCGGCGAGATCGCCGCCGCCCACGCCGCCGGAGTCCTGGATCTGCCAGACGCCGTCACGCTGGTCGCGGTCCGCGGCCGGCTCATGCAGACCGCCCGCAACGACGGCACCATGCTCGCCATCCAGGCCACCGAAGACGAGATCGCACCCTTCCTGACCGAGGGCGTGGACATCGCCGCGCTCAACGCGCCCGGCTCGCTCGTGGTCTCGGGCGATGCGGAGAAGGTCGCCGCAGTTCAGGAGCACGTCACGGCGCTGGGCCGGAAGACCTCGCGCCTGACGGTCAGCCACGCCTTCCATTCGGCGCACATGGACGAGGTCCTGGACGAGTTCCGGACCGCGATCAGCAGCCTGACCTTCCACGCGCCCACGATCCCGGTCATCTCCAACGTGACCGGCCTGCCCGCCACCGGCGACGACCTCCGCTCCCCCGACTACTGGGCACGGCACATCCGCGGAACCGTCCGCTTCCACCCCGGCATCCAACACCTCGAAACCAACGGCACCACCCGCTACCTCGAACTCGGCCCCGACGCCGTGCTCACCGCCCTCGCCCAGCAGACCCTGGACGGGCCTGCGGTCGTCCTCGTACCCACCCTGCGCAAGAACGCACCCGAACCCACCACCCTCGCCACCGCGCTCGCCCGCCTCCACACCACGGGCCACACCCCCACCACCTGGCAGCCCCAGACGCCGGCGCCGACCGTGGAGGACCTGCCCACCTACCCCTTCCAGCACGAGCACTACTGGCTCTCGTCGCGGCGGGCCGGCACGGACGTCACGGCCGCCGGGCTCACCGCCACGGATCACGCGCTGCTCGGTGCGGTGGTGACGCTCGCCGACACCGACCAACTGGTCCTCACGGGCCGGATCTCGCTGCGCACCCACCCCTGGCTCGCCGACCACACCATCTCCGGCACCGCCCTCCTGCCCGGCACCGCCTTCGCCGACCTGGCCCTCCACGCCGCCGGGCTCGCGCAGGTCCGGACGGTGGAGGACCTGACCCTGGAGTCTCCCCTCGCCCTGGGCGCGGACACCGCGGTCACCCTCCAGGTGGCGGTGGAGGCGGCGGACCCGGCGGGCCGCCGGGCGATCACCGTGCACTCACGCACGGACGAGTCGGAGCCGTGGACCCGGCACACCTCGGGCACGCTCACGGACGCCGCCCCGGCTCCCGAGCCGATCGCGTGGCCGCCGCCGGGTCAGCGGGTCGACCTCTCGGGCGCGTACGAGCGGCTCGACGCGCACGGATACTCGTACGGCCCGGCATTCCAGGGTCTGACCGCCCTCTGGCGCGACGGCGACGAGCTCTACGCCGAGATCGAGCTCCCCGAGGGCGTCGACATCACCGGGCACACCCTTCACCCCGCCCTGCTCGACGCCGCACTCCACCCGCTGGTCGACGGAGCCGAGGGCCTGCTGCCGTTCGGCTTCGGCGGCGTGACCCTGTACTCGACGGGTGCGACCCGGCTGCGGGTGCACGCGACCCCGTCCGCCGACGGCGGTGTCACGCTGCGTCTGGACGATCCGGCGGGCGCGCCGGTCGCGGTCGTCGAGTCGCTGGTGCTGCGCCAGGTGGAGGCCGGGCGGCTCGCGGACGGTGCCCGCCGTCAGCCGCTGTTCACGGTCGAATGGCAGCCGTCCCCGGCCGCCGGAGCCGCAGGCCACGAGGACCGCGACGACCGTGAGCAGCGGGTGGTGCTCGGTGCCTCGCCCGAGGCCGGGGAACTCGCCGTCGCGCTCGGCGCCGAGGCGTACGCGTCGCTGGACGCGCTGCGAACGGCTCTGGACGCCGGCACGGCGACCGTGCCAGGGCTCGTCGTGCACGCGGCCGTGACGGCCGGCGCCGGCCCGGCCTTCCCGTCGGCCGAGGCACGCGGAACCGCGCACGAGGCCCTGGCGGCGGTGCAGGCGCTGCTGGACGACGAGCGGCTCGCGGACACCCGGATGCTGGTCGTGACGCGGGACGCCGTGGGCACCACCGCGCAGGCCCCGGCCGTGGGCGTGGCTCCCGAGGTGACGGCGCGGGGACTGGTCGCCGCACCGCTGTGGGGCCTGCTGCGTTCGGTGCAGTCCGAGTACCCCGGCCGTTTCGCGCTCGTCGACGTCGACGGAGCCGCCGAGTCGTGGCAGCGGCTGCGGACCGTGATCGCGGGCGGGGAGCCGCAGAGCGCGGTCCGCGCGGGCGAGATCCGGGTGCCCCGACTGGCCCGGGTCGAAGAGGACACGCGGATCGGAACGGACGCCCGGGTCAAAGCGGACGCCCGGACCGAGGCGGACGCGCCGACCGCCTCCCCCGCGCCCCTCTCGCCCCTCTCGCCCCTCGCGCCCCTCGTGCCTCTCGCGCCCCTCACTCCCCTCGCCGCCGACGGCACCGTCCTCATCACCGGCGCCTTCGGAAGGCTCGGCCGGCTGCTCGCCGAGCACCTGGTCGTCCGGCACGGCGTACGGCATCTGCTGCTCACCAGCCGGCGCGGTCCCGAGGCGCCCGGTGCGGACGAACTCGTCGCCCGGCTCGCCGATTCGGGTGCCGAGGCGCGGGTCGTGGCCTGCGACACCGCCGACCGGGAGGCGCTCGCCGCGCTGGTCGCTTCGGCGCCCGCCGAGCACCCGCTGACGGCCGTCGTGCACACGGCCGGTGTCCTCGACGACGGCGTGGTGACCGCGCTGACGGCGGAGCGGCTCGACACCGTGGTACGCCCGAAGGCGGAGGCCGCCTTCCACCTCCACGAGCTGACCGCGGGCCTGGACCTGGCGGCGTTCGTCGTCTACTCCTCGGTGTCGGGTCTGATCGGCGCGGCCGGTCAGGCGAACTACGCCGCCGCGAACACCTTCCTCGACGCCCTCGCCCACCACCGCCACGCGCTCGGTCTTCCGGCGACCGCGCTGGCGTGGGGCCTGTGGGGCGAGGGCGGCATGGGCGAGAAGCTCGGCGGCTCCGACCTGGCCCGGATGGCCCGGTCCGGAGTGGTGGCGATGACGGAGGCCGAGGGCCTCGCGCTGTTCGACGCGGCCTTCGGCCGTCCGGAGCCGCTGCTCGTGCCCGCGCGGCTCGATCTGGCGGCGGTACGGTCACGGGCGGCGGCCGACGGCGTGCCGCCGCTGCTGCGCGGCCTGGTCCGCGCGCCGCTGCGGCGGGTCGCCGCCGCCGCGCCGGCCGGTGGGGGCGGTCTCGCCGCGGAGCTCGCCGGTCTCGACGAGGCAGGGCAGCGGCGCAGGATCACGGAGCTGGTGCGGGAGCAGGCGGCGGCGGTGCTCGGTCACGCTTCGGCGTCGGCCGTCGAGGTCACCACCGGGTTCAAGGACCTCGGCTTCGACTCGCTGAGCGCGGTGGAGCTGCGCAACCGGATCAACACGGCGACGGGGCTGCGGCTTTCGGCCACCCTGGTCTTCGACTATCCGTCGCCGCAGGCACTGGTGGCGCATCTGCGGGAGCGGCTCACCTCCTCCGGGGCCCCGGGTGCTTCCGGTGGTTCCGCGCTCGCCCCGGCGGCGCGGGCCGTGGCCGGGAGCGGGGCGGCCGACGCGTACGAGCCGATCGCGATCGTCGGCATGGCCTGCCGCTTCCCTGGCGGGGTGGCCTCGCCCGAGGATCTGTGGCGGCTGGTGAGCGAGGGCACGGACGCGATCGGGCCGTTCCCCGAGGACCGCGACTGGGATCTGGAGAACCTGTACGACCCGGATCCGGAGGCGGTGGGAAGGTCCAGTACGGACCGGGGCGGATTCCTTTACCGCGCGGGCGAGTTCGACGCCGAGTTCTTCGGCATCAGCCCGCGCGAGGCGACGGCCATGGACCCGCAGCAGCGGCTGCTCCTGGAGACGGCCTGGGAGACCCTCGAACGCGCCGGTATCGACCCGGGCGAGGTGCGCGGCAGCGACACGGGTGTGTTCGCGGGCACGATGTACCACGACTACGCACCGCATGTGCAGCACATGCCGCACGAACTCGAAGGCATCCTCCTGACGGGGACGCTCGGGAGTGTGGTGTCGGGCCGTATCGCCTACACCTACGGCCTGGAGGGGCCGGCGATCACCGTGGACACGGCGTGCTCGTCGTCGCTGGTGGCGCTGCACCTGGCCGCGCAGTCGCTGCGGCAGGGCGAGTGCTCGCTCGCCCTGGCGGGCGGCGCGACGGTGATGGCGACTCCGGGCACCTTCGTGGAGTTCAGCCGGCAGCGCGGTCTCTCGCCGGACGGCCGCTGCAAGTCGTTCTCCAGTGCCGCCGACGGCACCGGCTGGAGCGAGGGCGTGGGTCTGCTGCTCCTGGAGCGGCTCTCCGACGCCCGCCGCAACGGGCACCAGGTGCTCGCGGTCGTCCGGGGCACGGCCACCAACCAGGACGGCGCGAGCAACGGTCTGACCGCGCCGAACGGGCCCTCGCAGGAGCGCGTGATCCGTCAGGCCCTCGCCAACGCACGCCTGACGGCCGCCCAGGTCGACGCGGTCGAGGCCCACGGCACCGGCACCCGGCTCGGCGACCCGATCGAGGCGCAGGCGCTCATCAACACGTACGGCATGGAGCGCGACGCCGAACACCCGCTCTGGCTCGGATCGTTGAAGTCCAACATCGGGCACTCCCAGGCCGCTGCCGGTGTCGGCGGCGTCATCAAGATGATCATGGCGATGCGGAACGAGGTGCTGCCCCGGACCCTGCACGCGGAGGATCCGACGGACCACGTCGACTGGTCCGACGGCACCGTACGCCTGCTCACCGAGAACCGGCCCTGGCAGCCGGCCGGCCGGGAGCCGCGCCGCGCGGGCATCTCGTCCTTCGGCATCAGCGGCACCAACGCCCACGTGATCATCGAACAGGCACCGGAAGAGACCGGCGCCGGGGAGGAAGAACTCCCGCACCTGCCCTGGCTGTTGTCGGCGAAGACCGGCGAGGGCCTCAAGGAACAGGCGCGCCTGCTCCACACGTACGCCACCGAACACCCCGAGGTGCCGGTACGGCAGGTCGCGGCCTCGCTCGCCGCCCGCGCACGCTTCGGCCACCGCGCGGTCGTCGAGGCCGACGACCGGGACGCGCTGCTCACCGCCCTCACCGCCCTCGCCGAGGAGGCCGAGGCCCCGGGTCTGACCGCGGGCACCGCCCTCAGCGGCGGCACCGCGTTCCTGTTCACCGGTCAGGGCAGTCAGCGGCTCGGCATGGGCCGCGAACTCCACGAAGCCGAACCGGTGTTCGCCGCCGCACTCGACGAGACGCTGGCGGCGCTCGACCGCCATCTCGACCGGCCGCTGCGGGAGGTGATGTGGGGCGAGGACGCGGAGCTCCTGAACCGTACCGAGTACACCCAGCCGGCCCTCTTCGCCCTGCAGACGGCGCTCTACCGGGCGCTCGAGCACCGGGGCGTCGTCCCCGACCAGCTGGCGGGCCACTCCATCGGCGAGATCGCCGCCGCGCACGCCGCCGGCGTCCTCGGTCTGAACGACGCGGCCCGGCTCGTCACGGTCCGCGGCCGGCTGATGCAGGCGCTGCCTGCCGGCGGCGCGATGATCGCCGTCCAGGCGACCGAGGAGGAGGTGCTGCCGCACCTCACCCCGGGTCTGTCCGTCGCCGCGCTCAACGCCCCGGACTCCACCGTGGTCTCGGGCGCCGAGGAGGACGCGCTCGCGGTGCGCGACGCGTTCGCCGCGCTCGGCCGGCGCACCACCCGGCTCAAGGTCAGCCACGCCTTCCACTCGCCGCTCATGGAGCCGATGCTCCGTGAGTTCGGGGAGGCCGTCGCGGGGATCCGTTTCCGGCAGCCCTCGGTCCCGCTCGTCATGAGCGGCGACCCCACGACCGCCGCGCACTGGACGGCGCACATCCGCGACACGGTCCGCTTCACCGACCACGTCCGCGTCCTGGAGGAGCGCGGCGTCGTGCGGTACGTCGAGCTCGGCCCGGACGCGATCCTGACGGCCCTGGCCCGGCAGTCGCTGTCCGGTCCCGCCGTGCTCGCCCCGGCCCTGCGCCGCGGCGGCGACGAGGCGGCCACGTTCGGCGCGGCCCTGGCCCGGCTGCACGTCGGCGGGCTCTCCCCCACGAACTGGCGGCCGGACCGCACCCCGGCGCATCCCGAGGACCTGCCGACCTACCCCTTCCGGCAGGACCACTTCTGGCTCACCCGCCGCACGGAGCGGACGGGCGGCGCCGGATCCGGGCACGCGCTGCTGGACACCGCGGTCCGGCTCGCCGACGACGGTTTCGTGCTGACCGGACGGCTGTCCCGGCGTAGCCACCCATGGCTGGAGGAGCACGCCGTCGGCGGGGCGGTGCTGCTGCCCGGCGCGGCCCTGGCCGACCTGGCGCTGCACGCGGCGGACCTCGCCGCGGCCGGGTCGGTCGACGACCTGACCCTGGAGGCCCCGCTGTTGCTGCCCGGGTCGGGCGCCCTCGACGTCCAGCTGAGGGTCGGCGCCCCCGACGAGGCGGGCCGCAGGCCGCTCACCGTGCACTCGCGCCCGGCGGACGTCGGCGAGGAGACCGCAGGGGGCCGGGCCGGTGACGGGACGGACTGGGCCCGGCACGCGACCGGCACCCTCGGCGCCGACGCGTCCGACGGCGCGTCCCCGGACCATCTCGCCTGGCCCCCGGCGGGCGAGCCGGTCGACCTCACCGACGCGTACGACGCGCTCGCCGCCCGCGGGTACGCGTACGGGCCACTGTTCCAGGGCCTCACGGGCCTGTGGCGCGACGGCGACGACCTGTACGCCGAGGTCGCCCTGCCGGACGACGCCGAGGACGACGCCACCGTGGGTCATGTGCTGCATCCCGCGCTGCTCGACGCCGCGCTGCACGCCCTGCTGGTGGCCGACCCCGAGGCACCGCCCCGGGTGCCGTTCAGCTGGTCCGGCATCTCCGCGTACGCCGAGGGTGCCCGGGCGCTGCGGGTGCGGCTGCGCGGGACGGGGCCGGACACGGCAGCCCTGACCCTGGCCGACACGACCGGCGCGCCGGTGGCCGAGGTGGCCGAACTGGCCCTGCGCGCCGTGGACCTGAGCGCGCTCGCCGGGGCCTCGGCGGGCTCGCGCGATCCGCTCTACGTGCTGCGCTGGCGGCAGGTTGCGGCGGAGCGGCCGACGGATCCGGACGCGCCGGCCGCCTCGTGGGCGACGCTCGGCAAGGACGGCGACGCGGTGGCCGGACGGCTCGGCATCCGGGCCCGGCACGCGGACCTGGCGGGGCTGCGGGCCGCGCTGGACGCGGGCGAGGCGGTGCCGTCGGTGGTCGTGCTGCCCTGGCGGGAGGACGGCGACGACGTGCTCGCCACCGCCGACGCCACGGCGGTCGACGCGCTCGCCGTGGTGCAGGAGTGGCTGTCCGACGCACGCCTCGCCGACACCAGGCTCCTCATGGTCACGAGCGGCGCCGTCGCGGCTGGGCCGGATCCCCGGGTGACCTCACCGGGTGTGTCGACGCTGTGGGGCCTGCTGCGGACCGCGCAGCAGGAGACCGAGGGCCTGTTCACCCTGGTGGACCTCCCGCCGACCCCGGACACCGATGGTGCCGTGGGCGGGTTCGAGGACGACTGGGCGGCGGAGGCGGAGTCGCTGCCCGCCGTGGCCGCCACAGGGCGTGGCGAAATTGCCGTACGGAACGGGCAGTTGTTCGCCCCGACGCTGGCCCGCGCCGAGCTGGACCCCTCGGCCGAGGTGGCCTCGGGCACCGAAGGCGCGCCGACCGCGGGGGTGTTCGATCCGGAGGGAACGGTGTTGATCACCGGAGGCACCGGCGCACTCGGCAGCCTCCTCGCCCGCCACCTCGTCACCCACCACGGCGCACGCCACCTCATCCTCACCAGCCGACGCGGACCCAACGCCCCCGGCGCCACCCAACTCACCCACGAACTCACCCAACACGGCGCCCACATCCGCATCGAAGCCTGCGACACCACCAACCCCCACAACCTCACCCAACTCCTCAACACCATCCCCACCCAACACCCCCTCACCACCGTCATCCACACCGCAGGCACCACCCACGACACCCCCCTCCACAACCAAACACCCACCCACCTCCACACCACCCTCAACCCCAAAGCCCACACCGCCTGGCACCTCCACACCACCACCCACAACCACCCCCTCACCCACTTCCTCCTCTACTCCAGCCTCTCCGGACTCACCGGCACCCCCGGACAAGCCAACTACGCCGCCGCCAACACCTTCCTCGACGCCCTCGCCCACCACCGCCACACCCAAGGACAACCCGCCACCAGCCTCGCCTGGGGCCTCTGGAACCACCACAGCACACTCACCGAAAACCTCACCGACACCGACCTCACACGGTTGCGCCGCTCAGGGATCGTGCCGATGTCGTCGGAGGAGGCACTGCGGATGCTGGACACGGCGCTCGGCTCGACGGAGCCGCTGCTCTACCCGGCGCGGCTCGACCTGAACGCCCTGCGGACCCTCGCGGCCGCCGGTACGGGCCCGGAGCCGCTGCTCGGGCTGGTACGCGGCGGGCCGGCGCGGCGCGGTGCGGCGGCGGGCCCCGGCGCCCGGACCGCCGGCGGTGCGGTGCCGCTCGCGGAAAGGCTCGCGGCGACGCCGGCCGAGGGGCGCGAGGAGCTGGTGCTCGGTCTGGTGCGGCAGCAGGTGGCGGCCGTCCTCGGGCACGGCTCGCCGGACCGGATCGACGCCGAACGGGGGCTTCTGGACCTCGGCTTCGACTCGCTGACGGCGGTGGAGTTCCGCAACCGGCTCAACGCCGTGACGGGGCTGCGGCTGCCCACGACGGTGGTCTTCGACCACCCCACGCCGGCGGCGCTCGCCCGCCACCTGCTCGACGGGCTGGCCGTGACGGCCGCTCCGGCGGGGCCCGCGGGCCCGGCCGATCCCCTGGAGGCGATCGAGCGGCTGGAGGAGCTGCTGCGGCAGCACTCGGCAGGCGCCGCCGCCCGGGACGCGGCGGAGGCGGCCGAGATCACCCAGCGGCTGCAGTCCGTGCTGCAGGGCTGGCACGGACTGACCGCCTCCCTCGGGGAGCCGGCGGCCGACGACCTCGGCTCCGCGACGGACGACGAGCTGTTCGACGCCCTCGACAAGGAGCTCGGCCTGTCCTGATCTCCGCCCCGGCGGCCGGTGCCGCCCTGTCCATTCCTCTTTTCGACAGCAGTGAAGGTTGAGCTCCCGTGGCGAACAACGCTCCCGTGGCGAACGTGGCGAACAACGAAGACAGGCTCCGCGACTACCTCAAGCGGGCGACCACCGACCTGAGGCTGGCGCGGCGCCGGATCTCGGAGATCGAACAGGCCCGGCACGAGCCGATCGCGATCGTCGGCATGGCCTGCCGCTACCCGGGCGGGGTGTCCTCGCCCGAGGACCTGTGGAAGCTGGTCAGCGAGGGCACCGACGCCATCGGGCCCTTCCCCGACGACCGCGGCTGGGACGAGGACCTGTACGACCCGGACCCGGAGGCCGTCGGCAGGTCGACGACGGCCCGGGGCGGGTTCGTCCACGAGGCGGCGCAGGCGGACGCGGCCTTCTTCGGGCTGAGCCCGCGCGAGGCGATGGCCACCGACCCGCAGCAGCGGCTGCTCCTGGAGACGGCCTGGGAGGCGTTCGAGCGGGCCGGCATCGACCCGACGACCCTGCGCGGCAGCGACACCGGCGTCTTCGCCGGGGTGATGTACAACGACTACGCCTCGCGGCTGCGGCCGGCGCCCGAGGGGTACGAGGGCTATCTCGCCAGCGGCAGCCTGGGCAGTGTGGCCTCGGGCCGCCTCTCCTACGTCTACGGTCTCGAAGGCCCCGCGGTGTCCGTGGACACCGCCTGCTCCTCGTCCCTGGTGGCGCTGCACCTCGCGGTGCAGTCGCTGCGGCAGGGCGAGTGCTCGCTCGCCCTCGCGGGCGGCGCGACGGTGATGGCCACGCCCAACACCTTCGTGGAGTTCAGCCGTCAGCGCGGCCTCTCCCCCGACGGCCGCTGCAAGGCGTTCTCCGCGACGGCCGACGGCACCGGCTGGAGCGAGGGCGTCGGCCTGCTGCTCGTCGAGCGGCTCTCCGACGCCGTCCGCAACGGCCACCCGGTCCTCGCCGTCGTACGCGGCACCGCGACCAACCAGGACGGCGCGAGCGGCCGGCTGACGGCGCCGAACGGTCCGTCCCAGGAGCGGGTGATCCGCCAGGCGCTCGCCAACGCCCAGCTGGCGTCCGACCAGGTGGACGCGGTCGAGGCGCACGGCACCGGCACGACCCTGGGCGACCCGATCGAGGCGCAGGCCCTGATCAACACGTACGGGCGGGAGCGTGACGCCGAACGCCCTCTGTGGCTCGGTTCGTTGAAGTCCAACATCGGCCACACGCAGGCCGCCGCGGGGGTCGGCGGCGTCATCAAGATGGTGATGGCGATGCGCAACGGCAGGCTGCCGCGCACCCTGCACGTCGACCGGCCGACGGACCATGTCGACTGGTCGGCGGGCACCGTACGACTGCTCACCGAGGAGCAGCCCTGGACGGCCCCCGACGAGACCCCGCTGCGGGCCGCCGTGTCGTCGTTCGGCATCAGCGGCACCAACGCGCACGTCGTGATCGAACAGTCGACGGAGCGGACCGCCGAGCAGCACGCGGAGCAGCCCGGCGGCGAGCCGGCCCGCCAGGAAGCGGCGGGCGTGGAGGTCCCCGAGGCCATCGGCGACGGAGGGAACGACGGTCCGGCAGGTGCCCCGGAGCCGACGGACGGGGCCGTCGAACTCCCTTCCGTGCCGTGGCTGTTGTCGGCGAAGTCGGATCGGGCCCTGCGGGAGCAGGCACGCCGCCTGCACACCTACGCGACCGAGCACCCGGACACCCCGCCGCGGGAGGTCGCGGGCGCGCTCGCGGCCCGTACCCGCTTCGAGCACCGCGCCGCCGTCGACGCGACGGGCGAGCGCGCGGGGCTGCTCGCCGCCCTGGACGCCCTCGCCGAGGGCGGTGAGGCACCCGGTCTGACCACCGGCACCACCCTCACCGGAAAGACCGCCTTCCTCTTCACCGGACAAGGCAGCCAGCGCCTCGGCATGGGTCGCGAACTGTACGACTCCCACCCGGTGTTCGCCGCCGCCTTCCACGAGGTCTGCGACCGTTTCGACGCGATCCTGGACCGGCCGCTGCACGAGGTGACGTGGGGCCAGGACGCGGCGACGCTCAACCGGACGCAGTACGCGCAGGCCGCGCTCTTCACCCTGCAGACCGCGCTCTACCGGACCCTGGAGCACCACGGTCTGGTCCCGGACGCGCTGATCGGCCACTCGGTCGGCGAGATCGCCGCCGCGCACGCCGCCGGTGTCCTGGATCTGCCGGACGCCGTCACGCTGGTCGCGGTTCGCGGCCGGCTCATGCAGGCCGCCCGCGGTGACGGCGCGATGCTCGCCGTGCGCGCCTCGGAGGCGGAGGTGCGGGAGGCCCTCGCCGGGGTCGGGGGCGATCTGGACATCGCGGCGGTGAACGGACCGGAGGCCACGGTGATCTCCGGGGCCAGGGACGCGGCCGAGGCGGTGGCGCAGCACTTCGCGGCGCTCGGCCGGAAGACCTCGCGCCTGACGGTCAGCCATGCCTTCCACTCCGCGCACATGGACGAGGTCCTTCCCGGCTTCCGCGAGGCGATCGAGGGCCTGACCTTCCACGCCCCGAAGATCCCCGTCATCTCCAACGTGACCGGCCTGCCCGCCACCGGCGACGACCTGGTCACTCCGGCGTACTGGGCGAACCACATCCGCCAGGCCGTCCGCTTCCACCCCGGCATCCAGCACCTCGAAGCCCACGGCACGAGCCGTTTCGTGGAGCTCGGCCCGGACGCCACCCTCACGGCGCTCGCCCAGGACACGCTGACCGGGCCGGCCGTCCTCGCACCGACGCTGCGCAAGAACGCACCCGAGTCCACCACCCTCGCCACCGCGCTCGCCCGACTCCACACCACGGGCCACACCCCCACCACCTGGCAGCCCCAGACCCCGGCGCCGTCCCTGGAGGGCCTGCCCACCTACCCCTTCCAGCGTGAGCGCTTCTGGCTGTCGCCCGGCACGGTGGCGACGGACGTCGCGTCCGCGGGTCTCGTGACCTCAGGGCATCCACTGCTCGGCGCCCTGGTGACGCTCCCGGACAGCGACCAGCTGGTGTTCACCGGCCGGATCTCGACGCGTACCCATGCCTGGCTCGCGGACCACACCATCGCCGGCGCCACGCTGCTTCCCGGCACGGCCCTCGCCGATCTCGCGCTGCACGCCGCAGGCCACACCGACACGCCCACGCTGGACGAACTCACCCTCGAATCCCCGCTGATGCTGCGGGCGGACACGCCGGTGACCCTGCATGTCACGGTCGGCCCGGCGGCCGGCGACGGCAGCCGGACGATCGCCGTGCACTCGCGTACGGACGACGCCGAGTCCTGGACCCGGCATGCCTCCGGCACCCTGTCGGACGCGGTCGACACGCCCGAGGAGCTGCCGTGGCCGCCGCCGGGCGAGCGCGTCGACCTCACGGGCGCGTACGAGGAGCTGCACGCCCACGGCTACACGTACGGCACCGCCTTCCAGGGCCTCACCGCGCTCTGGCGCGACGGCGACGACCTCCACGCCGAGATCGAGCTCCCCGAGGGCGTCGACGCCACCGGGCACACCCTTCACCCCGCCCTCCTCGACGCCGCACTCCACCCATGGGCGCGCGAGGTCATGGGCGAGGACGCCGGGAGCGTGCTGCTGCCGTTCAGCTGGCAGGGCGTGACGCTGCACGCCGTGGAGGCGACCCGGGTGCGGCTGCGGCTGACCCGGACCGGCGAGGACACCGTACGGCTGCGGCTGACCGACCCGGCCGGCGCTCCGGTCGCCACGGTGGCGGCCGTGACCGCGCGGGCCGGCGCTCCGGCCGATCTCTCGGCCGGCGCGGACGGGTCCGGTGCCGGGCGGACGCCGCTGCTCCTGGTCGACTGGAAGCCGCTGCCCTCGGCCGGGACGCCGTCCGCCGCGTCGGAGGCGGTCGCCGTTCTCGGCCCGGACCCGCTGGGTCTGGCGGCGGCGCTCGGCGTGCCGGTCCACCCCGATGCCGCCGCGCTGCACGCGGCCGTCGCGGCGGGCGCCGGGGCGCCGGGTGTGGTCCTCGCCACCTTCCTCGACGAGACCCCGGTCACGGACGACGGGCTTCCGTCGCGGGTGGACGCGTTGAGCACCCGGGCGCTCGCGCTGACGCAGGACTGGCTGGAGTGGGAATGGCCGGCCGGCGCCGGGGCGGAGCCTCGGTTCGTGGCCGTGACCCGGGGCGCCGTGGCCGCCAGGCCCGGGCCCGAGATACGGGATCTGGCCGCGTCCGCCGTGTGGGGCCTGCTGCGCGCCGCCCGTACCGAACACCCCGACCGATTCGGTCTGCTGGATCTCGACGAGGTCGTCGAGGAGCGTACGGAGGGGCTGGCCGCCGCCGTGTCGGCGCTGCTCGCCGGGGACGAGCACCAGCTCGCGGTGCGCGACGGCGGTGTCTACGCGCCCCGTCTGGTGCGGGCCGACCGGGCGCCCGAGGTGCTCGTGCCGCCGAAGGACACCCCGTTCTGGCGGCTCGACGTGCACAGCTCCGGCACCCTGGGCAATCTGGCGCTGCTGCCCGCTCCCGAGGCGGGCGCGCCGCTGGGGCACGGCGAGGTGCGGGTCCAGGTGCGGGCCGCGGGTCTGAACTTCCGTGACGTCCTCGTGGGTCTCGGGATGTACCCGGGCGACGAGGCGCGGATCGGCGGCGAGGCGGCCGGTGTCGTCCTGGAGACGGGGCCCGGCGTGACCTCGGTGGCGGTCGGCGACCGGGTGATGGGGCTGTTCCCGCTGGGCGCGATCGGGCCGGTCGCGGTCACCGACCACCGCTGGGTGACCCGGATGCCGCAGGGCTGGACGTTCACGGACGCCGCGGTGATCCCGGTCGTGTTCCTCACCGCGTACTACGGGCTCGAGGACCTGGCGAAGGCGCGCCGGGGCGAGTCGCTGCTCGTGCACGCGGCGACCGGCGGTGTGGGCATGGCCGCGCTGCAGCTCGCGCACCACTGGGGCCTGGAGGTCTACGGCACGGCGAGCAGGCCCAAGTGGGACGTGCTGCGTTCACTGGGTGTGCCCGAGGACCGGATCGCCTCGACCCGGACGCTCGACTTCGAGGAGCAGTACCGGGCGGCCACCGGCGGCCGGGGCTTCGACGTGGTGCTGAACTCGCTGGCCCAGGAGTTCGTGGACGCCTCGCTGCGGCTGCTCGCGCCGGGCGGCCGGTTCCTGGAGATGGGCAAGACCGACATCCGTGACGCGGCCGAGGTGCGGGAGCGGTACGCGGGTGTGTCGTACACGGCGTACGACCTGATGCGGGTGGAGCCCGAGCGGGTCCAGGAAATGCTGGTCGAGCTGGTGCGGCTGTTCGAGTCCGGGGAGCTGCGGCGGCTGCCGGTGACCGCGTGGGACGTGAGCCACGCGCCGGAGGCGCTGCGTCATCTGAGTCAGGCCCGGCACACCGGCAAGGCGGTCCTGACGCTGCCGGCTCCGCCGGACCCGGAGGGGACGGTGTTGATCACCGGAGGCACCGGCGCACTCGGCAGCCTCCTCGCCCGCCACCTCGTCACCCACCACGGCGCACGCCACCTCATCCTCACCAGCCGACGCGGACCCAACGCCCCCGGCGCCACCCAACTCACCCACGAACTCACCCAACACGGCGCCCACATCCGCATCGAAGCCTGCGACACCACCAACCCCCACAACCTCACCCAACTCCTCAACACCATCCCCACCCAACACCCCCTCACCACCGTCATCCACACCGCAGGCACCACCCACGACACCCCCCTCCACAACCAAACACCCACCCACCTCCACACCACCCTCAACCCCAAAGCCCACACCGCCTGGCACCTCCACACCACCACCCACAACCACCCCCTCACCCACTTCCTCCTCTACTCCAGCCTCTCCGGACTCACCGGCACCCCCGGACAAGCCAACTACGCCGCCGCCAACACCTTCCTCGACGCCCTCGCCCACCACCGCCACACCCAAGGACAACCCGCCACCAGCCTCGCCTGGGGCCTCTGGAACCACCACAGCACACTCACCGAAAACCTCACCGACACCGACCTCACACGGATGGCACGGGACGGCATCCTGCCGCTGGGCGACGAGGAGGGCCTCGCGCTCTTCGACGCGGCGCTCGAAGGCAGGCAGCCGCTGGCCGTGGGTGTCGGGCTCGATCCGGCGGCGCTGCGGTCGCGGGCGCGGGCGGGCTCGCTGCCGCCGCTCTTCGGTGAGCTGGCCGGCGAGGGACGGACGGTACGGAAGGCGGCGGGCGGTGCGTCGGCCGCGGCGGACGGAGGTACCGGGGTCCGCGAGCGGCTCGCCGCGCTGGCCGGTCCCGAGCGTCTCGACCTGCTGCTCGGGCTGGTGCGCGGCCATGTGGCGACGGTGCTCGGGCACACGGACGCGGCGGGTGTCGGCACCGAGCGGCCCTTCAAGGAGCTGGGCTTCGACTCGCTGACCTCGGTGGAACTGCGCAACCGGCTCAACGCGGAGCTGGGTCTTCGGCTGCCGAGCACGCTGGTGTTCGACCATCCGACGCCGCTGGCGCTGGCCCGGCACCTGCTGACGGCGCTCGCCCCGGCCGAGGAGGACCCGGTGGCGTCGGCTCTCGCCGAGCTCGACCGCATCGAGGCGCGGCTCGTGACGCTGGGCGCGGCCGAGGGCGGTCGTGGCCGGCTGACCGGACGGGTGCGCGATCTCCTGCTGCGCCTGGAGTCGGAGGGCGGCGACGCGGCGGAGGTGAACGCGGTGGAGCTGACGGAGGCGTCCGACGACGACCTCTTCGACTTCATCGACCGGGAGCTCGGCGTCAACTGAGCGGTCGCAGGAGCCTTCGGCCGGGCCTTCAACTGGCCCGGCGCCGTTGCCGATTGCTAAACGGGGACCGTCCCTGTATGTTCGGGAACAGAACCGTGGGAAGTCCCCGTTTAGCGTGCCGAGGAGATGCTGAATCATGAGTGAAAAGACCGTCACGAGCGCCGCGGGGCAGGGCCCGCCCACCGCCGAGGCGGCCGGCCGCCGCAACGGCATGGTGCTCCTCATCGTGCTCACCCTCCAGACGATGCTGATCCTCGACGTGAACGTGGTGAACATCGCCCTGCCCGACCTCAAGGTCGCGCTCGACTTCACCCCCACCGGACTCTCCTGGGTCCTCAGCTCCTACCTGCTGACCTTCGGCGGTCTGCTGCTCCTCGGCGGTCGCGCCGGAGACGTCCTCGGCCACCGCCGCGGGCTGCTCCTCGGCGTCACGATCTTCACCGCGGCCTCGCTGCTCGGCGGTCTGTCCAGCTCGGCCGGAATGCTGCTCGCCGCGCGCGCCCTCCAGGGCGTCGGCGCCGCTTTCGCCGCGCCCACCGTGCTCGCCCTGATCGCGACCCACTTCACCGACGAGAAGGCCCGGGCCAAGGCCCTCGGCATGTACGCGGCGGTCTCCGGCTCCGGCGCGGCCATCGGCCTCATCGGCGGCGGCCTGCTGACGGACTGGCTGTCCTGGCGCTGGGTGCTCTTCATCAACGTGCCGATCGGCGTCGCGCTGCTGATCGCGGCCCCGATGTTCATCCACGAGACCGAGCGCAAGCCCGCCCGCTTCGACCTCGGCGGCGCGCTCACCTCCACCATCGGCATGAGCGCCCTGGTCTACGGCTTCATCCGGGCCGCCGAGAGCGGCTGGGGCGACACGCTCACCCTGGTCTCCTTCGCCGCCGCGGTCGTGCTGCTCGTGCTCTTCGTCTTCATCGAGACCCACGCCAAGCAGCCGATCACCCCGCTGCGGCTGTTCGCCGACCGCAACCGCGCGACCGGCTACCTCTCGCTGCTGTTCGTGATGGCGGCGGGCAACTCGATGTTCTTCTTCCTCACCCAGTTCCTCCAGGAGGTGCGGGGCTTCACCCCGATCCAGGCGGGTCTGGCCTTCGTGCCGCTCGCCCTGCTGATTCTGGCCACCTCCAGCATCGCCGCGAAGCTTCTGCCCAAGGCCGGGCCGCGCGTCCTGACCGCGGTCGGCGCCGCCGCCATCAGCGTCGGCCTGATCTGGTTCGCCCAGCTCACCCCCGACTCCCAGTTCGTCTCCGCGATGCTCGGACCCATGCTCGTCGCCGGTCTCGGCATGGGCACCCTGCTCGTCGGCGTCACCACCATCCTGATGTCCGGCCTCGCACCCGAGGAGACCGGCGCCGCGTCCGGTCTGCTGAACGTCATGCAGCAGATCGGCGGCGCGCTGGGCCTCGCCATCATGGTGACCGTGTTCGGCGCCGCCAGCCGCGGCGCCGCCGACGAGGTGCCGGCCGGTCTCGACACCAAGGGCACCGCGGACTTCGTCCTCACCGAGGGCGTCACCACGGCCTTCGTCTGGGGTGCCGGCTTCACCGCCCTCACCATCCTGCTCACCCTCATCATGCGTTCCGTCCCAATGGGCGGCGGCGCGGAGCAGGCCGCGGAGGACTCCCCGGAGCAGTCCGGCAACCCCGCGCAGCACGCCACGTCCCTATAGTTCCCATTCGCGACTCCACGCGACGCCCTGGCCGGTTCTCGCCGGTCAGGGCGCGTTCGTGCGCCCGCGCGTCGGACATCCTCCGGTTCGGGCTGCCGTAACAATGCGCTCGTACCATCGTGGCTGAGGGATCAGGATGGCTCCACGCGAGACGTCAACCCAAGGGGGAAGGGATGGTCACGACCATCATGTCGCTGGTCGCCAAACAGAGCACGTCTTCGGTCCGGTGCAGGGAATCCTTACAACTGCTGAGCGCGCTGCAGGCACTGCAGGAAGGCCGCGGAGGCATCGTCGAGCTGCTCGGAGAACCCGGTTCGGGCAAGAGCCGTCTGCTGGCCCAGCTGACCTCCGTCGCACGCGACCGAGGCGTCACCGTTCTCGACGGACGCTGCTATCCGTCCGAACTCGACGAACCTTTGCACGTTTTCACCCGCGCAGTGAACGGCATCATGACGGCCGACCGGCTGTCCGCCCTCTCGCGCGAGCACGCCGAGCTGCTGCGGGCCGGCCTCTGCGCCCGGCTGGGCGGCCGGGGCACCGAACTGGCGCCGCTGCAGCTCTCCCAGGCGCTGCACGCACTGCTGAGCCAGGCCGCCGATCACGGCCTGCTGCTCGTACTCGACGACTTCCACTGGGCCGACCCGCAGTCGCTGGCGCTCGCCGACCATCTGGCCCGCTGGACCTTCCAGGCCCCGGTCCTGCTGGTGGTCGCGCACCGGCCGCGGCAGGCCGCGCCCTCACTGCTCAGCACCCTCGCCCAGGGCGCCGAGCAGGGCCGGGTGGACCGCATCGACCTGCCGCCGCTCGACCTGGACCAGGCGGCCCGGCTGCTCGGCGTACGGCCCGACACGGTCTGGCTGCCCTCGGCGCTCGACGAGAGCAACGGCCATCCGCTCTATCTGCTGGCCCAGGAGGAATCGGCGACGAGGGGCGCGGACCCGCGCACCCAGCTGCACACCGGGCGTCTCGCGCCGCTGGCGGCCGAACTGGCCGGGCTGGACCCGGCGGAACGGCTCGTGGCCGAGTCCGCGGCCGTCCTCGGCGACCGGTTCAGCCGGGACGAGCTGGCGGCCGTCTCCGAGCTGCCCACCGACGAGACCTGCACCGTCGTCAACGCGCTGCTCCAGCTGGACGTGCTGCGGCCACTGCGCTCCTCCGGCACCCTCCTGGGCTTCCGGCACCCGATGCTGCGCCGGGTGCTGCACGACCAGACCGACCGCTGCTGGCGCTCACGGGCCCACCGCAGGGCACTGACCGTGCTCAACCGCCGTGCCGCCTCGGCGTCCGAGCGGGCGGTGCACATCGAGCTGTCGACCAGCTCCTTCACCCCCGAGGACCTGGAGACGCTGGCCAGGGCCGGCCAGGAGGCCGAGCAGAGCTCTCCCTACGACGCCGTTCGGTGGCTCCTGACGGCCCTGCACGAGCTGCCCGCCTCCGAGCAGCCGACCGGCAGACTGCTCGCCCTCATCCCGCCCCTGGCACGGGCGCTGCAGGCCTCCGACTACCTCGCCGACGACGCCCCACTGCGCGCCCTGCTGACCCAGGGGTCACCGCTGGGCCCCGACGACGCGGGCCGGGCGGCGATCGGGCTCTGCGTCATCGTCGAGTGTCTGCAGGGACGATTCAGCGCGGCGACGGAGCTGGTGTCGGCCGCCCTCACCGACCTGCGGGCGGCGAAGGCCGACAACGATATCCTCGCCCAGCTCATGATCTGCCGGGGGATCATCTCCTCGATGCGCGGCGACGAGGAGCTGCCCGGGATCGCCTCCCAGGCCCTCGTCCTCGCCCGGTCCGGCGGGAAGCGCACCACCCTGGCCGGGGCCATGGCGCTGCACGCCCTCGGCGAGCTCGCGGCCGGCCGGGTGGCGCAGTCCCTGGCCTCGTACGACGCCGCCGTGCGCCAGATGGACGAGCTCTCGAACACCGAGATCACCTGCCACAGCGAGTACCTGGCGCTGCTCGGCCAGTGCGCCATGGCGCTCGGCCGGCCGCGCGAGGCGGAGTCGTTCTTCGAGCGCGGCACCACCGTCATCCAGAACTGCTCCCACAACGCGATGCTGCCGGTGCTGCTGAGCGGCCTCGCCGAGGCCCAGCTGCGGCAGGGCCGCCTGGAGAGCGCCCGCAGGTCCGCCGCCGAGGCCACCGAGCTCGCCGGCTACCTGGGCGCCGAACAGCTGCGCGTGGTGGCCCTCGCCCAGGAGGCGCTGTGCGTGACCTACGCCGAGCCGCCGGGCAGCAGCCGGGCCTCCGCGCTCACCGAGCAGGCCGTGCACTCGCTGCGCCGCTCCGTCGGCCGCTGGCACGGCGCGTCCGTACTCGCGCTGGCCGAGGCGCTGCTGATGCAGGGCAGTCCGGACCGCTGCGTCAGCCTGCTCCTGGACCTCGGCGGCCCCGACCTGCCCCGGCTCGACCCCACGCTGCGGCCCCGGGGCTTCGAGCTGCTCGCCCTGGCCTCGCTCTCCGGCGGCACCGGCAGCTCCGGCGGCACCTCGATGTGGGCCGACCGCGCGAACGGCGCGGCGCAGGGGCTGCGGCTGCCGCACAACCGGGCGTACGCGCTGCTCGCGCGCGGACACGTGCTCGCCGAGCAGGCCGACTGGGACGCGGCGGTGACGCTGTACCAGGAGGCGGAGCGGGCGTTCGACGGCGCCCAGCTGCGGCTGCACCGGCTGACCGCGCGTATCCGGTCGGCCCGTGCGGCGAGCAACAGCAGCCGTCCGGGCTTGGCGGCGGAGCTGTGGGCCTCGGCGCAGGAACTGGCCGAGCAGTGGGACGTACTGCTGCTCGCCCGGCTGAATCCGGACACTCCGCTGGAGAACTCGCTGGGCCGCGGCTGCCACGCGCTGCTGCCCGCGCCGATCCCTCTCGTGAACGGTCTGGAGGTACTGACCGGGCGCGAGCGGGAGGTCGCGCGAGAGGCCGGAACGGGCCGGCGGACCCGGGAGATCGCCGAGGCGCTGGGGCTGAGTCCGCGCACCGTGGAGGTCCATCTGTCCCGGATCTACCGCAAATTGGAGATCGGATCGCGTGCTGAATTGGCTCGATTGATGGCCGTACGTATTTCCACGGATGTCGCTACGTGATCCTTCTGTGAGCCTGAAGGCACAGCAATGAACGGGGCTGGACACGACCGGCACCGGAGCAATTCTTCAGGGGGTTGAAGTGAGTCACGGGGAGATCGCCCATCATCACGTCTGGTCGCCTTCCGCCAGATGTCCGGTGGCCGGCGCGGCGGAAGAGGAGCCGCTGACGGAGGACGCGTTCCGGGGCGTCTTCCGGACACATCCGGCCGGTGTGGCGATCATCACGGCGATGGGCGAGAGACAGCCCGCCGGCTTCACGGCGACCTCACTCGCCTCCGTCTCCTCCGCGCCCGCGCTCCTGTCGTTCGGGGTGGGCCGGAACGCCTCGTCGTGGGCCACGGTCTGTGCCGCCGAGTACGTGGCGGTGCATCTGCTCGCTCACGACCAGCAGGAACTCGCCTCGACCTTCGCGCGCAGCGGCGCCGACCGCTTCGCGCCGCCCACCCGATGGAGTGCCGGCCCGCACGGCGTGCCGCTGCTCGACGGCGTTCCCGCGGCGATGGTCTGCCGCAAGGTGTACGACCTGCCCGCCGGCGATCACACCGTGGTGATCGCGCAGCCGATTCGCGCGTACCAGGGCCGCCAGGCCCGTCCTCTCGTCTATCTCGACGGTCACTACGGCTCAGTGTCGCGCTGAGCACTGTCGGGTTCCGCGATCTTCGGAAGGTCAACAAGACATGCGATTCGAAATCCTGGGCAGCCTGCGCATGACGGACGCCGACAGGACTTTCACCATCAGCGCGCCGAAGGTGGAATGCCTTCTCGCCGCCATGCTGGTCCGCGCCGGGAACGTCACATCCACCGACCAGTTGTGCGCCGGAATCTGGCGCGACGATCCGCCGCGGCGGGCCACCGCCACTCTGCATGTGTACATATCCCAGCTGCGCAAGATGCTGAAGGGGGCGAACGCCGAGCCGAGCCCGATCGTCACCCGATTCCCCGGTTACGTCCTGGAGCTCGGCGACCACACGCTGGACGCCCACGAATTCCAGCGGCTTGCCCAGCAGGGCCGGGCCGCGGCGCGGGCCGGCCGGCACGGGGAGGTCTCCGCGCTGTGCGGCCAGGCGCTGTCGCTGTGGCGCGGCACGGTCCTCGGCGAGCTGCGCGGCGGTGACATCGTCGACGAGTTCGCCACCTGGGCCGAGGAGACCAGGCTGGAGTGCGTGGAGCTGCGGAACGAGGCCGATCTGGCCCTCGGGCGGCACCGCGAGCTGGTGGGGCCGCTGTACGCGCTGGTGTCCAAGCACCCGCTCATCGAGGCGTTCCACCGTCAGCTGATGCTCGCCCTCTACCGCTCCGACCGCCGGGCCGACGCGCTCCAGGCCTTCCACACGGTGCGCTCCTCGCTCGACCGGGAGCTCGGGATCAGCCCGTGCCGCCAGCTGCACGAGCTGCACCAGGAGATCCTGCTGGACTCCGGTCCCGTGCTGACCAGAGCGGCGTGAACCGGGCGGTGTCCGGGCCGTGTTGAAAAACGGGGACAGTCCCCATATTCTCGTCCCATGACCACCGAACTGGGATTCCGACTGTCCGTCCTGGACACCGCTCCGGTGTGGCAGGGGTCGACCGCGACCGTGTCACTGCGCAACACCGTCCGGCTGGCCCGTGCTGTGGACCGGCTCGGCTACCACCGCTTCTGGCTGGCCGAGCACCACAACATGCCGGCCCTCTCGACCTCGTCGCCGGCGATCCTCGCCGGGCAGATCGCCGCCGCCACCACCCATCTGCGGGTGGGGGCCGGCGGCGTCATGCTGCCCAACCACCCGCCCCTCGTGGTGGCGGAGCAGTTCGGCACCCTGGCCGCCCTGCACCCGGGCAGGATCGATCTCGGCATCGGCCGCGCGCCCGGCACCGACCCGCTGACGGCCCGGGCCCTGCGGCGCCAGGCGGGCCCGCTCGGCGGCAACGACTTCCCCGCGCAGATCCAGGAGCTCATCCGCTACTTCGCGCCGCCCTCCGGCGCCGCGCGCGTCCCGGAACCCGGGCACGGCACCGTCTCCGCCGTGCCCGCGGCCGAGCACTCCGTCCCCGTCTGGCTGCTCGGCTCCAGCGGCTACAGCGCGCAGCTCGCGGCGGCCCTGGGGCTGCCCTTCGCCTACGCGCACCACTTCTCCCCGCACGGCACGACCGCCGCGCTCGACGCCTACCGCGCCGAGTTCCGGCCCTCCGAGTACCTCGCCGAGCCGTACACGATCGTCTCCGCGTTCTGCGGCGTGGCCGAGGACGACGAGCGCGCGGCCCGGCTGAGCGACCCGCTGCGCGTGATCACCGCCCGGTCGCTGCGCGGCCAGAACCCGTACTTCCCGGCCGTGGAGGAGGCCGCCCGCTTCTCCTACACCCCGGAGGAGCGGGCGGTCGTCGAGCAGCTGTACGGGCCGCAGATCTTCGGCGGACCCGAGGCCGCGCGACAGCGGATCACCGAGTTCGTCAAGGCCACCGGCGCCGACGAACTGCTGATGCTCAGCGCGATCCAGGACCACGACGAGCGGGTCCGGTCCTACGAGCTGCTGGCCGAGGTGACCGGGCTGAGCGCCCCCGCCCCGGCCGACGTGGCCTGAGCCATCGCCTCGGCGAGGAGCCGGAACCCCCGGACCCTGGCCTTGAGGCCGTACACGGGCGCCGACGCGAGCAGCTCGTCGGCGCCCGTGCGGGCACGGAGACCGGCAAGTCGCCGGCCCGCCGTCTCCACCCCGCCGATGATCTGCGGAGCCGCGTACTCCTCGAGGAAGCGCCGCTGGGCGCCCGTCAGCGGATACTCGGCCGCCTGCTCGGGCGTGCGGAACAGGGTCAGCGGATTGATCCGCCCCTCCACCTGGGCCACCTTGGCGGGCCCTGCCTGGTACTCGGCCTCCTCGTCGGACTCGGCCACCACCACCTGCGCCGACACCGCGACGTACGGCCGTTCCAGCCGCTCCGAGGGGCGGAACTCCGCACGGTAGCGGGTCACCGCGGCCTCCGTGCCCGCCGGGTTGAGGTGGTGGGCGTAGGCGTACGGCAGACCGAGCCGGGCCGCCAGCGAGGCGCTGGAGGGGCTCGTGCCGAGCAGCCACACGGGCACCGGTTGCTCCACGGCCGGACAGACGGCGACCGGCGGACGGGCATCCGGCGCGGACGGCGACAGATAGCCGATCAGCTCGGCCAGCTGCTCGCCGAAGGCGCCCTCGTGCGCCGGGTCGCCGGTGCGTCGCAGCGCCCGCGCGGTGGCGGGCTCGCCGCCCGGCGCGCGGCCGACGCCGAGGTCGATCCGGCCCGGGTGGAAGGCCTCCAGGGTGGCGAACTGCTCGGCCACGATGTACGGCACGTGGTTGGGCAGCATCACACCGCCCGAGCCGATCCGCAGCGTCGAGGTGACACCGGCCAGCTGACCTATCAGCACCGGCGGCGTGGAGGTGCCGAAGGCCGGCATGTTGTGGTGCTCGGCCAGCCAGTAGCGGTGGTAGCCGAGCCGCTCCACCTCCGGCGCGAGCTCCAGGAGTTCCCGCAGCGACTGGGCGGCCGGAACCCCGTTGAAGACGGGCACCGTGTCGAGCACGGACAGACGGAAGGGGGCGGTGTCGTTCATGGGCGACTCACTATCGTCGGACACGGCCGGAACCCGAAGTCCCGGCCAGGGTGGTTGAGGAGACGGCGGACCGCGGCACGGTGCCGACGGCCCGCGGGGGCGGTGCGGACAGGGCTCTCCGGGGGCGCCCGGGGGCGCCCCGAGGGATACCGGCCATGCCCGTCCCGTCGGGCATGCCGGTCGTCAGGCCGGGCACACCGGTCGTCACACCGGCAGTCGGGCCGGTCGCTCCGGTCGTCAGGCCGGGCACACCGGCAGTCGGGCCGGCCGCTCCGGCCGTCAGGCCGGGCACACCGGTCGTCACACCGGCAGTCACGGCGGTCGCTCCGGCCGTGAGGCCGGGCACACCGGCAGTCGGGCCGGTCGCTCCGGTCGTCAGGCCGGGTACACCGGTCGTCACGCCCGGCTCCCGGCGTCCTGCCTGGCCGGCGGGACGACAGGGGCCGCCGCACCGAGGAGCTCCCGGGTCCAGGGGTGCTCCGGGCGGGTGAAGACCTGCTCGGCCGGGCCGGTCTCGACGACGCGGCCCGCCCGCATCACCGCGACCCGGTCGCTGACGTGGCGCACGACGCCGAGGTCGTGCGAGATGAACAGCAGGGCCACGCCCAGCCGTTCACGGATCCGGTCGAACACGTCGAGCACCTGCGCCTGCACGGAGGCGTCGAGCGCGGAGACCGGCTCGTCGCAGACCAGCACGTCCGGTTCCGGCGCGAGCGCGCGGGCGATGGCCACCCGCTGCCGCTGCCCGCCGGACAACCCGCGTGGACCGCGGTCGAGCAGCTCGGGTTCCAGGCCGACCAGGCCCAGGAGTTCGACGACCCGCTCCCGGTGGCGGCGGGCGGCCCGCCGGCCGCCGGCGCCGAGCGCCTCGGCCACGATCCGCTCCACCGTCCAGCGCGGGTCGAAGGAGGACAGCGGATCCTGCTGCACCAGCTGGATCCGGCCGCGCAGAGCGGCCCGCGAGCGTTCGCCCGCACCGGACCAGGGCCGGCCGAGCAGGGTCACCGTCCCCCGGTCGGGCTCGGTGAGCCCGAGCACGATCCGGGCCAGCGTGGACTTTCCGGAGCCGGACTCGCCGAGGACGCCGAGCGTCTCGCCCGCGTGCAGCACGCAGGAAACGCCGTCGAGCGCGGTCATGCCGCCGCCGGGCCCGCCGTAACGCTTCACCAGGCCCTCGGCGCGCAGCACCTCCGTACCGGCGCCGGGGCTTCCGGTGCTCCGCCGGCGAGCGGCACGGGCGTCCGGGACCGCGTCGAGGAGACGCCGGGTGTACGGATGGGCGGGCGCGGCGAGGACCTTCGCGGCGGGCCCGCTCTCCACGATCCGGCCGGCCCGCATCACCGCGATCCGGTCGGCGAGCCGGGCGACCGCCGCCAGGTCATGGCTGATCAGCAGCACTGCGGTGCCCGCGTCCCGGCGGGCGGCGAGCAGGTCGAGGATCTGCGCCTGCACGGTCATGTCGAGCGCGGTGGTCGGCTCGTCGGCGATCAGGACGCGGGGTCCCGCGGCGAGGGCGGAGGCGATCAGCGCCCGCTGCCGCTGCCCGCCCGACAGCTGGTGCGGGAACTGCCGCGCCCGCCGCTCGGGTTCGGGCACGGCGACCTCGCGCAGCAGCTCGACGGCCCGGCCCGGCCGGTCGCGGCGGGTGCCGATGCCGTGGTTGGCGAGCGACTCCTCGATCTCGGCGCCGACCCGGCGCAGCGGGTCGAGGGAGACCAGCGCGTCCTGGAGCACCAGGCCGGTCTCGGCGCCGCGCAGCCGCCGCCACGCGCGTTCGTCGAGGGCGGTCAGGTCCCGGCCGTCGAATTCGAGGGTGCGGGCGGTCACGGTGGCGCCGGGCCCGGTGAGTCCGGCGAGGGTGCGGCCGGTGAGGGTCTTGCCGGAGCCCGATTCGCCGACCAGGGCCAGGCACTCGCCGGCCCGCAGGGAGAGGTCGACGCCGTGCACGACCTCGGTGCGGTCACGGCCGCGACCGAAGGAGATCCGCAGGTCCTCCACGAGGACGAGTGCCCGCTCCGCGCGGGTGGTGTCAGTGTTCACGGCCGTCCCTCCGGTCGAAGCGGTGCTGCAGGGCCCGGCCGACGACCGTCACGGAGACGACGGTGACGGTGATGGCCAGGCCGGGGAAGACGGCCGCCGCCCACGCGGTGTCCAGGTGGTCGCGGCCCTCGGCGAGCATCGCGCCCCACTCGGGTGAGGGCGGCTGCGGGCCGAGGCCGAGGAAGCTGAGGGTCGACCCGGCGATGACGGCGCTGCCCACGTTGACCGTGGCCAGGACGAGCAGCGGCGGCAGGGCGTTGGGCAGCAGGTGCCGGAACAGGATCGACGCCCGGCCGCGGCCCATCACCAGGGCCGCCTGCGCGTAGTCGCTGTCGCGGATGGCGAGCGCCTGCCCGCGGGCGAGCCGGACGAAGCCGGGCAGCAGCGAGGCGCCGATGGCCAGGGTGGCGTTGCCGGTGCCGGGGCCGAGGACGGCGACGACCACCAGTGACAGCATCAGCCCGGGGAAGGCCATCAGGATGTCGGTGGCGCGCATCAGGACCTGGTCGACGGCCCGGCCCGCGGTCGCGGCGAACACGCCGAGCAGCGAGCCGGCCACGACGGCGAGGGCGGTCGCGCCGAAGCCGATGACCAGCGAGGTACGGGCCCCGTGCACGATCCGGCTGAACACGTCGCGTCCCAGTTGGTCGGTGCCCAGCCAGTGTCCGGCCCCGGGCCCCGCGAGCGCGTCGACCGGGTCGATGAGGTCCGGCTGCCGGGGCGCGAGCAGATCCGGCGCCACGGCGGCGACGGCGACGGCCAGCAGCACCGCCCCGGCGAGCACCGCACCCGGCCGGAACCGGTGCGGGGCGCGGCGCGGGAGCGCGGGGGCGGCGTCGCCGGGGGTGTCGGCGGCCGTCCCGTCGGCGCCGGCCCCGGCACCCAGCTCGGAGGCCGAGGCCGAGGCGGACGCGGAGGCCGAGGCGGACGCGGTCATCCGATGCTCCTCTCGTCGATGCGCGGGTCCACGAGCCGGTAGAGCACGTCCACCGCGAGGTTGATCAGGGCGAAGGCGACGGCGGAGACCAGCACCACGCCGGTCACCACCGGCAGGTCACGGCCGGCCACGGCGGCGGCCGTGACCTGGCCGAGGCCCTGGCGGCTGAAGACGGTCTCCACCACGACCGCGCCACCGAACAGCGCGCCCACCGCCCAGCCGGACAGGGTGATCAGCGGGATCAGTCCGTGCCGCAGCGCGTGCCGGAGCCGGATCGCGGTCTCGCCGCCGCCCCGGGCGCGCGCGGTGAGCACGAAGGGCTGCTCCAGGGCCCGTTCCAGCTCCTCCCGCAGCACCTGGGTGAAGGCGCCGACGAGTCCGGCCGCGAGGGTGACCGCCGGGAGCACCACGGCGGCGGCGCCGCTGCCGCCCATCGCCGGGAACCAGCGGAGCCGGAAGGACAGCAGCGCCAGCAGGAGCAGGCCGGTCCAGAAGGCCGGTGTGGAGACGGCGACGAGTTCGAGCGAGGAGGCGATCCGCCGGACCTTCGGCCGGTGGGCGGTGAGCACGGCGAGGGTCACCGAGACGAGCAGCGCGAGCAGCAGGGCCGCGACGGCGAGCTGGACGGTGGGCCACAGCTGCCCGCCGATCACCTCGCCGACCGGCTGCTGAAGCTGGAAGGACTCGCCGAGGTCGCCGGTGATCAGCCCGCGCATGAACCGCCCGTACTGTACGGCGAGCGGTTCGTCGAGGGCGAGGTCGTGCCGTACGCGTGCCACGAGTTCGGGCGTGGGGTTGGTGTTGCCGAGCACGCTGCGCACCGGGTCGCCGGGAAGCAGACGGAAGGCGAAGAAGACGGCGTTGGCCGCGCCGAACACGACCAGGGCGGCCAGCAGCAGCCGGCGCGCGAACCAGCGCAGGGGCGGCACGGTCAGTCCTCCAGCCGGGCGTCGTGGAAGCGGGGGTACGCCTGGACGTCGAAGGTCACGCCGCGCACTCGGTCCGCAACCCCGAGGAGGGTGGCGGGGGCGTACACGGGCAGGGCGTAGGCCTGGTCGTTCACGCGTGTCTGGGCCTTCGCGTACAGGGCCGCGCGGCGGGCGGGGTCGCGGGTGGCGGAGGCCTCGCGGAGCCAGCCGTCGAGCTGCGGGTCGGCGACTCCGAAGGCGTTGACGCCGCCCTTGTCACCGGTCTGCGCGGAGTCGAAGAAGGTCCGCAGGATGTCGGGTTCGGCGCGGTTCCAGCTGAAGGCGAGGATGTCGGCGTCGCGGCCGCCCGCCTTCTGGAGGTAGGCGCCGGGTTCGAGGGCGGTGAACCGGAGCTCGATGCCGGCCCGCTTGGCCTCGGCCTGGATGCCCTGGCCGAGCAGCGCCCGCTGGTCGCGCATCAGGCTGTTCATGTAGGGCCAGTGCACGGTGAGGCGGACGCCTTTCCTGGTGCGGTAGCCCGCGTCGTCGCGCCCGGTCCACCCGGCCGCGTCGAGGAGACGGGCCGCCTCCTCGGGGTCGTACGGCCAACCGCCCTCGGTCGCCCGGGCGTAGTCGCCGGTGGCGGGGGTCAGGGCGCTCCAGGAGCGCTCGTACGCGCCCGAGTACAGCGCCTTCACCAGCGCGTCGAAGCGCACGGAGCGCTGCAGGGCGCGGCGCACGCGCGGGTCGTCGAGCGGCGCCCGGTTGATGTTGAGCATGAGGGTGTACGGCGCGCCCGGCTGGGTGGCCCGCATCAGCCGGAAGCCGTGGGCCTGCCGGAGCCTGCCGACGTGGCTGGGCGGTACGGCGGAGGCCAGGTCGACCTGGCCCGAGCTGAGGGCGCCGAAGCGCGAGGCGGCCTCCGGGATGAACTCGACGGTGACGCCGGCGACATGCGCCGGTCCCCGGTTGGCGGCGTCCGGCGGGCCCCACGCGTAGTCCGGGTTGCGGTCCAGGTCGATCCGCCGGTTGCGGGTCCAGCCGGCGAAGACGAACGGGCCGCTGCCGACAGGCTTGAGGCACGTCCGCCCACGGTTCGCGCGGAGCGCGGTGGGCGACTGGATGCCGAAGGTGGCGGTGGACAGCACCTGGAGGAGCGGCGTGTACGGGCGGGAGAGCCGGATCCGTACGGTGCGGGCGTCGACGACGGTCGCGTTCTCGTACATGGAGATGAGCCCGGCCGCGTACTGCGACTTGGTCTCGGGCGCGACGGTGTGGTCGAGGGTGGCCTTGACGGCGGTCGCGTCGAAGGCGGTGCCGTCGTGGAAGCGGACGCCGTCGCGCAGGTGGAAGGTGTACGCCCGCCCGTCGCCGGAGATCTGCCAGGAAGTGGCGAGCCAGGGCCGGACGCGGCCCCGGGCGTCCATGGCGACCAGCGAGTCGAAGACGCCGCGGCCCAGGGCCGCCGTCACGTCGTACGGGCTGATCTGCGGGTCCAGGCAGTCGGGCTGGGTGTCGACGGCGTACACGATCCGGCCGTCCCGCCCGCCCGCCCGGCCGGTCCCGGCGCCGCACCCGGTGGCGACGCAGGCCAGGGCCAGCGCCGCCACCAGGGCCCGGCGGACGAGGGTGCGATGCGTACGGGTCCTCATGCGCCCGGCTGCCCCTCGGCGTCGTCGGTGCCGGAGGTGACCCGGAGCGCGGCGGCCGGGCACAGGTGCTCGGCCGACCGGGCGAGTTCCGCGTCCGCCTCGGTGGCGACGGAGCCGGTCAGCAGGACGACGAGGCCGTCCTCGTCCTGGTCGAACAGGTCGGGTGCGGTCAGGACGCACTGGCCCGCGCCGATGCAGCGGCCGGAGTCGGCGACGATGCGCACCGGCCTCACCACGCCACGGGGAGTTCGTAGATGCCCTGCACACCGCTCTGCGCGGGCTTGATCTCCACCTCTTCGGCGGGAACGGCGAGCCGCAGCCCCGGGATGCGGGAGAAGAGCAGGGTGAGCGCGCTCTGCATCTGAGCGCGGGCCAGGTTCTGGCCGACACACTGGTGCACCCCGTAGCCGAAGGCGAGATGGTGTCGGGCGCCGCGGCCGAGGTCCAGTACGTCGGGGTCCTCGAAGGCCTCCGGGTCGCGGTTGATCTCGGCGGCGGACAGCATGACGCTGTCGCCGGCCTTGATGTGGGCGTCACCGATGGTCATGTCCTCGGCGGCGATCCGCATGGCCACGTCTCCGATGGAGAGGTAGCGCAGCAGCTCCTCGACGGCCGGACCCGCGCCGTCCGGGTCGTTACGGAAGGCCTCCAGCTGGCTCGGGTTCTGCAGCAGCGTGAAGGTGCTGAGCGTGATCATGCTCGCGGTGGTCTCGTGACCGGCCATCAGCAGGATGATGCCGAGCCCGATCACCTCGTCGCGGGACAGCGAACCGTCGGCGAGGTCCTTGTGCACCAGGGTGTCGAGCAGGCCCTCGCCCGGCTCCGACTCCTTCTCCTTGCGGTCCACCAGGGAGGTCAGGTAGTCGCGCAGGTTCATCAGCGCCCCGGTCGCGTCCTCCTCGGACACCTGGGACGAGACGAGCATCGCCGACTGTTCCTCGAAGTAGGCGTGGTCCTCGTAGGGCACGCCGAGGATCGCGCAGATGGTGTGCGAGGAGAGGGGCAGCGCGAGACCGCGCAGGATCTCCGCGGGCGGGCCCTGTTCGAGGAGGGCGTCGACGAGTTCACCGGCGCGCCGGTGGATCGACTCGCCGAGCTCGCGGGTGCGGCGCACGGAGAAGGAGGGGATGACCCGGCGGCGGTACGCGGAGTGTTCCGGCGGGTCCATCCCGATGAGCATCGTCGACTTCTGGATGGCCTTGCGGCGGGGGCTCGGTGACGGAAAGTCCGGCCGTCCCCAGTCGGAGGACAGCCGCGGGTCGATGAGCAGCTCACGGGCGACGGCATGGCCGAGCACCACCCAGGTGGGACGGCCGTCGTACAGCCGGGCGCGCACCACGGGCCCCTCGGTCAGCCGCAGATCGCGGTAGCCGGGCGGCGGCTGGTACGGGCAGGTGCGCAGCTGCGGGAAGTCGGGCAACGGCGCGTTTCCGGTGGTGAGGCCCACGGCGCTGGGGCGTGACATACGCGATCTCCTGCGAGCGGCGACATTCGGGCTGGGGGCAAGACTGGAATCGGTGTCTTGCGCCGCTCTAAAGGGCGACTGTGGGGTGGCGCCCGCGAAAGCGGCCGGAAGTCGGGTTTAGGGCGCGCTTAAAGGGTGCTTTAGCCGGGCTGCGGAGATTGGCGGGATGCAGATCGCAGCCATCGCCCGGGAGCGGCGACACACGCTCTTCTTCCTCGACGAGATTCGGCCCTTCGCGCCGGTCCACCTCGACACGGAGGTGGACATGTCCGGGGTGCTCGCGCACCGCGAGGCCCACCGCGGCGACAGCCGGCTGTCCGTGGTCACCTATGTGCTCCACTCGGCGGCCCGGGTGATCGCCGCCCACCCGGAGGCGAACGCCGCGATCCGCGGCCGGCTGCGCCCCAAGGTCGCCCGTTACGGCGAGGTCGCCGGGAAGGTCGCCCTCGACAAGCGGGTCGGCGGCCGGCGGGTCGTGGTCTCCACGGTCCTGCCGGATCTGGACCGGACCGATCTGAAGGGCATCCAGCACGAGCTGGAGCGCTTCCGGGACGGCGACCCGGAGACGATGCCGGAGTTCGCCTCGATGCTGCTGCTGCACCGGCTGCCGTCGCTGCTCGCGCGCGCCGCCTACCGCCGTGCGGTGCGCCCGCTCCTCGCCCACCCGCGCTTCTTCGGCACCTTCTCGGTGTCGTCCCTGGGCCACCGGTCGGTCGACGGCTTCCACTCGGTGGGCGGCACGACCCTCACCTTCGGCGTGGGCCGGATCGCGCAGCGCGCCGTGGTGCGGGACGGCGAGGTGACGAGCGCGCCCGTGATGCGGCTGAACCTCACCTTCGACCACCGTGTGATCGACGGCGCGGAGGCGGCGGACGTGCTCACCGAGGTGAAGGAGACGCTAGAGGGCTTCTCGGCCGAGGAGGCGCTGCGATGAACGACGTCACGGAGCTGAAGCAGTTCGTGGAGGTGCACGGCCGCATCCTCGGCATCCCGGGCGGGCGGCTGGCCCAGGTCCTCGGGCGGATCCGGCACGACGAGGACGGCGAGGCCGGTTCCTGGGCCCGGGAGTGGACCGAGGCCGGCGTCGAACTGGAGCGGCAGGGCCGGGAGGTGGAGGCCGGACGGCACTTCAACATCGCCCGCTTCCCCTACGTGGACGGCCCGGCGCGCGCCGACGCGCAGGCGCGGACCGTCGCCTCCTTCGACCGCTGGCGGCTCGGCGACACCTCGGGGATCCAGCGGGTCGACCTCGATCTCTCCGGCGGCCGGGTGCGCTGCTGGGCGGCCGGGCTCGCCCCGCGCGGCGGCGAACGCGCGCCCGTGCTGCTGCTCAGCGGCGGCATCGTCAGCGTGAAGGAGCAGTTCGGTCCGATCCTCGCCAAGGCGGGACGGCTGGGCCTGGCCGTCGTCGCCGTCGAGATGCCGGGCGTCGGCGAGAACGAGCAGCGTTACGGGGCGGAGAGCCACCACATGGTCTCCGAGATCCTCGACGCCCTCGCGGACCGCGCGGACACCGACCGGACCATCGCCGTGATGATGAGCTTCAGCGGCCACATGGCGCTGCGGGCGGCCCTCCACGACAAGCGGATCCAGGGCGTGGTGACGGCGGGCGCGCCGATCGGCGACTTCTTCACGGACGCCGGATGGCGGCCCCGGGTGCCCCGGGTCACCGTCGACACCCTGGCCCACCTCACCGGCCTCACCCCGGACACCGTGCTGCCCGGGCTCGCGGATCTGGCGCTGACGGGGGGCGAACTCGCGGCGATCCAGGTGCCCGTGGCGTACACGGTGAGCGCGCGCGACGAGATCATCCCGCCCGGCGACCGGCTTCTCCTCGAGAACCATGTGCGCGAACTGCGGCTGCTCGTCCATGACGACGTGCACGGCTCGCCGTCCCATGTCGCCGAGTCCCGGCTGTGGAGCCTGCGTTCCGCCCTGGACGCCCTGGGCGGTTTCGGGCCCCAGCGCCGGTTCCTCGGCCTGGGCCTGGCCGCGATCCGGGCCCGCGAGCGACTGGCGGGGGCACTCGGCCGCACGCCGGACGCACCAGACACACCGGACACCACAGGCACCACAGGCACGACGATCACCTCGGTCACGACAGGCACGACAGCCACGACAGCCACGACAGCCACGACAGGAGGCGACGCATGAGCGGCGGACCCGGTACGGAGTTCCGCTTCGGGGTCAACGAGATCTCCCCCGAGGCCGACTGGCCCGAACGCGCGCGGGAGGCCGAGCGGCTGGGCTACGACACCCTCGCGACCACCGACCACCTCGGCCTGGCGGCCCCGTTCCCGTCACTGGTGGCAGCGGCCGCGGCCACCACACGGCTCCAGGTCGCCACCTACCTCACCAACGCGTCCCTGTGGGACCCCGAGGTACTGGCCCGGGAGATCGCCGGCACCGACCGGCTGACCGGCGGGCGGCTCAGCGTGGGTCTGCACGCGGGCTGGACCGGCAGCGCCGCGACGGCCGCGCTCACCCCTCAGGACAAGCGTGACCGGCTCGCCGCGACCGTGGACGTCCTGGACCGGCTGCTGACGGACCCCGAGCAACTGCCCCGCCCATTGAGCACTCCGAGGCCGCGGCTGATGATCGGCGTCGGTGAGCCGGAGGAGCTCGAACTCGCCGCGCGCCGGGCCGACACGGTCGTCTTCATCGGCGCCGCGCTGCCCCCGGGCAGCGATCTGGTGCTCCTCGGCCCCGAGGAGTTCGCCGCCCAGGTGGCCACCGTCCGGCGGCGCGCCGCCGAACTCGGCCGCTCCCCCGAACTGAACGTGGGAGTCAAGAAGGTCGTCGTCACCGACGACCGCAAGGCCGCCGCCGAGGCGCTGCGCCCCGCCCTCGCGCCTCACCTGACGAGCGATCAACTCCTCGCTCTGCCGACCCTGTTCATCGGCACCCACGAGGAGATAGCCGAGCAGGTCCGGCGCGGGCACGACCGCTACGGCCTCACGTCGTTCATGGTCCTCTCCGCCCACCTGTACGACTTCGCGCCCGTGATCCCGCTCCTGCGGAAGGGATGACCCCGTGACCGACCCCGTGATCGTCGTGGGCGCCGGCCCCACCGGACTGATGCTCGCCTGCGAGCTGGGCCTGGCCGGCGCGCCCGTCGTCGTCCTCGACCGACGCGACACACCTGATCCGCACGCCCCCGGCCAGGCCGTCAACGCGGGCGTCATCGCGCTCCTCGAACAGCGAGGCCTGGCGGACGCGCTGCGCGCGTCCGGACTCCCGCTGCCCGGCGCGCACTTCTCCCTGCTGTGGCTGCACCCCGAGCAGCTCGCCGCCGACCGGCCCGAGGTGGGCACCGGACTTCTCGTGCCCCAGCCCCGGCTGACCGAGGTCCTTGAGCGGCGGGCCCGCGAACTCGGTGTGGACATCCGCCGCGGCCACGAGGTGACGGAACTCCGCCAGTCCCCCGGACACGTGACGCTGAAGCTGCGCACCTCCGCGGGCGATTCGACGCTGCGCGGCTCGTACGTGGTCGCGGCCGACGGCGCCGGAAGCACCGTGCGCCGCCTGGCGAAGATCGACCTCCCGGGCAGCGGCTGGACCGTGTCGGGCATCGTCGGCGACGTCGCGGCCGACTTCTCCGAGCTCGCCGTCCACCACCTGGGCGCCCACTACCTGCCCGCCGGCGGGGTGTACTCCGGCGCACCCGCCGGACCCGGAGTGCTCCGGGTGATCACCACTGTGTTCGGCACCACGCCTCCCACCGCGTCGGGCCCGGTCGCCGCGGAGGAACTCCAGGGTGAGGTCGAGCATCTCACCGGGCAGCCGCTGCCGGCCCGCGAGGTGCTGTGGGCCCGCCGGTTCACCAGCCACAGCGGCAACGCCGAACGCTACCGGTCCGGCCGGGTGTTCCTCGCCGGCGACGCGGCGCACTCCTTCTATCCGCTGGGAGGGCTGCGCCTGAGCACCTGCCTCCAGGACGCCGTCAACCTCGGCTGGAAGCTCGCCGCGGACCTGGCCGGCTGGGCGCCGCCCGGCCTGCTCGACACGTACCACGCCGAGCGTCACCCGGAAGGCGAGCGGGCCCGGCTCGCGCTCGACGCCCAGCTGGCCCTGATGCACCCGGCGGCCCGCACCGCCGGGGCCCGGTCGCTCTTCGCGGACCTCGCCCGCTTCGACGACGTCAACCGGTATCTGGTGGAGCTGGTGACCGGCGTCGACGTGCGCTACCGCCTGGGCGCCGACGGCACCTCGGGCTCCGCCGCCCCCGACCCCGCGCTCGGCGGCCGTGTCCCCGGCGCCGCGCCCCTGCTCCACGACGGCCGCGGCCTGCTGCTCGTCGGCGAGGGCGGCGGGGACGGCGGGGACGGCGAAGCCGGGGCGTACGCCCGTGCGGCGGCGGCCTGGGCCGACCGGGTGGGCGTCGCGCCCTCGGTCGACGCGACCGGCTCCGTACTGCTGCGCCCGGACGGCCACGTCGTATGGGCCGAGGGCTCGGGCTCGCTGGAGACGGCCCTGAAGAACTGGTTTGGCGCGCCGAGCTGAGCACGGTGAGGAGACGGAGGAAGCGCCCGCGGTCACCGCGGGCGCTTCTCGTGTACGGGGGGGATGCGGCCGGTCGGGCCGGGTGCGGGCGGTCAGGCCAGTTCGAGGGCGAACCCCGCCTTCAGCCACTTGCTGGACTCGACGGAGATCCCGAGGACGCGGTCACCCGGAGCCAACTGCGGCAGAAGCTCCTCCAGTTGGAAGAAGGGCATCGCGTTGCCCGTGTTGGCGATGGTGTCGACGAGGGTGATCTCCTCCGCGAGCGGCATGTCCAGGCCCTCGACGATCCGCCGCGTCATGCGCCCCGACAGCTGGGGCGGCAGCAGGTAGTCCACGTCCGTGACCGCCCAGCCCAGATCGCCGAGCAGTTCCTCGGCGATCTCCCGGGACATCACCGGGACGGACTCCTCGATCGCCTTGTAGTCCTCCTTGATGTGCGCGCGGTCCGCGTCGGCCCGGTCGAGCGCGCCGGTCCACTCCACGATCTGGCCGGGCTCCCGGCCCCGCCCGGTCAGCCGGTTGAGAACCCGGCGGATCACCGGCGCGCCCTCGGTCGGCTCCGAGGTCAGCACGGCCGCGCCTGCGCCGTCGCCGAACAGCACGAAGTTGACCAGCTCGCCCGAGTCGAGCTTCGCGAGGTCGACGCTCGGGTCGTAGTGCCGTGAGCACAGCTCACCGCCGATCACCAGGGCCGTACGGTGCCCGCCACCCCGCAGCATCTGGCCGGCGACGTCGAGCGCCTGGAAGGCGCCCGCGCAGCCCGACTGCAGCTGGTAGGTCGGCACACCGTCGATCCCGAGCCGGTCCGCGACGATGTTGACGGTCGCGGGCATCAGCTGGTCGGGCGTGGCGGTGCCGAGGACGACCAGGTCGATGTCGCCGGGTCCGAGACCGGCGTCCGCCAGGGCGCGGGCACCGGCCTCGGTGGCCAGATCGGCAAGTGTGGAGCGGAGCCTGCCGGTCGCCAGGTCCACCGACAGATGCCGGGCACGGGTCCCGACGAAGGCGTCGACCCACTCCACCCAGATCGGGTCCATACCGAAGTGCCGGGCCAGGTCCGCGTTCTCCAGGGGGTCACCGGGCAGGGCGGTGCCCACCGACAGGATGTGGATTTCCGAGGCTTCCATACCGCCACTTTCGGCCGCCCGGCTGACGCCCCGCTGACGGCTGTCTAAAGAAGCCCTTAGGCGCCGTACGGGACATCCGCGCCGGTCAAGAGGCGACCGCCACGGCTCGGCGAAGGCTTTAGGTCACGCTAAGCAGCCCGCAAGCCGCGTCCGCGACGTTGCCCGGACGACCGTCTGGCATTGCGAGGGATGGGTTCATGGCCAACGAAGCGAAACTCCGGGACTACCTCAAGCGGGTGACGACCGACCTGCGGCAGACCCGGCAGAGGCTGACCGATGTCGAGGCCGCGGCGCACGAGCCGATCGCGATCGTCGGCATCGGCTGCCGCTTCCCGGCCGATGTGCGCAGCCCCGAGGACCTGTGGCGGCTGCTCGCCGCCGGCGGCGACGCCATCACGGACTTCCCCGAGGGCCGAGGCTGGGACCTCGACCGGCTGCACGCGCCGGACCCGGGGGCCGACGCCCAGGCCACCACCTATGTGGCCAAGGGCGGCTTCCTGCACGACGCGGGCCTCTTCGACGCCGGATTCTTCGGCATCAGCCCGCGCGAGGCCGAGGCGATGGAGCCGCAGCAGCGGGTGCTCCTGGAGACCGCCTGGGAGGCCCTGGAGCGCTCCGGGATCTCCCCCGACAGCCTGCGCGGCAGCGACACCGGCGTGTTCGTCGGCGCCATCGCCCAGGACTACGCGCGCCCCGAGGAGATCCGCCCCGAGCTGGAGGGCTACCTCGTCACCAACACGACGAGCGTGGCCTCCGGCCGGATCGCCTACACCCTGGGCCTCGAAGGCCCTGCGCTCACCATCGACACCGCCTGCTCGGCCTCGCTGGTCGCACTGCACCTCGCCACCCAGTCGCTGCGGCAGGGAGAGTGCTCGCTCGCGCTTGCCGGTGGCGCGACGGTCATGGCGTCCCCGGTGCTGCTCACCGAGTTCAGCCGGCAGCGCGGGCTCGCGGCCGACGGCCGCTGCAAGGCCTTCGCCTCGGGCGCGGACGGCACCGGCTTCGGCGAGGGCTCCGCGCTGCTCGTCCTGGAGCGTCTCTCGGACGCCCGCCGCAACGGCCACCCGGTGCTCGCGGTGATCCGCGGCACAGCCGCGAACCAGGACGGCGCGAGCAACGGCCTCACCGCCCCCAACGGCCTCGCGCAGGAGGCCGTCATCCGACAGGCCCTCGCCAACGGCCGCCTGACGGCCGACCAGGTCGACGCGGTCGAGGCCCACGGCACCGGCACCCGCCTGGGCGACCCGATCGAGGCACAGGCACTCATCAACACGTACGGCACCGGACGCGACGCCGAACACCCGCTGTGGATGGGCTCGTTGAAGTCCAACATCGGGCACACGCAGGCCGCCGCGGGCGTCGCGGGCGTCATCAAGATGATCATGGCGATGCGGAACGGGGTGCTGCCCCGGACGCTGCACGCGGAGGACCCGACGGACCACGTCGACTGGTCCGACGGCACCGTACGGCTGCTCACGCAGGAGCGCACCTGGGACGCGAGGGGCGACGAGCCGCGCCGCGCGGGCGTGTCGTCATTCGGGATCAGCGGAACGAACGCGCACGTCGTGATCGAGCAGGCACCCGAGGAAGCCCCCACGGTCACAGACAGGGCCGAACCCACCGCTCTTCCCTGGCTGTTGTCGGCGAAGAACGAGCAGGCGCTGCGCGACCAGGCACGCCGGCTTCACACGTACGCCACCGAACACCCCGACACCCCGCCGCACGAGGTCGCGGGCGCGCTCGCGGCACGTGCCCGCTTCGAGCACCGCGCCACCATCGACACCACCGGCGACCGCACCGCGCTCCTCGCCGCCCTGGACGCCCACGCCGAAGGCGGCGAGGCACCCGGTCTGACCACCGGCACCACCCTCACCGGAAAGACCGCCTTCCTCTTCACCGGACAAGGCAGCCAGCGCCTCGGCATGGGCCGCGAACTCCACGAAGCCGACCCGGTGTTCGCCACCGCCTTCGACGAGATCGCCACCCTCTTCGACCAGCACCTCGACCAGCCCCTGCGCCACGTGATGTGGGGCGAGGACGCCACCACCCTCAACCAGACCCAGTACGCGCAGGCAGCCCTCTTCACCCTCCAGACCGCACTGCAGCGCACCCTGGAACACCACGGCCTCACCCCCGACACCCTCATCGGCCACTCCATCGGCGAGATCGCCGCCGCCCACGCCGCCGGCGTCCTGGATCTGCCGGACGCCGTCACGCTGGTCGCGGTTCGCGGCCGGCTGATGCAGACCGCCCGCAACGACGGCGCCATGCTCGCCATCCAGGCCACCGAAGACGAGATCGCCCCCTTCCTGACCGCGTACGAGGGAAGGCTGACCGTCGCAGCGCTCAACGGCCCCGAGGCGACGGTGCTTTCGGGTGACGAGGACGCCGTGACCGAGGCCCTCGCGCACTGGACCGGTCTCGGCCGCCGCGCCAAGCGCCTGACGGTCAGCCACGCCTTCCACTCCGCGCACATGGACGAGGTCCTTGCCGACTTCCGCGAGGCGATCGCGGGCCTGACCTTCCACGCCCCGAAGATCCCCGTCATCTCCAACGTGACCGGCCTGCCCGCCACCGACGACGACCTCCGCTCCCCCGACTACTGGGCACGGCACATCCGCGGAACCGTCCGCTTCCACCCCGGCATCCAACACCTCGAAACCAACGGCACCACCCGCTACCTCGAACTCGGCCCCGACGCCACCCTCACGGCGCTCGCCCAGGACACGTTGACCGGGCCGGCCGTCCTCGCACCGACGCTGCGCAAGAACGCACCCGAACCCACCACCCTCGCCACCGCGCTCGCCCGACTCCACACCACGGGCCACACCCCCACCACCTGGCAGCCCCAGCCCCCCACCCGCGTCCCCGAGGACCTGCCCACCTACCCCTTCCAGCACGAGCACTACTGGATCGAGCGGACCACCGCCTCCGGGTCCGACGTGAGGTCGGCCGGGCTCGCCTCCGCCGGGCACCCGTTCCTGGGCGCCCTGGTCACCCTCGCCGACACGGACCAGCTGGTCCTCACCGGCCGCATCTCGCTGCGCACCCACCCCTGGCTCGCCGACCACACCATCTCCGGCACCGCCCTCCTGCCCGGCACCGCCTTCGCCGACCTGGCCCTCCACGCCGCCGGCCACACCGACACTCCGGCCCTGGAGGACCTCACCCTCGAAGCGCCCCTCGTCCTGCGCGAAAAGGATGCGGTCGAGCTGCAGTTGGTGGTCGAGGCGGCGGCCGGGTCCGAGCGCCGGGCGTTCACGATCCACGCACGCGGCGAGGATGCCGAGTCGTGGACCCGGCACGCCTCCGGCACCCTCTCCCCCGCCCCGGACGGCACAAGGGCGGACCGCGCGTCCCTGCCGTGGCCGCCGCCCGGCGAGCAGGCCGACCTGACCGGTCTCTACGAGGAGCTGCACGCCCAGGGCTACGCGTACGGCACCGCCTTCCAGGGCCTCAGGGCGGCCTGGCGCGACGGCGACGACCTGTACGCCGAGATCGAGCTGCCCGAGGAGGCCGACGCCCTCGGGCACCCGGTGCACCCCGCGCTCCTCGACGCGGCGCTCCACCCGCTGCTGCTCGACCTGGTGGGCGGCACCCCGGAGACGGTGCGGCTGCCGTTCAGCTGGTCCGACGTCACCCTGCACGCGACCGGCGCCGCCCGGCTGCGGGTCCGGCTGACCCGGTCCGGCGCCGACACGGTCACGCTGACCGCCGACGACCCCGAGGGCGGCCCTGTCGTCGACGTCGGCGCCCTGCTGATCCGCCCGGCCGACGTCGGCGCCGTGTCCGCCGCCTCCGGCGACGGCTCGCACGCCCTGTACCGGGTCGACTGGCGGCCCGTGCCCGGCGCCGCCGAAACCCGTACGGAGGACGACGCGACGGCCGCCGCGCCCGTGCGCGCGGTGGTGGGCCCCGACGTCATCGGCGTCGCCGACGCTCTCGGCGACGGTGCCGTGCGGTACGCCGACCTGGACGAGCTGGCCGCCGCCGGGCCCGTACCGGCCGAGGTCCTGGTGCCGTTCACGCCGGGGCGCCCGCCCCGGGGCACGTACAACCCGGTGGCGATCGCCCGCGAGGCGCCGCACCGGATGCTGGGGCTGATCCAGCGCTGGCTGGCCGACGAGCGGTTCGCCGGCTCGCGGATGGTGGTCGTCACCCGCAACGCGGTCTCCACCCGCTACGACGAGTCGATCCGGGACCAGAGCCTGGCCGTGTGGGGTCTGGTGCGCTCCGCGCAGACCGAGCACCCGGGCCGCTTCCTGCTGGTCGACGTGGACCGGGACGAGGCCTCGTACCGGTCGCTCGGCACGGCGCTCGGCACGCCCGACGAGACGCAGCTGGCGCTCCGCCGCGGCACCGTGCTCGCCGCCCGGCTGACGCCGAGTGCGCCCGAGGGGCGGCTCGCCGTCCCGGCGGGCAGTGCGGGCTGGCGGCTCGGCGCGACGGCCAGGGGCACCCTGGAGAACCTGGCGCTGCTGCCCGCCGAGGCGCCCGACGCGCCGCTCGCCCCGGGTCAGGTGCGGGTCGGGGTGCGGGCGGCGGGACTGAACTTCCGCGACGTCCTGATCACCCTCGGCCAGTACCCGGGCGAGGCGCCGATCGCCAGCGAGGGCGCCGGATACGTCCTGGAGACCGGCCCCGACGTCGTCGGTCTCGCGCCCGGCGACCGGGTGATGGGGCTGTTCACCGAGGGTGCGGCCGGACCTGTCGCGGTCACCGACCACCGGCTGCTCTCCCGGGTGCCGGCCGGCTGGTCGTTCACCCAGGCCGCCGCGACGCCGGTGGTGTTCCTGACCGCCCTGTACGCGCTGACCGACCTGGCCGGCGCCCGCGCCGGGCAGACGGCGCTGATCCACGCCGCCGCGGGCGGTGTCGGCATGGCCGCGACGCAGATCGCCCGCGCCCTGGGTGTCGAGGTGTACGGCACGGCCTCGCCGGCCAAGTGGGACGCGCTGCGTTTCCAGGGCTTCGACGACGCCCATCTGGCGAACTCCCGCACGCTCGACTTCGAGCGGGAGATCCTGGCCGCCACCGAGGGCCGCGGCGTGGACGTGGTCCTCGACGCGCTCGTCGGCGAGTACGTCGACGCGTCGCTGCGGCTGCTGCCGCGCGGCGGCCGGTTCGTCGAGATGGGCAAGGCCGACATCCGCGATGCCGAGCAGGTGGCGCAGGCCCACCCCGGTGTGGTCTACCGCGCCTTCGACCTCATGGAGGCGGGACCGGACCGCATCCGGGAGATGCTGGACGACCTCCTCGCGCTGTTCGAGGCGGGCCGGCTCGGCCCGCTGCCGGTGGAGGCCTGGGACGTGCGGCGGGCCCGGGACGCCTTCCGGCACCTGGGCCAGGCCCGGCACACCGGCAAGGTGGTCCTCACCCTGCCGCGCGACCTCGACCCCGAAGGCACGGTCCTCGTGACCGGCGCCTCCGGCACCCTCGGGCGGCTCCTCGCCCGTCACATGGCCACCCGGCACGGGATCCGGCACCTGCTCCTGACGAGCCGGCGCGGTCCCGGGGCGCCCGGCACCGACGAGCTGGTCGCCGAGCTCGCGGAGGTCGGCGCCCGGGCCACCGTCGTCGCCTGCGACACGGGCGACCCGGCGTCGGTGCGGCGGCTGTTCGCGTCGGTCGACCCTGCGCACCCGCTGACCGCCGTCGTGCACACGGCCGGTGTGCTCGACGACGGCACGATCGAGTCGATGACCCCGGAGCGGCTCGACACCGTGGCACGCTCCAAGCAGGACGCGGTCTGGCTGATCACGGACGAGATACGGGACCTGGACCTGGCCGCGTTCGTGATGTTCTCCTCGTTCGCCGGGGTCATCGGCAACGCAGGACAGTCCAACTACGCGGCCACCAACTCCTTCCTCGACGGCGTCGCCGCCTACCAGCGCTCCAACGGGCTGCCGGGCGTCTCGCTCGCCTGGGGCCCGTGGGGTGCGGAAGGCAAGGCGGACGGCGGGGACGGCGGCGGCATGGCCGGCACGCTCGACGCGGGTGACCTGGCCCGGCTCGCGGGCGCGGGCTTCGCGCCGATCGACCCGCGGCAGGGCCTGGCGCTGTTCGACGAGGCGCTGACCACCGACGAGCCGCTGCTCGTCCCACTGCGGCTCAACCCGTCCGCGCTGCGGGCCCGCGCCGAGGCGGGCACCCTGCCTCCGCTGCTGCGCGGTCTGGTGCGCTCCCGTACCCGGCGTGCGGCGGCGGGCCGGCCGGCCCCGGCCGGTGCCGGGTCGCTCGCCGAGCGGCTCGCGGCCGTCGATCCGGCCGAGCGCGACCGGCAGCTCCTCGCGCTCGTGCGGGCCGAGACGGCGGCGGTGCTCGGGCACGGCTCCGGTGACACGCTCGCCCCGGAGCGGGCGTTCAAGGACATCGGCTTCGACTCGCTGACGGCGGTCGAGCTGCGCAACCGGCTCAACGCCGCCACCGGCCTGCGGCTGCCGTCGTCGCTGGTCTTCGACCACCCCACGCCGGCCGCCCTCGCGGCGCATCTGCGCACCGGTCTGTTCGGCGACGCCGAGCCGGCCGCGGCTCCGGCCGCCCGGCACGCGACACCGGCCCCGGCGGTGCCGGCCGACGAGGACCCGATCGCCATCGTCGGCATGGCCTGCCGCTACGCGGGCGGTGTCGCCTCGCCCGAGGACCTGTGGCGGCTCGTGCTGTCCGGCACGGACGCGGTGACCGAGTTCCCGGAGGACCGCGGCTGGGACACGGAGGCCCTGTACGACCCCGATCCGACCCGGTCCGGGACCTCGTACACGCGGCGCGGCGCGTTCCTCACCGGCGCCGACCGTTTCGACGCGGCCTTCTTCGGGATCAACCCGCGCGAGGCGACGGCCATGGACCCGCAGCAGCGGCTGCTCCTGGAGACGGCCTGGGAGGCGGTGGAGCGGGCCGGGATCGACCCGACGGCGCTGCGCGGCAGCGACACGGGCGTGTTCGCGGGCGTCGTCGCCGGTGACTACGTGACCCGGCTCGGGCAGGCGCCGGAGGCGGTCGAGGGGTATCTCGCGACCGGTACCACGGCGAGCGTGGCCTCCGGCCGTATCGCCTACTCCTTCGGATTCGAGGGTCCGGCGGTCTCGGTGGACACGGCGTGCTCGTCGTCGCTGGTGGCGCTGCACCTGGCCGCGCAGTCGCTGCGGCAGGGCGAGTGCTCGCTCGCCCTCGCGGGCGGCGCGACGGTCCTCGCGGGCCCGACGAGCTTCGTCGAGTTCAGCAGGCAGCGGGCGCTGTCGCCCGACGGTCACGCCAAGGCCTTCTCGGACTCCGCGGACGGCACCGGCTGGGGCGAGGGGGCGGGTCTGCTGCTCCTGGAGCGGCTCTCCGACGCCCGCCGCAACGGCCACCCGGTCCTCGCCCTGGTACGGGGCACGGCGACGAACCAGGACGGCGCGAGCAACGGCCTGTCCGCGCCGAACGGGCCCTCGCAGGAGCGCGTGATCCGCCGGGCCCTCGCCAACGCACGCCTGACGGCCGCCCAGGTCGACGCGGTCGAGGCCCACGGCACGGGCACCCGGCTCGGCGACCCGATCGAGGCGCAGGCGCTCATCAACACGTACGGCATGGAGCGCGACGCCGAACACCCGCTCTGGCTCGGCTCGTTGAAGTCCAACATCGGGCACACGATGGCGGCGGCCGGTGTCGGCGGCGTCATCAAGATGGTGATGGCGATGCGGAACGGCCGGCTGCCGAGGACGCTCCACGTCGAGCGGCCGACCACGCACGTCGACTGGTCGGACGGCACGGTGCGCCTGCTCACCGAGGAACAGGCATGGCGCACGCCGGGCGACGAGCCGCGCCGGGCGGGAGTGTCCTCCTTCGGCATCAGCGGCACCAACGCCCACGTGATCATCGAACAGGCACCGGAAGAGACCGGCGCCGGGGAGCAAGAACTCCCTTACCTGCCGTGGCTGTTGTCGGCGAAGACCAGTGAGGGACTGAAGGAACAGGCACGCCTGCTCCACACGTACGCCACCGAACACCCCGAGGTGCCGGTACGGCAGGTCGCGGGCACGCTCGCCGCCCGCGCGCGCTTCGACCACCGCGCCGTCGTGGACGCGAGCGACCGCACGGCCCTGCTCGCCGGCCTCGACGCGCTCGCCGGGGGCAGGGAGGTGCCCGGCCTGGTGACCGGCACGGCGGTGGGCCACGAGCCCGGCCGCGCCGTGTTCGTCTTCCCCGGCCAGGGCAGCCAGTGGCTCGCCATGGGCCGCGCGCTGATGCGTGACAGCGAGGAGTTCGCCGGATACGTACGGGAGTGCGCCGAGGCGCTCGCCCCGCACACCGACTGGGACCTGACCGCGGTCCTCGCGGGCGACCCCGACGCCGCCTCGCTCGACCGGGTCGACGTCGTACAGCCCGCGCTCTTCGCGATGATGGTCTCGCTCGCCCGGCTCTGGCGCGGGCACGGCGTGGAGCCCGCCGCGGTGATCGGCCACTCCCAGGGCGAGATCGCCGCCGCGTACCTCGCCGGCGCGCTCAGCCTCGACGACGCCGCCCGGGTGGCGGCGCTGCGCAGCCGGGCCATCACCCGCCTCGCGGGCACCGGCGGCATGCTGTCGGTGCAGCTGCCCGCCGACGTCGTACGGGAGCGGCTGATCGAGGACACCTACGTCGCCGCGGTCAACGGCCCCGCCCTCACGGTCGTCTCGGGCGCCCCGCGGGCCCTGGAGACGCTCAAGGAGCGGTTCACCTCCGAGGGGTTCCGGGCCAGGCTGATCCCCGTCGACTACGCCTCGCACTCCCCGCACGTCGACGCGCTGCGCGAGGAGCTGCGCGAGCTGCTCGGCGGGATCGAACCCCGCGCCACGGACGTGCCGTTCTGGTCCACGGTCGCGCGCGGCCCGCTCGCGGGCACCGAGCTGACCGGCGAGTACTGGGTGCGCAATCTGCGTGAGCCGGTGCTCTTCGAGGAGACCGTGCGCGGGCTGCTCGCCGCCGGACACACCACCTTCGTCGAGGTCAGCGCGCACCCCGTGCTCGTGCCCGCGATCCAGGACACGGTGGCGGACGCGGGCGCCTCGGCGGTCGCGCTCGGCACGCTCCGTCGCGACCGGGGCGGCATCGGCCGCTTCGGCACCTCGCTGGCCGAGGCGCACGTCACCGGCACCTCGCCCGCGGCGTGGCGGCCCGCGCTGCCGCCCGCGGACCCGGCGGGACCGCCCACGTACCCGTTCCAGCGGCAGCGTTACTGGCTGGAGGGGACCGGCGCGGCCGTCGACGCGGACGGCCTCGGCCTGGACACGGCCGGGCATCCGCTGCTCGGTGCCAGCGTCCCGCTCGCCGACTCCGGTCAGATCGTGTTCACCGGCCGGGTCTCCCTGCGCACCCACCCCTGGCTCGCCGAGCACGCGGTGGAGGGGACGGCGCTGCTGCCGGGCACGGGCTTCCTCGACCTGGCACTGCACGCGGCGGACCGCACCGGCGCGGATGGCGTCGAGGACCTCACCCTGGAGGCCCCGCTGAGGCTCGCCGAACAGGGAGCGGCGGTGCTCCAGGTGACGGTCGGCGCGCCGGACGGGTCGGGTCTCCGGCCGCTGGGCATCCACTCCCGGACGGGTGAGGACGCGGGCTGGATCCGGCACGCGACCGGGACGCTCGGCGCCGCCTCCGCCGCCGGCCCGGCCGACCCGGCATCCGCCGGGCACCCGGCCTGGCCGCCGGCCGGGGATCCGGTCGACCTCGGCGACGCGTACGGCGAGCTGCTCGCCCGCGGTTACGCGTACGGGCCGCTGTTCCAGGGTCTCACCGCGCTGTGGCGCGACGGCGACGACCTCTACGCCGAGGTCGAGCTGCCCGAGGACACCGACACCACCGGCCACTCCGTCCACCCGGCGCTCCTCGACGCCGCCCTGCACCCGCTGGCGCTCGCACCGGCGGGCACCGAAGTCCCGACCGGCACGGACGGCACGGCCGGCTCCGGAGAATCAGACGGGTTCCCCGAGATCCTGCTGCCGTTCTCCTTCGGCGGCGTACGGCTGCACCGCACCGGCGCGAAGGCGCTGCGGGCGCGGCTGACGAGGACCGGCGGAACCTCGGTCGCCCTGCGGCTCACCGACGCGGAGGGCGCGCCCGTCGCCGACGTCGAGACGCTGTCCCTGCGTCCGCTGCCGGCCGCCGAGCTGGCCGCGCTGCGCTCACGGGGTACGGCGGACCTGCCGCTGTACGCGGTCGGCTGGACGACCACCGGTCAGGCCGCCCCGGTGGCCCCGACCGCCCCGGTCGAGGGTGCGTGGGCGGTGCTCGGGGAGCACGGCGGCGAGATCGCCGCGGCGCTCGGCGACGCGCCCGTGTTCGCCGGGACGGCCGAGCTGGGCGCTGCCGTCGCCGAGGGCGCGCCGCGGCTGCCGGACACCGTCCTCGCCGCCCTTCCGGCAGCCGAGGAGCCCGCTGGCGTGACCGGCGCCGTCCCGACGGGCGCCGATGTCCGGGCCGTGCTCGACCCGCTGCTCGCGCTGCTGCGCGACTGGCAGGCCGACGAACACCTCGCCGCAGGACGCCTCCTGGTGGCCGCGCGCGGCGCGGTCGCGGTACGGGACGGCGACACCGTCGACCCGGTGGCCGCCGCCGCGTGGGGGCTGCTGCGCACGGCGCGGAGCGAGAACCCCGACCGGATCGCGCTGGTGGACCACGACGGCACGGACGCCTCGCTGCGCGCCCTGGCCGCGGGCACCGGCCCCGGCGAGAGCGAACTCGCCCTGCGCGAGGGCACCTGGTACGCGCCCCGGCTCACCACGGTGCCGGACACGCCGAGGCCCGGCGCCGGAGTCGAGGCCGGTGCCGAAGCCGGGGCCGGGGCCCGGCCGTGGGACCCGGACGGCACCGTCCTGGTCACCGGGGGCACCGGCACCCTCGGCGGGCTCGTCGCCCGCCGGCTCGTCACCGGCCACGGCGTACGGCACCTGCTGCTCACCTCCCGGCGCGGACCCGCCGCCCCGGGCGCCACGGAACTCGCCGCCGAACTCACCGCGCTGGGCGCGGAGGTCCGGATCGAGGCCTGCGACGCGGGCGACCGCGACGGGCTCGCCGCACTGCTCGCCGGGATCCCCGCCGGCCACCCGCTCACGGCGGTCGTCCACGCGGCGGGCGTCCTGGACGACGGCGTCATCCAGTCGCTGACGCCGGAGCGGCTCGACACGGTGCTCTCCGCCAAGGCCGACGCGGCGCTGCACCTGCACGAACTCACCCGTGAGCTGCCGCTCGCCGCGTTCGTCCTGTTCTCCTCGCTCGCCGGTGTGGTGGGCAACGCCGGACAGGGCAACTACGCCGCCGCCAACGCCCTGCTGGACGGTCTGGCGGTACGCCGCCGGGCCCTCGGCCTGCCCGCGCTCTCCCTGGCCTGGGGGCTCTGGGCCGACGGCAGCGCGCTGACCGGCCACCTCGACGGGCGGGAACGCGACCGGCTCGGCCGCGACGGCGTCGTACCCCTCACGGCCGAGGACGGGCTCGCCCTCCTCGACCGCGCCCTGGCCGGTGCGCCGGCCGCCGTCGTCGCCGCGCGCCTGGACCGCGCCGAACTACGGCGCCGCGCCGGGGCCGGGCTCCTGCCGCCGCTGTTCGGCGGGCTCGTCCCCGCGCCCGCGCGCCGGGCCGCCTCCGCGACACCGTCGGGCTCCCTGGCCGAACGCCTCGGCCAGGTGCCGGAGAAGGAGCGGGAGCGCCTGGTTCTCGACCTGGTGCGGGAGACCGCCGCACTCGTTCTCGGTCACAGTGACACCGGCCTCATCGACGACGAGCACTCGTTCAAGGAGCTCGGCTTCGACTCCCTGACGGCGGTGGAGTTCCGCAACCGGCTGAGCGCCGCCACCGGGCTGCGGCTGCCCGCGACCGTGGTCTTCGACCACCCGTCGCCCGCCGCGCTGGCCACGCTGCTGCGCACCCGGGCGGAGGAGGCCGCGGCGAAGGCGGCGGCCGCTCGGGGCACGGACCCGGCCGCCGGCTCCGGCCCGCTCGCCGGGCTCGACGCCCTGGAGAAGGCCCTCTCCCTGACGGCGGAGACCGACACCGGCACCCGTACGGAGGTCGGCAGGCGACTGCGGGAGCTGCTCAGCGGTCTGGAGGCCTCGGCCTCCGCGGCGGGCGGCTCCCCGAAGGCCGGCCCCGAGGACGTGGCCGCCCGGATCAAGTCCGCCTCGGCGACCGACCTCCTCGACCTCATCGACAGCGAATTCGGCAGGAAGGCCCGGTCGAAGTGACGACGAGTCCGACGACGAAAGACAGCACCACCGAGACGGACACCACCGCCGAACCCGCCTCCCAGGAGGAGCGGCTGGTCGAGTACCTCAAGTGGATCACCGCGGACCTGCACGAGACTCGGCAGAAGCTCGCCGAGGCCGAGTCCGCGGCCCGGGAGCCGATCGCCGTGGTCGGCATCGGCTGCCGCTACCCCGGCGGCGTCCGCGGCCCCGAGGACCTGTGGCGGGTCGTGGACTCCGGCACCGACGCCATCGGCGGCTTCCCCGATGACCGGGGCTGGGACCTCGACGCGCTGTACGACGCCGACCCGGAGCGCTCCGGTACCTCGTACACCCGCAACGGAGGCTTCCTGCCGGACGCCACCGAGTTCGACGCGGGCTTCTTCGGACTCAGCCCGCGCGAGGCGCTGGCCACCGACCCGCAGCACCGGCTGCTCCTGGAGACCGCCTGGGAGGCGCTGGAGCAGGCCGGGCTCGACCCGCGCGAGCTGCGGGGCAGCCGGACGGCGGTCTTCGCGGGCCTGATGTACAGCGACTACGCGGCACGGCTCCCCCGTATCCCGGAGGAGGTGGAGGGCTTCATCGGCAACGGCACCGCGCCGTCGGTAGCCACCGGCCGCATCGCGTACACCTTCGGCTTCGAGGGCCCGGCCGTCACCGTCGACACCGCCTGCTCCTCCTCCCTGGTCGCGATCCATCTGGCCGTCCAGGCGCTGCGCCAGGGTGAGTGCTCGCTCGCCCTGGCGGGCGGCGCGACGGTGCTGTCGACACCGGGTCTCTTCACCGAGTTCAGCAGGCAGCGGGGTCTGTCCGCCGACGGCCGCTGCAAGTCCTTCGCGGCCGGCGCCGACGGCACCGGCTTCGGCGAGGGCGCGGCCCTGGTCGTCCTGGAGCGGCTGTCCGACGCCCGCCGCAACGGCCACGACGTACTCGCCGTCGTCCGCGGCAGCGCCGTCAACCAGGACGGCGCGAGCAACGGGCTCACCGCACCGAACGGTCCCGCCCAGGAGGCGGTGATCCGTCAGGCCCTCGGCAACGCCCGGCTGGCCCCCGCCGACCTCGACGCCGTCGAGGCCCACGGCACCGGCACCACGCTCGGCGACCCGATCGAGGCACAGGCCCTGATCAACGCCTACGGGCAGGACCGGCCCGCCGGCCGCCCGCTGTGGCTGGGCGCGCTCAAGTCGAACATCGGGCACACCCAGGCGGCGGCCGGCGTGGGCGGCGTCATCAAGATGGTGATGGCCCTGCGCAAGGGCGTGCTGCCCCGCACGCTGCACGCGGACGAGCCGACACCGCACGTGGACTGGTCGGAAGGCGCGGTCCGGCTGCTGTCCGCGCCCCGCCCGTGGCCGGCCGAGGAGGGCCGCCCGCGCCGGGCCGGCGTCTCCTCCTTCGGGATCAGCGGCACCAACGCGCACCTGATCCTGGAGGAGGCTCCGGAGGAAGAACCGGGGGGCGCGGAGACGGCGGAGTCGGCCGGTGCTTCTGGGACTTCGGGAGTCGCTGAGACTTCCGGGACTCCTCAGGCTTCCGAGGCTTCCGGCATCGGAGCGGGTGCCTCGCTCCCGCTGGTCGCCTGGCCGTTGTCCGGGCGGGGCGCGGGAGCCCCGGCCGCGCAGGCACGGCGGCTGCTCGGGCATCTGACGGAGCGCCCCGGGCCGACCGCCGCCGAGGTGGCGCGGACCCTGGCCGCCCGGCCGGTCCTCGAGGACCGGGCCGTCGTGCTCGGCGAGGACCGCGAGGCCCTGCTGCGGGGCCTTGAGGACCTCGCGTCCGGCTCCCGGTCCGCGGCGGTCGTCCGGGGCAGGACCGAGCGCCGTGCGCGCACCGCGTTCCTCTTCACCGGCCAGGGCAGCCAGCGCCTCGGCATGGGCCGCGAACTGTACGGGTCCCACCCGGTGTTCGCCGCCGCCTTCGACGAGGTCTGCGGGCTCATCGGCGAGCACCTGGAACGACCGCTGCGGGACGTCGTGTTCGCGGCACCCCGCACTCCCGAGGCCGCGCTGCTCGACCGTACGCGGTACGCGCAGGCCGCCCTGTTCGCGCTGGAGACGGCGCTGTTCCGGGTGCTGGAACACCACGGCCTCGTACCGGACTTCGTGATCGGGCACTCGGTGGGCGAGCTGGCCGCCGCGTACGCGGCAGGGGTGCTGACGCTTCAGGACGGGGTGGCACTCGTGGCCGTCCGCGGCCGGCTCATGGAGTCGGCGCGGGGCGACGGCGCCATGGTGTCGCTCCAGGCCTCCGAGGAGGAGGTCGAGGCCTTCCTCGCGGAGGGCACCGAGGGCGCGGAGGACGCGGAAGGCTCGCGGGGCTTCACAAACGCCCGACTGTCGATCGCGGCGGTCAACGGGCCCCGGTCGGTGGTCGTCTCGGGCGACGCCGACGCCGCCGCCGAGGCCGCGGCGCACTGGCGGGCGCGGGGCCGCAAGACCAAGCGGCTGCGGGTCAGCCACGCCTTCCACTCGCACCACATGGACGGCATCCTGGAGGAGTTCCGCCGGGCCGTCGCGGCGCTGTCCTTCAAGCCGCCGGTGATCCCACTGGTCTCCAACCTGACCGGCCGGCCCGCGACCGCCGAGGAACTGGCCGACCCGGACCACTGGGTGCGGCACGTCCGCGAGCCCGTCCGCTTCCACCCGGGCGTCCGGCACCTGGAGGACGAGGGCGTGCGGCTGTACGTGGAACTCGGCCCGGACGGTGTCCTCGCGGCGCTCGCCGCGCAGAGCCTGCGCGAGGAGCCGCCGGTCCTGGTCCCGGCGCTGCGGGGCGACCGCCCCGAGCCGCGGACGCTGCTCTCGGCGCTCGGCCTGGCCTGGGCGCACGGTCGCCCCGTCGACTGGACCGGGCTCGCCCCCGCGGGCGGGCGGGTGCCCCTTCCGTCGTACGCCTTCCAGCGGCGTCCCTACTGGCTGCACGCCCCGGCCGTACGGCTCGCCGAGGAGCCGGCGGCCCTCTCGACCCCGGCGCGGGACGGCGGCTCCGAAGTCGTCGATGCCCTCGGAGATCCCGTCCCGCGCCGGAATCTCGCCGGGCTCGCCCCCGCGGAGCGGGAGGCGGAGCTCCTGGAACTGGTGCTGTCCTCGGCGGCGTCCGTGCTCGGGCACGACTCCGGCGCCGAGATCGCTGCGGACGCCACCTTCCTGGAGGCCGGATTCACCTCGTTCACCGGCCTTGAGCTGCGGAATCTGCTGGCCGAGGCGACCGGGCTCGAACTGGAGGCGACGCTCGCGTTCGACCACCCGACGCCCGCGGAGCTGGCCGCCCGCCTGAGCAGGGAGATCGGCGGGGAGGCAGGATAGAATCGGGGCTATACCCCGCTTACGGTGCCGCCGCCGTCACCGACGGCGGCGGCACCGTTCGAGCACGGCTGAGGAGAAGACAGCACGATGCGCGCAGACGCCCGCCGCAACTACGAGCGACTCCTGGCCGAGGCCAGGAAGGCCTTCGACAAGCACGGCATCCACACCTCTCTCGACGACATCGCCAAGCAGGCGGGGCTGGGCAACGCGACGCTGTACCGCCACTTCCCCACCCGGGAGGCGCTGCTCGAAACGATGCTCCGGGACAGCCTCTCCGAACTCGGCGGCACCGCACGTGAGTTGCTGGACACGGAGCCGGCCGGTGCGGCCCTCGCGACCTGGGTCCGGGCGGCGGTGGCGCACGCCACCACCTACCGGGGGCTCGTGACCCTGCTGATGGACAGCCTCAAGGACGAGACCTCCGAGCTCAACAACGCCTGTACGTCGATGCAGTCGTCGGGCCAGCAGCTCCTGGAGCGGGCGCAGCGGACCGGCGAGGTGCGGGACGACATCACGGCCGCCGAGCTGTTCGCGCTGATCGCCGCGGCGGCCTGGACCCGCGAACACGCCCCCGACGAGGCCGACCAGGTCCTGACGGTCATGATCGATGGCCTCTGGCCGCCACGGCACTGACCGGCCCCGCCGCGAGGCAGCCCTTCGGGCGACGACGGGATTGTGACGACAGGCTCTAGCGCGGCAGCCCGGCGAGCCTGCGGGAGATCAGCCCGGCGAGCTCGTCGGTGCGGTCCGCCAGATAGAAGTGGCCGCCGCCGGGGACGACGGTGCAGCCGAACTCCCCCGTGGTGTGCACCTGCCAGGCCCGCGCCTCGTCCTCGCTCACCCGCGGGTCGCGGTCACCCACGATCGCCTCGACCGGCACCCGTACGACGGCGTCCGGCTCCGGGCGGTAGGTCTCGATCGCCCGGTAGTCGGCCCGCAGCGGCGGCAGCACGAGCTCCCGCATCTCCGGGTCGGCGAGCAGCTCCGAGGAGACCCCGCTGAGCCGCTCCGTCTCGGCGATCAGCGCGTCGTCGTCGAGCAGATGGAAGGCCTCCGTCCGATGGGTCGACGGCGCGCGCCGCCCGGAGGCGAACAGCACCCGGGGCTCGGTCAGCCGGGCCGCCTCGAAGGCGACGACGGCGCCCATGCTGTGCCCGAAGTACGCGGGCCGGCGCCCCGCCCACGGCGAGATCGCCTCGACCACCGCGGCCGCGATCTCCCGCACGTCCTCCATCGGGGCCTCGCCCCTGCGGTCCTGCCGCCCCGGGTACTGAACGGCCAGCACCTCGATGCCGGCGGGACCCAGCAGCCGTGAGAGCCCGTGGAAGTAGGCGGCCGACCCGCCCGCGTGCGGAAAACAGACCAACGGGGTCCGCTCGGGCTCCCCCGCCGCAGGCGGATGGAACCGCCTGATCCACACGTCACTGCCGGTCATCAGCCCCGTCATGCCCGCACTCCTCACATCGGCTTCCCCTGGGAACGAGCCATCCTCACCCACCCTCCTTAAGCCCCGATTTCGTGCCCGGGTCTTCAAGGTCACCGAAGAACCCGCGAATGACGGTGAGGTTCTCGCGGGCTTCGCGCATTTCTCTCGCTCCAGGGAATCCGAACCCGTCGGTCCTGGTGAGGGCGCCGCACGACTGTCGCCCTTTGTAGCCGCCCCGACACTTCTCGTTAAAGGTCGAGCCCCACCGAACCCCCTCTGTTAACGCAGCCTTTAACGATGTTTTGGCAGGCCAGACGGAGAAAACCAGCGTAAAACGGATATCCCCGAGATGGGGACTCCCCAACCGGCACATCGTGGGCTTAACTTATGTGCCATGACCTCCCCCCGCTCCACCTATGGAGGCGGTTACCACACCGCGCCGTCCTTCCCGGACACCCCGATCTACGACTCCCTGGTCGCGGAGCGGGGCACGCCTCAGATCGCCCCGATCCGAGTGCCCGCCGCCTACGACACCGGCAGCAGCTTCCCCGCGAGCGGTTCCTACCTGCCGGCGCTTCCCTCGGCACTGCCCGCCCTCCCGGCGGCGCCCAGCCCGCAGCAGCCCTCCTACGGCAACGGCTACGGATACCCGCAGCCCACGCCTCAGATGGCCCCCGTGCCCCTGCAGCACGCCCCCGCCCCGTACATCCCGCAGCAGCAGGTGGCCCCGCGCGGCTACCAGGGCGGTCAGTACCCGCAGCAGCCCCGCCCGGCGCCCACGGGCTACGAGGCGATGCGTCCGGCGGCCCCCCGGCCCGCTCCGGCGCCGGTCCCGGCCCCCGCTCCGTACGACGACCCGTACAACCGCCCCTACCAGGGCGGGGGTTACTGACCGGCTTCCGCTCCCGGGCCGTGGCCGGCCCGGGGCGGCTGGCAGGATGACCGTATGCCGACTCCTGTGCTCCGCTCCGTCCACGTCCACCCGGTGAAGGCCATGCGCGCGCTGGCTCCCACGGCGGCCGAGGTCCAGCCCTGGGGGCTGGCCGGGGACCGCCGCTGGGCGGTCGTCGACGCCGCGGGCAGGATCGTGACCCAACGCCGTCACCCCCGGATGGCGTTGGCCACGGCGGAACCCGTACCGGGCGGCGGCGTCGTGCTGTCCGCGCCCGGCCACCCGCCGCTGACCGTCGAGGTGCCGCACCCCACTTCCACGATCACGGTGGAGATCTTCGACAAGCCGGTGGAGGCCGTCCCCGCCGGGCCCGACGCCGCCGCCTGGGTCTCGGCGTATCTGGAAGGCGACTTCCGGTTCGTCCACATGGACGCGCCCGAGCACCGGCGGCCCGTCGACCCCGACTACGCGCTGCCCGGCGAGACGGTGAGCTTCGCGGACGGCTATCCGCTGCTCGTCACCACCACCACGTCGCTCGACGCCCTCAACTCCCTCATCGCCCAGGGCGACCACGCCGACGAGGGCCCGCTGCCGATGAACCGGTTCCGGCCGAACCTGGTGATCGAGGGAACCGCCCCCTGGGCGGAGGACGGCTGGACGCGGCTCACGGTCGGAGAGGTCACCTTCCGGGTCGCCCGTCCCTGCGGGCGCTGCGTCGTCACCACGACGGACCAGCTGACCGCCGAGCGCGGCAAGGAACCGCTGCGGACCCTCGCCCGGCACCGCAAGAGCGACGGCCGGGTCATCTTCGGCCAGAACCTCGTCCCCGAGCACACCGGCACGGTCCGGGTCGGCGACGAGGTGAAGATCCTGGACTGAGCCGGGAGCGGGCGCCACCTCGGCGAACCGGGCCCGAGGGACCCCGGTCGCACTTCGCGAACCGGCCACGAGGGACCCCGTCACACTTCGCCGTCCGGCAGGCGGGGAACCCCGCCCCGGGGCACACTCGTTGGAGGATCGGTGAACAACGAGGGGGTCCCGACGTGCGCGCTGCCATCGGACTCTGGCGCTGGCGGCACAATCCCCTGCGCCGGAGCACGGATCTCGCCGAGGCCTGGGTGGCCTTCGTGGCGGCGGCGCTGCTCTGTGTCCTGGTGCCGCTGACCGGGTGGGCGGCCGGCGCCTCCGCGAACGGTTCGCTCCAGCGTGCCGCCCGTACCCAGCAGGAGCAGCGGGCGCCGACGACCGCCCGGGTCGTACGGGCCGCCGACCGGCCGGCGACGGGCGGGCGGACCGCCGAGGCGGCCGGGGAGGACCGGCTGCGCCGCTCGGTGGTGGCCCAGTGGACCGCGCCGGACGGCTCGACGCGTACGGGGACGGTGTCGACGGCCCGGCGGCGCTCCGCGCCCGGCTCCACCTTCCCGCTCTGGACGGACCGGTCCGGGCAGCCCGTGGCCGCGCCGATGAACGCGGACGCGGCCCGCGCGCACGCGGTGGTCGCCGGTCTGACGGCCGCTCTGCTCGCGGGCCTCCTGGTCGAGACCGTCCGCCGTCTCGCCGTACGCCGTCTCGTGCTGACGCGGTACGCGCGCCTGGACCGCGCGTGGGCGGCGACGGGCCCGGACTGGGGCCGTACGGGCACGGGCAGCTGACCCCCCGGCCCCCGCCGACCGGGCGGGCGGGCCTGTGTCCCGGCCGCCCGTCGGCCGGACCGGGCCGGAGCGCGATCGAGCCCGACCGACCTCGACCACCCCCGACCGTCCCCGACCGAGCCCGTC